>JBPCQG010000159.1:0-12624 GCA_050998315.1 Chitinophagaceae bacterium
CTCTATGTCTTCATTATTTGTTACAACATCATACACACCCCAAAATTCAAAACCAGAACTGCCATCCTTAGCTTCCATACGGGAAACAAAACTACCCCCAACACGCAGATCATTTTCTGCATGTGGCGTATGCCAGTCATCAGAAGCATTATTCAATTTAGTGATGTGCTCAGGCTTTGTCCAATATTCCCAAACCTTTTGCACCGGTGCGTTAATGGTATTTTCTACTGCAATAATTGTTTTGTTTTGCGTTTCCATTTTCTTTATAATTTATTGTTATGGTAATTGTTCAACAAAATGCCAGCACACTCCGGCAATATCTATGATGTTAACTTCTTTGCCATAAGGTTGTTCCGTTGGCTTACCTAACTTAATACCAAACCTCTGAGGCAATTGTTTTTCATTTACTTCATTCCAGAATTCCTGTGCATTGCTTATACCCACGCTTACCATAAAATTTTCTGCAAAATCTTTTTTGTCATATTTCTGCAGAATGAATTTGCATCCGTCTTTTTCAAATCCAATATAGTCGCCGGCATCCCATTAATAGTAAAACCCAATTCCCGGAAGAATAATTTAGAGCCCTCGAAATTATTGCCGGATGGAACAAATGGTTCCAGAGAAAGAAATTTCATGCTTTTATTTTTTATAAATGTATAATTATATAGCAACATAATATTACTGCTGTGAATAGTTTGTAATTCACGACACTTTAATTTATAATTCATAGCAGCAACCTATGTATAGCAATTGGTTATCCATTGTGTTTCATTCGTGCGCCTTTCTTAGACAATTAATTATACTATTTTATCGTTTACTATGTTAGGCCCATTTGGGGCATAATTCTCAAATTCATTTTATCCAAATTGATTATCTCTAAGTTAGAAGTAACCATATTAAATAAATTAACGTGGCAGTAATGAAGCGAAAAACTGAAAAAACCACCATCCTGTTTGTCAATAAAAACCCACAGGCTATTAAGCCGATCCAGGTTTCGAGCAATTTAATATTAAACTGGAAAAAATATCTTTTGGTTTTATCCTTACTTTTTATCTCTTTAATAAGTACTATCATCTTCTTAACCTCTAATAAAATTAAACAAAACGAACTAGCAGAAACCCTTTCAAAAAAGTTACAATCAATGCACAGGCTGATATCAGGAATTGATACTAATGCAGTACGAAAAAAATTTATAAAAATTGATGAGGAACTATCAACTATAAATGGCTTTTTAAAAGCCAGGGGGATAAAAACTGCATTTAAAGGAGGGCAGGGTGGCGAGGTTGATAATGATGTTGTATCGACTGATGAAATCACTAATTTTTATGAAGGTTACTTAAGTCGTATTACTTACAACATATCATATACTCCGTTAGGTCTGCCTTTTCCAGGCGTCGTTACTTCTGCATTCGGGCATCGTGAAAATCCATTTGGAGGTTCTGCTATAGAAACACACAAAGGCCTGGATATAAAAGGCCCTTTTGGCGCAATGGTAAAAGCAATGGCAAAAGGTGTTGTAGAGTTTACAGGCATAAAGGGTGGATTTGGAAATTGTATAATTTTAAAACATGGTAATGGCTTCGAAACACTGTATGGGCATTTATCAAAAATTTTGGTAAGCCCCGGTCAGCATATCGAGATTGGCCAGCAAATTGGCAATATAGGTTCTACAGGCCGGTCTACCGGGCCTCATTTGCATTACGAGATACACCGATATGGACAAAAAATTAATCCCGAAACTTTTTTAACCCTCAATTAATTATGTTTAAGAAAAACAAAAAACTCCAACCTTTAGAAATTAATCAGCAGGAAATTTCAACTATTATTGGCGAAGGCTACACCCTCACGGGTGAGTTGCAAGGTTCATCTGTTATAAGAATTGAAGGAAAAATAATTGGAAATGTAATTGTTCATGGCGGAGTAGTATTAGGCGAAAATGGGAACATCAAAGGCGATATAACCTCACAATCGGTCATTATTTATGGCACCGTAACCGGGAATGTTAAAACAACTCAACTGGAAATAAAAAAAACCGGTTATGTAAATGGAGAGATTGCAACCGATACTCTTGAAATAGAACTTGGCGCACAATACAATGGTAAATTAAATATGCAGCCAAAGCAAATATTAAAAGAAGCATCCTGATTTTACTTTACATCAAATTCAACCTTTCTTGTTCCCCAAAGTAATGTAACTTTTCCTTCAGGACTAATCGTAAATTTCATTGTTTCTCCGGCTTTTTTATCAGCATTCAATTTAGCTTTTATTCTCAACTGGTCATTTGCTTCATCATATTTAAATGCGCCCCATTGCTTCCATGTTTTATTGAAGATGACAGTTACATCCTTTTCATTAAAAATGGTAAACACTGCATATTTTCCAGCCGGCAATTTGCTTCCTTCTATTGTTACTTCTTTGTCCGTTTCAAAAACGGTAGCTTCATTGGCTCCTGTCCGCCATACTTTACCGGTCATGGGCTCCAGATCTTTACCAATGGTCCTTCCTTTTATTGAAGGCTGGCTGTAATTAATAGAAATGGTCGCTCCGCTCTTTAGTTGTTGAGAAGCTATTGCAGCAGGACTTGGTCTTTTGCTTTTATCATCCTGCGCTATAAGTTGCAGGCTCATCATAAGTGAGGAAGCAAGAAAGGAAATCATGAGTAATCTTTTCATTTTATTATTTTTAAAAGTGATAAAATTTTAGAAGCTGATTATTAAAATTAGGAAAAGCAATCAATTACCAATACCCGTTCATCAATTAAACAGATAAATATTCAGGAAGTGTTTCTTCGTCGTTTTTTTTCTTCATTCCTAGCCATTTCTCGACTTTTACAATAAAGCAAAGCATGCACTGCATTATTGCTTCTATTGTTATAGTCCTCTCAGTGCAGGGAGGGCTCCTGGCGAAATATGGCAGGGTAATATTTTAAGAGTCCTCATTGCAAACGATGACTTGTGGCGGGAAGAAGATTTTTGATATTTCAAAATAATCTCTGCCGGTATTTGAATTTTAAATAAAAGCTTCTATTTTTGTTTTAGCAATTTTGATATAAACCATCATCCCCGTTGGTTTAAAGCTACTTTCCAATTCCTTTAAAAAATCCCAGCCTATGTTGTTAAAAGATAGTCATGAAAAAAATATTGCTTATACTAATTCTGCAAAATTTTGCTATAAGCAATTCATACTGCCAGTCATTTACTGTGGATGAACTGATTACTTTGGCTTACTTACCATCAAAAAACGTAGAGCACTATATGAACAAGAAAGGGTTTATGCTCTCCGGCAGCCAATCAGACAGTGGTACAATGAGAGCATGTTTTATTGAAAAAGGTAATTCTAAAAAAAAGGGAGTAGATCCAAAAAGGAGTATTGATATATACATAAAGAATGATTCAAAATATTTTACATTACATACCCCCGAGGTAAATGAATACCTGCAAGGCCAACAAAGTTTAATTAAATCAGGGTTCTTTTATGACGACCGGAAAGATTTAAGCAAGGAATCTTCAATGCTTTTTCAAAAAGCAAATCTTACAATTAAGGCAAGCTTACAAGTGCAGGATAGTATTACACAATATAGTTTTGATTTAAAAGAGAAAGTAATTCCCGCCTCCTTAATGTATGCAGAAGATCTGCTACAATTTGATTCTCACCAATTTCTTGCAAGCTATTTTGGTGAACAGAATGTAAAAAAAGACATGTATTATTTGTCTGAAACCGAATTAAAGAAGTGTTCGGTTTTATTTAGCGGCACCCCCCACCAGGCTGTTTTTGTTTGGGGAGACGACATTTATCTTAATAATCTTTCATATATCCTGGTAAGCAATGTACTTCCAACAGAAGGTGGTAAAAAGAACAATCCACTGTCCGGGAACAATCAGTGGCAATTGAAAAACGGAATTTATCCGGGTATGGCTTTAAAAGACCTTTTGAAAATTAACGAAATGGATTTTGATATTTATGGCAATAAATCGGAGCTGGCATTTTTAGCAAAACCGAATGAATATGGAAAAATTGATTTTAGAAAAACTGCAGTAATGCTCAGTTGCCATGAATGTGTTGATAATAAAATATTTAACCAAAAAGTAGTAAGCGCACTTGACATTGCCAAGGCAAATCTTTCTATGCGTGTGTTTGATGTTGTAATTTATTCATCGCTTCGTTAACTGAAGAACCGTTTCCATCAGTAACGTCACAACTACGGACGGCAATTCCTTTTTATTATTTATGATACTACGGATAACGAGGGAACACCCCACGTCCGAGATTTTAAGATAAAGGGATAACGGAGATTTGCATTGCTTAAATATTTTGGTTGAGTATCTATCTTTTTTTAAAAGAAGACTTTATACTATTTTTTAATAGAATAACTTTTTTATTTTGCAAAACGTTAAGTATCCAATTTTGATAACTATATTCAAGGAAATAAGCCATTAAAAAAGTTGAGAGAAAATACAATAGCACTCTTATAGAAAATGTAAATGCAGATCCGGAAAAGAATGAAATTTTATTAAAAAATATAAGTACTGGTATGTGAATAATATAAGTTCCATAAGAAATCCCTCCCATCCAAATTAAAAATCTAATAATCTTCTTTGATATAAGCTTTATTAGAGAAAAATCTATCAAAAGCAATATCCAGCTGATAAAATAACAGCTTATAGGAAAGATCATTCTCTTAAATTCAAAAATTCCATTTTCTCTGAACATGCCATAAAGGGTATATGCAGGAATTAATTGTAAGAATAGCAGAACTATATTTTTAAATCTAAAATTTCGTTGAGAAAATAAAATTACCGCCATGAAGCAATAGGGCAAATAAGTAAGATCAGCAAATACAAAAGCTATTTTAAACCATTGGTTTATATCTCCATGATAAGGAAATTCCAGCAGATGCCCGAAGTATTTCATTGAATATTTATATAAAGCCCTTCCATTGGATTTAAATATGGGATAGCTAAAATAAGAAAAAGGAAACTTACCCACCTGGTGTAATTAGCACTCTCAATATTTTTTTTTGGGAAAAATTTCACTATTACAAGACCTAATGACCAAAAAGTAAAACCAAAACAATAAGAAGTAAGTATTATGGGAGTATGTAAATAAGGATATAGCAAATAATTTAAAAGACCGATAACCTGATAGCAGTACAACCTTAAGAGGGTTAATATTAAACATTGAAAGTGGAATGAATATCAGATAAAAAGCAATTTCATAATGTAAGGTCCATATTGGGGCATTCTCGGCTATTACATTAGTAAAAAGAACTTGTAGAAAAGTGAAATTTCCGGCAATGGTGTAAAAGGAATATACCTTTTGAGCAATAATTAAAGTAATTATTAAACTAAGAGCATAAATAGGATAAATTCTTAAAGCCCTCTTTTTTATGTAAACATGGCTAGTATTTTAAGTAAGATTTTTTTTGTTGCTTAAAGAAATAACAGTTCCCGAAATAACAAAAAATATCAGTATTCTAAAGTGACCTTCATCGTAAAAGTATTTAAAGCTTGTTGGCAAATATGCAGGGTCTAAAAACTTACCATACCTAATCATGTGATAAAAAACTACAAATATTTGCTGAAAAGCCTCTTAGTGCGTTTAGGGTATAACTTACTTTTTTTGTTTTGTCAAGAGTTTTAATTAACATGATTTGAAGTACTCAAATGTATAGTTGTTTAAAGGATTCATGGAACAATCAATGAATTTTCGTATTGCTTGATCAATTCATCCAGAATACTAAGAAGGATTTTTAATGATGATCCCTTGTTAAATCAATCCATATACAAATTCAAGAAGAATTTAATCACTAAATCTTTTCTTAAAAAAATATCAATCCAATGAATTACTGTACATATAATAAATTAGCAACTTACCTTAGCGGGTTTCATTCAGGTTTATTTTACTTTATCAATCAGGCTACTGAGAGCATACTTTTATTATGTTATGATGATAAAAATATTGGGTGACACGGCAGGCTAAAGAATAATTTTTATAATTTTACTTTCCCAACATCGGGAATAATCTCTTTACCTCTTCATCATTTGGTTGCGCACCATACTCACAAATCTCAAACGCCTCTGCATGTTGCACCTGTAAGGCCTTATCTTTTCCATACCATTTTTCTAGTGCGGTTCTTACTGCGGGAGTAATAGTTACAGCTCTTTTTTGAGCAAGCCATTTTTCACGTTCAATTTTATTTTGCGGGAGTTGCTCAGTATAATGTCCTATCCATGGCAACCATTCATACATCTGCGATTCATGCGCATCAAGTGCATGAACTTTTTGTGCAAATACATTTGTTATATCTATAGAAATATCTGGACGAAAAGGATTTGGTCGCTGGAAGCCATCCTGGAAATATAAAAATGCAGGATTCTTTTTTAAGGCTGGTGTTCCAGAAACAATATCAGGAACAGCCACCATATAAGCGGCATCCTGAACGAGTACGCCGGTATAACGATGATCAGGGTGGTAATCATTCGGTCGCGGTGCAATTACTATATCTGCGTTCCATTCACGTATCTTTTTAATGATCTGGAATCTTACTTCCAGTGATGGCATTAATTGGCCATCATGATTATTCAAAACATCATAGGCTACACCAAATCTTTTTCCGGCCTCCTGTGCTTCCGCAAATCTTCGTTTAGCCAATTCTGTTCCTTTCATTGTCTGGTGACCGGCGTCACCATTTGTTACAGAAACAAATTTTACCGCATATCCCATTTTGGCGAAAAGGATAGCGGTACCACCCCCCTTCTGGTCACAATCATCCGGGTGAGCACCAATCATAATAATGCGGATCTTTCGGTCATTATTCTGTGCATGGGCTGTCAGCATTATGCTTACAATAAAAAGGAGGAAACATGAAAGACTTTTGCAGATCATTTTCATAAAAATGTTTTGGGGTTATCTAATGGCTGTGCAGCTATGAAGATAATAATTATTGAGAAGAATTTTAGGCAGGCAAGTTAGCGGGTAACCCATGGCTGAAAAAGAAAATTTTTTATGCGACAGACAGACCCAACAATGTTTGTGTCCGGGCTTGCATGCTCACAAACTGAAACTTGCAATGTGGATCGTGCGGAAACGAACCATGGCAGGGGATTAATATACGTATGATTTCAAAAATAATTGGTTAAGTATAAAGATATTAAAAGGAAAAATTTTGTATAATAATTAATATGTAGCCGCATATTACGGACAACAGTTTTTTTTATTTTAAAGATATTAAGAGAGCTGAGCTTATTTAAACCATTCGCTAAATTTCACCCAATCTACATTTCCGCCTGTAAGAATGATACCTGTTTTTTTTTCGGCAAATTTCTTCTTATTTTTTAATACGGCTGCCAAAGTCACTACGCTACTGGGTTCTACCACTATTTTCATTCTTTCGTACACTAATTGCAAAGCAGTTTTTATTTCTTCGTCACTCACTAATAATATTTCTTTCACGTAGGTTTTAATTATGCCGAGTGTTTTTTCACTCAATGTAGTTTGCAGGCCATCGGCAATAGTTTTTACAAAAGCCGCTTTTTCCACTTTGCCGGTTTTGATACTTAATACCGCATCAGCTGCACCATCTGGTTCGGCTGCATATATAATTGTACCAGGCAATAAATAATGCGTGGTTAAACTGGTTCCGCTAAGTAAGCCACCACCGCCTACAGGCGCCACCATTACATCAAAAGGCCCTACATCTTCAATAAGTTCTTTGGCACAGGTTGCCTGCCCGGTTATCACCCTGTAATCATCGTAAGGATGAATAAATTCTGCACCTGTAGCCTCAATAACTTTTTGCAGGGTGCTTTCTCTCGCTACCTGTGTTGGCTCACAAAAAGTAATTTCTGCCCCATAACCTTTTACCGCGGCTACTTTAACTGCCGGAGAGTTGTTGGGCATAACGATATAGGCTTTGGTGCCCAGCTGCCTTGCCGCAAAAGCAATGGCCTGTGCATGGTTACCGGATGAGTGTGTGGCTAAACCTTTTTTTAATTTATCTGGAGACAAGGTCAGTGCAGCATTCATCCCGCCACGAATTTTAAAAGCGCCAATCTTTTGAAAGTTCTCACACTTAAAATAAATTTCGCTGCCGGCTATTTCATTTATGCTTTTACTGGTAAGTACCGGGGTGCGATGGATGTGCGGAGCAATTCTTTGGTGTGCCGCTTGAATATCTTCTAAACTTATGTTCATATCAGTTTGATGTACTATTCAATTTTCTTTTACTGCAGCAATGCAATCAATTTCTACACTGCACCCATAATTCAAGGCATTGCAGGGAATTACGATACGGGCCGGCTTATGGCTTCCCATAATTTTGCTATACTCTGCATTAATACCCGGCCATAAATTAATATCACTTACAAACACATTTACTTTTAAGATGTGATGTAAACTGCTGTTTGCTGCTAAGAGTATTTCCTCAATGTTATGCATACACAGGGCTGTTTGCTCCTCAATGCTTTTAAGTTGTACTTCTCCCTTTGCATTTATAGGTAACTGACCGGCAACATATACTACGCCATTATACACTACACCGGGAGAATAATGTCCTTTTGGTGTTGAAACGGTTGATGGAGATATTAACTGCATGGTGATATTTTTTATAAAAGTATGCAGTTATTTATAACGCTGAGCATATAGGTACGTAGGACCATTTTAAGGACAGCTGTTCTTTCTCATTGTAAATACTAAAGGTAGCGGGCAATGATTTGATGTGGCATGTTTTTTAGTAGGTTATAAAAAAACAGGATATATGAAAAAAGTATTTAGAAATAATAGTCTTTCAATCGTCTTTTTTCTTCTGTTTATTTTCTCACTGGTCGGCCAGGTAATTACCGGACTTAAAGAGCATAATCAACAAATGCAGGACGAAGGTGGACAAGTACTTGATATGTCTTCCTATTTGGTTTCAGGGCATTTTTTACAATCCACTTTTGAGAATTGGGAAAGTGAATTTTTGCAGATGGCTTTATTTGTTATTTTAAGCATGTTCCTGTATCAAAAAGGATCTTCTGAATCCAAGGATCCTGATAAAAAAGAAGAGGTTGACAGGGAGCCAAATCCCAAACGCAGGAATGCACCCTGGCCTGTAATGAAAGGTGGAATATTTCTTTCTATCTATAAGCATTCGCTTTCCTATGTACTTTCATTAATTTTTATCCTCTCATTTATTTTACATTGGTATGGCAGTTTAAAAGACTATAATGAAGAACAATTTTTAAAAGGATTACCATCAGAAACATTCACCGGATACTTAAGTAATTCAAGATTGTGGTTTGAATCCTTTCAAAATTGGCAAAGTGAATTTCTTTCCATATTTGCTATTGTAGTGTTTTCCATTTTTTTACGGGAAAAAGGATCGCCACAATCAAAACCTGTGGATGCTTCCAATATGGAAACTGGTGGGTAATTTTTTTTAGCTGCCGTGTTTTCCTAAGAGTTTTGCGTGAGTGGCGGAACACGGCTGAGGATAGTAAAGCGTCACCATGTTCTGCTATACACCGGGAGAGAGTAAGACAAAGCTAAGTATAAGCAGTAGCAGAATTCCTATCCCTAATCGGTGTTCCTCCACATCTCATAAAGTATTTAAATCTTATTCAACCAAAAATTTAATATCCTTTGATCCATCCCCCATCAACTGCCAATGACTGACCTGTAATATAACTGGCTCGCTCACTTACTAAAAATGCTGCCGCAGAAGCAAATTCTGCTGTTGTGCCAAATCGTTTCATCGGAATCGAATCTTTTACCTCATTTACTTTCGGATTTTTCTCAACAAGTTGTTTAAGTCGGTTTGTATTAGTATAGCCCGGCAACAAATTATTGACGGTAATACCATATATAGCTAGTTCATTTGATAAGCTTTTAGCCAAACCCAATAAACTCGTTCGTACAGCATTGGATGAAATCAAATTGTCAGCAGGTTGTTTTACAGTAATAGATGTAATGGTAAGAATACGTCCGAAGCCCTTTTCTTTCATACCGGGTAAAACTTGTTTAATAATATCTACAGCACTCAAAAACAGTAAATTGTAAATGTGTTTCCAATCATCTAAATTGAATTGTTCAAATGCACCAGCCGCAGGGCCACCTGTATTTGTTACCAGGATTTCAATATTGCCAAAGGCTTTTACACTCTGTTCCACCAAGCTTTTACGTTGACTTTCATCCGTAATATCGCATACAAACGACACGACATTATTGGGCGCAATAGATTGAATTTGGGCTTCGGTTGCTGCTAATGCCACCGGATCAGTGCCGCAAATAATGACTTTTGCACCTTCTTTTGCTAATTCAATCGCCACAGCTTTACCCAATCCTTTGCTGGATGCAAGGATCAGCGCAACTCTATTTTGTATTCCTAAATCCATTCTTTAGTATTTATATTTCATCATACATAATTACTTAATCATTTACGCAAATAATTATCAGTGCCATCAATCCAATCTTGTCTTGGTGGCGCAAAAGTATCTGTTTCTATAACTTTTCCAATCATTAAGGCTTTGTGCCGGCGATTACCCGGAATTACAATTACTTCACCGGGCAATATGTCAATGAAATTATCTTCGTTATCATCGAACCAAAATCTAAGTACTCCGTCAAACACTTCGGTGATTTGTTCATTTTCATGTGAATGCCAGGGTACCGTAAATCCATCTTCAAATTCCATTTTGGCAATCATTACTTTCTCTCCATGAATGAATTGTCTTTTCATTTTTGGATTGACTTGTTCTGCCTGTACATTATTCCAATTTATCTGTTTCATAATTTTTATTTTAAGTTGAATTTACGAATAACCTTTAACAGGCACTTTATTGCAAATTTTAAGATTGGCTAACTAAGGTTTGTAGTTCTTTTATCAGGCGCAAGAAAACTGGCTTAAAAGTATGCCGCAGTCTTGCACCATAATGAAAGGCACCGTTTTTTGGTTTAATCTTTTAGTTTAACTTTCGATTTTAAAATTACTTAAATGACTCAATTATTTTCACGCCGCCAGATAATTAAAACCGGTTTTTTGGCTGCCCTTGCCTCTTCGGTTGCCTCCAAATCCTCTGCCAGAGAGTTATTCAATAATGCCTTCGATGTAACAGGCGATAAAGACCCATGGAAGAATCTTAAAATAGGCATAGCTTCCTATACCTTTCGCAAACTAACCTTGGAGGAAACTATCAAAGCCATGCAGCGGCTAAGCCTCCACTATATATCTATCAAGGATTTTCATTTAGCCCTTACCAGTACCACCGATGAACGAAAAGCTATCATCCAAAAGTTTACGGAAGCAGGAATTACGCCTTTAAGCTGCGGCAATATAACCATGCAGAATGATGAGGAAGATATACGGCGTGCATTTGAATATGCCAGGGATTGCAACATTCCCACCATTGTGTGCAGCCCCCATCCTGACTCCATGGTTATGCTTGATAAAATGGTAAAAGAGTACAATATTAAACTGGCTATACATAACCACGGACCTGAAGACAAGCGCTTCCCCTCACCATACGATGTTTACAAAGCTGTGCAGGGTTTTGACAAACGTATAGGGCTTTGTATTGATGTGGGTCATACTGCCCGTGCCAAGGTAAACCCAGCGGAAGCTATTATAAAATGCAGGGACCGCCTTTACGACCTCCATATAAAAGATATAGATACCACTGAACCAAAAGGCACTACTATTGAAGCCGGAAGAGGTGTGCTTGATCTCCCCGGAATACTGCATTCTTTACAAAAAATTAAATACACCCATTTGGTAAGTATAGAATATGAAGGCTGGGAAAATGATCCGTTGCCTGCCGTAGCAGAAACTTTGGGTTACATAAAGGGTTTGCTGGTGGCGGATAACAAAAACACAAAAAAGAATTAATGCAACCCGGGAAATTAAACTGCTCAGGACACAAATGATTGCGTGATATAATTATTTTAGAATCATTAATTCGTTAACTACTCTATAGGCGCAAGAAGCGTTCATGAAGGCTAAGCCTTAATATGGGACTGGGCAGTGCCCATAAACATTTTTTTTGTATTACAACAAATTTTCTACATTTATTATTAATTCCCACCCTTTGTATTGCTCACGTATTCTTATAAATTTATTTTTAATCATTTTAAAACTTAAAACCATGAAGCAATTAAAATTTTTATCAATTATTGGTATTGCCTTTGTTTTTCTTTTTTCATCCTGCGGCGGGGATGAAACCAAAACTACAGACACTGCTGTAACTGCTGACAGCACATCAGCTACTACAACCACTGCAAACACCGAATCAACAATTATCACTACGCCTGAAAATATAATGGTCGTAAGGCATAAGGTGTCCGATTTTGCAAAATTTAAAACATCTTATGATGCACATGATTCCCTGCGGCTGGCCAGCGGTATACACAGTTACGTAATAGGCCGTGGTGTGGACGATTCCAATATGGTAATGGTAGCCGTTAAAGCAGAGGATATGACTAAAGCAAAAGCATTTGCAAAAGACCCCAGCCTTAAAGCAGCTATGCAAAAAAGTGGCGTAGTTGGCGCACCCTCAATTTCATTCGCTACGGTTGTATACCAGGATATGTCACAAAATATGTCGGACCTCAGATCAATGACCACGTTCACTGTGAAAGACTGGGATAAAT
>JBPCQG010000191.1:0-2531 GCA_050998315.1 Chitinophagaceae bacterium
GTCAAGAACGCCTAAGATTAAAGCAATACCAATACCTACAGGAAAGGCAACCGACATACCGGCAACAGAGATTGCGGCAATCAATAAAATATTAGCGATGTTAAATACTGCACCACCTATTAATGCAGAACGGATGTTTGCCGGATCGGCTTGTGAAGCATCTGTAAGAAAGCTTCTGCCCTGGTGGCCAATACTGCCTAAAGTGAAAGCAAAAATCAAAGCCATTATCATAATACCAATAACATAATCCCAATAAAATAATTCAAATCGCCAACTTTTGTCTGTAAGCTTTTGGGTGTTAGCCCATGAGCCCCAGCAAATCATCGTTACAATGCAAAAAGCAACTGCAAATCCATAATTTTCTAAAATAAACATGTGGTGTAAGTTGTGTTGGTTAATTATTTATTGAGACAGGTATTCTCTTAGAAGCTGTCTAAAAATATTAACGAAAGTTATTTACAGGTAGTATCTCTTTGTACTCTGTGGTTAAACTTTTGTATTTCTCTGTGGTTTATGTTTTTTTACCAGAGAACACAGAGAAAAGGGATCACAGAGAACTACAAAGAGAACTATCTGAATTTTTGGACAGCTTCTTATTAATTAACCATTTTCTCTACTTCTTCCCTGAAGGGAGCAGAAGCCTGGGCGCCTAATTTAGTTACTGATATTGCAGCCGCTTTTGATGCAAAAACCACTGCATCCATTAATTCTTTCCCTTCTGAAATACTTACTGCTAAAGCTCCATTGAAAACATCACCGGCAGCAGTTGAATCAATCGAAACAACCTTGGGAGCCGGCACATAACTATTGATAGTATCGGTGAGTACATAAGCCCCTTCTTTACCTAAGGTGATAATTACATTTTGTACACCTTTTGCTTTTAGGATCTTTGCTGCTTCTTCTATGCCCGGGTTGTCTGTTATTGAAATACCGGTTAATATTTCTGCTTCCGTTTCATTTGGAGTTATTAAATACAGGCCACGAAATACTTTCTCATTTAAAGGCATTGCAGGAGCAGGATTAAGAATTACTTTTAGGTTTTTTGTTTTTCCAATTCCTGTTACCTGTTCTACTACTTCTATTGGAATTTCTAATTGAATTAATAAAATATCCGCATCATGGATTGCAGCTTCTGCATTGTTTATATCACTTATTGATAAAGCATTATTAGCTCCCGAAGCAACTACTATAGTGTTTTCACCTTTAGCATCTACAGTAATTAAGGCAACACCCGAAGGGTTGTTTGGATCTTCAACAATATACTGCGTATTGATCCCCTCACTATTAAATTGCTGCAAAGCCTGGCTGCCAAAAATATCAGTACCTACCCTTGCTATAAAAACAACTTCACCACCCAGTCTTGCGGCAGCTACAGCCTGGTTTGCGCCTTTTCCACCAGGGTTCATAAAGAATGTTCCTCCCAAAAGAGTTTCTCCCGGCAAAGGAAATCTTTCAGCTTTAATAACCATGTCGGTATTAGAGCTTCCAATAACTACTATCTTTTTACTCAAGTGCTTTTAGTTGATTTAACAGATAACATTAATTATTATAGCATCGAAGCATCAATCCTCAAGCTTCTGTTGTTTAAAATATTCAACTCCATCATATTTAGTACCCGGAGCCCACTTTGCATTTACAGCAGGAATATATTTTTTCAAACCTTCCTTAATCTTTGCATACTTCTGATCGGTTGCTTTGTTGTACCATTCATTCGGATCTTCCTTCAGGTTATAAAATTCTTCTGACCGATCTTCATACTGAATGTAATGGTAATCCTGAATTCTAATTCCATGATTATTGCGGCCCCAGGTTGTTATGGTTGGTTGCGTCCACTTTAATTCCGGGTTTTTAAGTAAAGGGGCGATGCTTTTAGCTTCAAGGTTTTTATTCGATTGTAAACCTGCCAGATCTGTTAATGTAGGATACACTGAAAATAATTCAACAGAAGCACTAATCTTTTTATTTACAGCTATACCCGGACCTGCATAAACAAGCGGTGTTTTGGTTGCTCTATCCCACAAACACTGTTTGGCAAACCTGTTCTTTTCACCCATTCTATAGCCATGATCGGACCATAACACAACGATTGTATTTTTTGCATAAGGGCTTTTGTCTAATGCATCTAAGACCTGTCCCATATAATGATCAACAAAGGATATACAAGCTAAATAACCCTGAAGCATTTTACGCCATTGGTTGTTTTCTAAAGCCCATTCTGTGCTCGGCATAAAAGTCGATTCTACTTTTAACGCCATTTCAGGCAAATCATCAAAATCCGTTTTTAAATATGGTGGAAGATGCAGTTTTTCAGGATCATACATATCGAACCATTTCTGCGGCACATGCCACGGCACGTGCGGCCTGAAAAAACCTACAGTTAAGAAAAAGGGTTGATCGTACTTCTTACCGAATCGCTCTACCGCCCATTTAGCAGTTTTGTAATCCGGCATTTGCTCATCTCTTTCCGGAAAAGCGCCCCAGTCGCTGTCTGTACGGCCTAAGAAATAATTCATTTTTTTAGGCGGAAAGGG
>JBPCQG010000203.1:0-9461 GCA_050998315.1 Chitinophagaceae bacterium
CAGGTTCCACTGTTAAGTTAAGACTGACAACTGATATTTATATAAATGGAATACTTATACCAAAAGGTAATTTCATTTATGGTACTGCATCGCTCGAAAATGAAAGACTGGCAATTACAATTACTTCTGTCAGATACCAAAATAATTTATTGCCGGTTGCATTACAGGTGTATGATATGGATGGACTTCCCGGTATTTATATCCCCTGTTCCATATCCCGTGATGTCGCAAAAGAATCAACCGAAAAAAGTCTTCAGGGTGTGGAACTGACGACACTTGATCCTTCTGTAGCCGCACAGTTAACGGGTGCAGGTATAGCCGCAGCTAAAAATTTATTATCGAAAAAAACAAAGCTTATAAAGGTAACACTGAAGGCAGGCTATAAAATTTTATTGAAGGACAACAACAACAATTAATCTTAAAAAATTATTTATGAAATGGTATTATCTAATTATTCTGTTTTCATTCAACTCGGTGAAGGCACAATCACTCAAAACATTTTCTAATTCTTCTTACATCAAATCCTATTGTCTTGATATAACAGAAAACAAAACAACCAACCTTATTTTTCCTGCTGCGATAAAAAGTGTTGACAGAGGAAGTAAAGATATCCTTGCACAAAAAGCGGGAGGGATTGAAAATATTTTGAGGGTTAAGGCTGATGTAAAAAACTTTCCTGAAACAAATCTTACGGTTATTACAGCCGATGGTAAACTGTATTCTTTTGTTGTTGGCTATAACCCACAACCTGCCTACCAGAGTATCAATATTGAAATATCACCAGTCATCTATTCTGTTCCAGAAATTAACAGATCGGAGCTTGCTGAATATTGCTTAAGCATAATTGACAGCCCGCAAAATATTCATTCTCTTACCGATACGCATGCGAAAGTTTCGCTTGGGTTAAATTCATTATATAACAAAGACGATGTTCTTTTTTTCAGGCTGGCATTGATTAACCGTACCGGCATCAATTATGATATTGATCAGTTCCGTTTTTATATCCGTGATAAGCAAAAAGCAAAGCGAACAGCAACACAGGAAATTGAGATCAAGCCTTTGTATATATCAGGAGATACAATAACGATCAAAGGGCATACGCATCAAACATGGGTAGTCGCTCTTACAAAATTCACTATTCCTGACGGAAAATATTTAGCTATTGAAGTCATGGAAAAAAATGGGGGAAGGAGTTTATTTATCAAAGTAAAGAACAGGCATATCATGAAATCACAAATGTTATGATGGAAGAAAATTCCCTATATGATCATTTGCAAAAGTTAGGTTTTGTAAAACTGGATAATGCAATAAGCTTTTATAAAGATTATCCATCAGAGTTTTTTCAACTTCCGGTAAGAGAACGAAATGAAAAGGAATCAGTTGAGTACTGGTTATATTTTAAACAAAAAGATTCTCCAGGTAATTATGAACTCATGAAATATGAAGTCATGCTCCGCACTCATCCTGACATACTTTATACAACGATAAATGGAATTGATATTGGGATGCTTGATAAAAGTATGAAACAAGTTGATTGGTCAATAGATCATCACAGCGAATCCATCATTGAAGAAATGTTGCAAAGCAAAACAGGAAAGCAAAAACTGGATCAAATTGATAAAATATTTATAGATGTAAACAACCTGCATGCATCTTCAGAAGGAAAAGAGATAGCTGAAAAACTTATGTTTAAACATTGGTCAGGCGGACCCTATGAACCAAATCAATTTTCTCTTCAACAATTAAAACAGCAATATGAACAGAAGATCACCATTCCTTCAGCAGTAATAATTACGAAAGAACTCGCTTATGAACTGGTACAGGCTATAGCGAAAAGATCTATAAATCAAACAAATTTAATCACACAAAAAACAAATGTTATGAATGAACAAAATTTTGAGTATTTGAAAGACAACATCAAATACATGGGCTTCGGAGAAAAGCTCAACGAACAACTGGAAAACAATTTAAAGTTAGGAAAAGGCGAGTTTCAACTTGATTTCAAAACTGAACTCAATAAAAAACCTTTTGAAGCAACTTTGCATTTCAGAAAATCGGATAATACCGATATGTATTTCTTTAATAGTTACAATGCTTCTTTACAAAAATCCAATGGGGAAAAAGTGGATCAGTTATTTTATCTGAACAAAGGAAAAGGCGTTGCTGCTAAAGAAGCGTACAATTTGCTTGAAGGAAGATCAGTATTAAAAGAACTTACCAATAAAGATAACGTTCCTTATAAAGCATGGATACAAATTGATTTTCAAAACAAGGACAAATACAACAACAATGAGATTAAACAATTTCATGAGAATTACGGGTTTGATCTGAAAACTGCCGTTTCCAAATTTCCAATCACTGATTTAAACAATGCAGAAAAAGAAAAAGCATTGATGCAATCTTTGCAAAAAGGGAATATCCAATCAGCTACTATTGAAAAAGATGGAACCAATTACAAAATGTTCATTGAAGCCAATCCGCAATTTAAAACAGCAAATCTCTATGACGGACAAATGAAGAGAGTACAGAAAGAGGCGATTGAACAATTTCTGACTGAAAAACAAAACAATGGCAAAGAGGTTAAGAATGTTCAAAAAGAAAGTATGAATCCGGATGATAATAAACAAGGTCTAAAGACTTCGGAAAAAAAAATAAAGAGGGTCCGCCAAAAAGTAGGATGATATAATGAGTGGAACACTACAGCTATCCGGATTTTTAAAGGTAGCAGCAGAAGATGCCCGGCTGCTGCCTACCCATATCAGCCTGTACTTAGCTTTGTTTCTTCAATGGGATGAAAACGGATGTAAAAATCCAGTTGTAGTTAACCGTGATGAGATCATGCATGTATCTAAGATTCTGGGCCGGTCAACTTATCAACGTTGTATAAAGCAATTAGTATCCTATGGCTATATAAATTATAAGTCCTCCTTTAATCGTTTTGAATCAAGCCTGGTATATATAAAAGAACAATCGTAAAGAAAAGTGAATATGGAAAACAACTCTACAACACCGATGCTATTCCCATACGAGCCGGATAAATTCTGGCAGATGATGCAGCAAATGATCAGGGAGGAAGTAGGCAAGGCAATAGCTAAGCTGCTAATAACTCAAAACAATACACACGAAACTCCCGGGCTAACTTATAAGCCATTGTATAAGATGAATGAAATCTGTTCGCTCTTTAAGGTCACCAAACCGACGATTTATGACTGGATCAAGCATGGTAAATTAAAGCCGCATAAGATAAGGTCAAGGGTCTATTTTTTATGGAATGATCTGCAGGGATTATTGCAGTAAGAGGATTATGAGTGTTCTGGTTTCTGTGGGAATTTTGCCTGACCATAAATGTTTAGCTAAGATATAAATTCATTTAATTGTATTATTGAATAAGGCTCTCCTGTGATATATTATCATTAAGAAGTGACTATTTTTTGATATATGCATAAAAATTCAACTATTTTTATTTTCACCAGGGACAGGCCAGAAATTCTACGTAAAGCCCTTACTTCAATTCAGGAAAATGAGCTTCCAAAATATGTTATTGATGATTCCATAAATTCAAAAAATCAAGAAAAAGTTTTAGATCTTTGCAATGGTCGAAGGAATTGTACCTATTTAGGAAAGAAGCAATTCAACCAATTTATACTTCAAAATAATATTGTATTTCCAAAATATTCGTTTTTGCTTAGAGAGCCTGGAAACCCCAAGTGGAATTTGGGTTTTGTTAGAAACTTTGCATTGCTTTATTCAAAAACAATAAGAGCCAGTAGAGTGTTGTTCATGGACGATGATATTGAAGTACCTAACTTGAATTTGATTGATGAATTGTTTAATGCTTTAAATGACTATGAATTTGTTGGAGCAAATATTATGGGATTAATAGATGATTCGGTTATAGGGCATATTGCGACAGAATTGGGGGTAATAAATGAACGAATGCTATCCGGTGGTTTTGTGTTATTTACCTCAGAAATGGTTCAAAACTATTTCTTAAATAATTACAATGAAGATTGGATTTGGTTATTCCTTCAACTAAAAGGTAAGAAATATCTTCAGACTGGCGAAGTATTTCAAGAGTTGAGCAATCCTTTTTCTAATTATCAAAACAAACTAATTTTTCAGGAGTATGGGGAAATTGCCCTTGACGGAATTTTGGATCTATATAAAGAAGGTTCATTTGATTCACTAACTCAATTTATGTTTTGGGAAAGAATGTTAAAGGAAAGAGAAGAATACTTAGATATTTTAAACCAAAAAGCAAAAGGTAAGAAGAAACTAATTGAAATTATAGAATGGATAAAAAAAGATTCTATGAATTTTAAAGCAGGAATATTTACAGAATTATTTGAAAAATATTTTTCCGATAGAATTCTTTTTCAAACCCTTTTTAAATCTTTGCCAGGAGCTTGAATTACCATTTATTTCATTGTAGAGTTCTAAAATAGCTTTCATTGTTACATACTTCTCAATATCCTCATTTGGAATTTGTATCCCATAACTACTTTCCAATTCTCCAATTAGAATCACATGATTTAAACTATCCCAATTTGGTGTCTCTCCCATTGCCGAATTTTCATTTATTTCATCTACATTCAGTGTAAGCACTTTTGCAACAATGTCGAAAGGCGAGGTTAATATTTTATTCATGGTATTAATTGAATCAATGCGTTATTATCTACCTTTTGGTTTTGGGTTCTTGGAATTTCCTTAATGGCATAAAAAGTATTTGGAATTTTATTTAGTTCAAGTTTCTTTTTGAGATGCTGTCTTAATTCGAGATCATTTATTTTTTCTTCGCTTTCAATAAAAGAGTAAAGAGAATCTTTTCTTACTACTGTAACACTGGGTTTATTTAAATATTCATTAATCCTTAAATCAATTTCATCCAATTCAACTCTGAACCCTTTAATTTTAACCTGTCTATCCTTACGGCACGAAAAATAAAGATTGCCGTTTTTCTCATTTACTAAATCTCCTGTTTCGAAGGCATTTACCGTATTGTTTCCGATTTCAATTTTTCTGAATTTAGAATCAATTGGATTTACTAAATATCCAGCGCCTATGTAATCTCCATAAATAATAATTTCTTTTTCTTCAAATCCGTCAGCAGGATTAAGTTCAAGGCTCCAGCCAGGTATAGCTTTGCCAATACTCATATTAAAATTGCAAAAGTTAACATAGGTGTTTTTTGTTAATTCCTGCCAGGTGCAAAACAAAGTTCCTTCTGTTGGCCCGTATGTATTGAAAATAATCAAATCGTTTTTCTTTTCAAACAAAAATTCAACCTGTGATTTCTTTAATGCTTCACCACAGAAACTCATTAACCGCAGAGAAGAAAAATCATAAACTTTTGTCCTTTCATTTGCCATCATGAACTCAACAGCGCTAGGAATGGAATGCCAAATTGTAATTCTATCTCTTTCAATGATACCGGCCGGCCTGTTTTTTTTTGCTGGAATATCATTCATTGCGAATAAAGTTGCACCCGAGCATAGGCAGGTGAAAATATCAACAATGCTCAAATCAAAACTTAGAAAAGAAAATTGTCCCCAAATATCCTCTGCTCCCGCGCCATATGTTGGTATTGCCCATTCCAAAAATTTATTAAGTGCCTTTCTGCAAATCATAACACCCTTTGATGTTCCGGTAGTTCCCGAAGTGTAGATAACATAAATTATATCTTCGCCATCATAATTGGTTTCTATTTCTCTAAAATTACTTTCCCTCAAAAGGTTGTGAATGGAAACTACTTTTGTTCCTTCAAAATCTTCAGAGCTGATTTCATTTTCAACAATTATTAAATCCGGCTTAAACTGAGTTATGATTTGGATCTTTCTTTCAATTGGTGCATCAGGATGAAGAGGACAATAAGTTCCGCCAACATTTAAAATTGCAACGATCAGAGCATAAGCCTCGGCCCCCTGTCTTAAATCAAATGCTACCCTTGGTTTTACACTATTAATTATGAGCTGGTGGGAAATAGAATCAACGAGGTTAATAAAATCAGCATAACTGATTTTCCTTTCTCCATCAATTATAGCAATTCGATTGGGGAACCGGGATGCATTCTCCTTTATGAATTTAATAACATCAGTCACTATTATCTTGTTAAGGGTAAAATATTGTCTTCATCAATTCCCGGGCAAACAACACTTTGTTGTAAAATATCAACTGGAAAAAAGCATTCAAAAGATGCTTGTTTAATATCGTCCAGTTTTAATTTGTGTAGAACTTTTCTTATGTTCCCCTGAGCGGAAGGATGATCAGAGAACGCTTTCGCTGCGCCGAGTACACCAAAAGTATGAATACCATTTACCAAAATTACCGATGATTTGGGATTAAATGGATTCGGGAATCTTGCAAAATATCCGTAATCTTTTACTGTTTTATTCCCTTTTTTTTCAGCAGAATATGGTATGCCTTTATACAATAGTTGTTCGCAATCTTCAGAATAACTAACTTTTACGCCCATTTTTTCCATAAATATTTTACACTTATCATTACCATCCCCGTCTTCATCACCTGGTCCGCCTATAATGACTAAGTTATCTTCTAATGGGACAGCACTGTCAGCGGCGTACATAGGAGTATTAATATTCCGATAATTTCTATTTAAAAATGTTATGATGGCTAACAAGGAATCTTTATCTCCCAGACTTTCAAGCAGCATGTAATTATCTGATTCCGGCAAAGCAAACTGTTCCCTTTTTTCCGATTCTGTAGATGTGATTACATGAACCGTTCCGACATCATTTGGGAACCATATTTTTGGCAGGTATATATTATATAACGAATCATCGTTTATAAGTTTTTTAAAGAAATTAGCTAATTCAAACTTGCATCTGTCAATTAGGGTTTCAAAATTATCATATACCTGAATCATGCGATCCTTTATATCAGAAGGTAATGAAAAGTCATCCATTGATGATTTTGATTTAATAATCAGTACAGGAATATTTAAACCATACAGCAATCCATATTCAAAAAAGATGTTGGGTTTGTTTTCAGTTATGTCAACTATTGCCAAATGACTGCTTCTAATCTTCGTTTCTATTTGCTGTGGCAATCCTGCAAATGCGTCACTGAAAACAAAAGTTGTATCAATTTCAAAATCCTGGTATTCTTTTCTTACATCATTCTCGGCTTGTGTAATAAGCAACTTAATATTTGTTCGGAATTTTTCAATATCGTATGCGGCATTATTCGGTTCAAACGGATGGGAAACAAAAATATTTATGGAGCGATAACTTTTATTCATTGCATCTTGATTTAATAAATCCTCTAAGTTCCTTAAGCGGTTTCCTTTTGCCTTCTATCAATGCCATTCCTTCGCCTACATCAGTTCTTACAATTTCCCCTGCACCAATATATGCACACGGACCAATTTTTCTTCCACCAATGATCAAAGCATTTACTCCAACAACACTGCCTTTAAAAATTGTAGGAGAAGCTTCGATAGTTTCGTCCCAATCCAAGTTTGCATTTCTATGACTATGTGCGATTTCCCCTAAGTAGATAACATTATCTTCAATAATTGTTCTATCTGCAACATGGCCTCCAATGATGCAATTGTCACCGATTACTGCTTCATCATAAATATGTTTGCCGTACAGGATCTTCGTACGTTTTCCAATTTGCACTTCAATGCCAATCTTACAATAATGGTCCAGAAAGACATCTTTTTTGATTATTGCACCAAAATGAATTATACAGAAAGCCCCGATAGAGACATTGTCCTCAATAATTATTTCTCCATCTTCAGGATCACCATACCCGATGCAGGAGCAATGCCCAATCTTCACATTTTTCCCAATTCTCACTTTTTCATGCACGTATATTCCCGTTCCGTACGCTTCATAATTTTTCATAGAGAGCTTTCGATAATTGTTAATGCTTTTGCATAGATCTCCCTGTGAATTTGTTTTGTTTCCGGGAAGTCAAGATCTTCATCATCTTCAACACCAAATCCATGTCCAACACCCTTTATTATTTCAAGGTCAGTAGTTTCAGATTTATATTTCTTTGAAGACGTTAACGGAACATCTTCGTCATTATCACCATGAAATATTACAATTTTATTTCCCAGGCTTTGAAGCGCTTTGATGCCATTAATGTATTTGAGCTCATTGATTAACGCCCTGCCAAAATGAATACCGGATGAGTTTATGAATCCTTTTTTCTTAAGTAGCTTTTGAGCTTTCTCAGAAAGCACACCATCTGTAATAAGATCATTTCTCTCAAGCACATCATTTTCATAACTGATAACAGGGGCGTTGAGTATTAACTTCTTAATTTCATTTTTTTTATTTGAATCAACCCAATAAGCAGACAGCCCGCCACCGAAACTTGTTCCGACTATAAAAAATGATTTTATTTGGCTATCAACATTATTTAGCAATGCAGTAAAAGCAGCATCAATATCATTTACAATTCCGCACAGTGATAGTTCTTCAAGTGAGGATTCATTGACGCCATGAAACCGATAATCAAACCGCAATGTTGTGATTCCATTTTCAGCTAGGTAAATTGCATAATCGGAATGAAATCCTAACTCATCCCTGGATGATGTAATGCCATGGACAAACAATAATCCAGCCCTTTCAATATCTCCTTTTTGAACAGTCCCTATTAGTTCATATCCGTCGTAGCTTTTAAATTTTATTAATTTCTTTCCCATACTGATCATGTTATTAACATTCGTAAAAAAATATTTACACACAAAAGTAAATTTTTGAATTGTTAATAATAGTTAGATAATATTCTAAAGCAGTTAATTTGTACAATTGTATTAACTTATGTTACTTGCCTATCAATACTGGAAAAAAAAGGGATTT
The DNA here is from genome assembly GCA_050998315.1 of Chitinophagaceae bacterium. Taxonomy (GTDB): domain Bacteria; phylum Bacteroidota; class Bacteroidia; order Chitinophagales; family Chitinophagaceae; genus Ginsengibacter. Next base: position 8,835 of record JBPCQG010000203.1, read on the forward strand.
AACCTACCTTGAACATCTCGTTGCGATCTCAGCCATCAAATCACCTATGATTTGGTAGATCTGCATAATTTGGATGGCGTTTTATGGAGAAATACATCACAAAACCTTCAAGGATTAACAATGTTTACTTTTTCTCTTTCCGGAAATAATTTATTTAATGTTGCTTATCAATCGCACTTAAACCGGTTAAAATATTTTGAGCCGTATCCCGATGACCCCAAGCCGTATCATGGTATTTATAATTATGGGAAGAATTTTAGCATTATGATTAATGTGCCTTTGAATTGGTCAAAAACGTAACGACTACCGGTTAATCAAATGAGTGAGGAATGATAGTTATCCTAATATATTTAGCAAATATCTGTACCTTTATAAGGTTAATTTATTAAGTAGAATAAAGTCAGGTAAGTTTAGGTAAAGTTGAAGCTCTTTTAATTTCTTTATAGAATAAAAAATAGAATAAGAAATGAAAAACCAGCTACCAGAGCGGGTTATATAGAAATATAAGCGGACCGGACGGGACTCGAACCCGCGACCTCCGCCGTGACAGGGCGGCATTCTAACCAACTGAACTACCGATCCAAATTTTACAGCCGTGCATTATTTTGAGAGCGCAAGATAATATTT
>JBPCQG010000230.1:0-3243 GCA_050998315.1 Chitinophagaceae bacterium
TCTATTTCTTTATTAATATATACAGCATTTTTGTTATCCAGTAAGTTTTTCAACTTTAAGGCGCCGCTTCCTGAAAAATAAATTTTATTTGTTTGCAATATATTTATAAAAGTTCCAGTGTCTAAGATCAAAGAACAGGGCTTTATTTCTTCAGTAAGATTATGATCATAAACCGCTGTAAATACTTCCATTCTTCTTGCATCAATCATAGGACAATATAATGCTGACTGCTCCTGCATTTCTTTTATGCATGAGAACGCCATCACTTGCAGAGTATTAATGGTTATCATAGGAATGTTCAAAGCATAGCATAAGCCCTTTGCGCTTGCCATACCAACACGTAATCCTGTGTACGAGCCAGGACCTGCAGTTACAGCTACAGCATTTAATTTATTAATAGAAAGACCGGCTCTTTGTAACAAATTTTTTATAGCCGGCTGTAAAAAAGATGCATGATCTTTTTGGTTCCTGTTGGTGACAGCGTCGATCGCTTTATCTTTTTCAGATATACTTATCGTAGCGTTTTCCGTCGCTGTATCTATATTTAATATTATTGCCATTACCAGTTGAATAATTGTTTTTTCATCGCCGGGGCAACACTATAACGGCTATCTGTTTTAGACAGCTTTTCCAAAAGATGGTGCACTTTTTCTAAGCCAATTTTATCACTCCATTCAAATGGACCGTATGGATAATTAGTCCCAAGTTTCATGGCTACATCAATCTCACCTTTAGTGCTTACCCCTTCTCCTAATGCAAAAAAGGCTTCATTTACTATCATAGAAATTATCCTGGCAGAAACCAGTCCGGGTTCATCAGCAACTTTAATATATTCCCATTCTAACTTTTTAAAAATTTCTTTTACAACATCTTCTTTGCAGGTTGCAATTTCCCATACTTCCCTGTTTATAAAAGTTAACCAACTATTTATACGGTTGAAGTTTTCCGGTAAATCAAGTTCTTTTAAAGTACAAATTGTAGAATTGATAAAAACAGGCTTTCCTTCAAAAATTTTATGATCTTTCCAGTTAGTTTCTTCTGTTAAAAGAAAAAAAGTATCAGCGTAGCTGTCGGGTATCTCTAAAAGGTTTTCTATATAAGTTACTTGTATATTAGCATTAATTTGTTTCTTTTTAAATTCCTGTTTAACATATCCATCTGCCAATACAATTATCTTCACGTATAATTTTTTGTAAAAATAGGTTTGTTAGTTGATGGAAAGTTTTGGAATTTTATCCCTTATCTGGAGCAATTATGACCAAAAAAATTATTAATACTTCAAAGGCCCCTGATCCAATCGGTCCGTACAATCAGGCAATAAAAGCAGGTAACATGCTTTTTATTTCAGGACAGGTCGCCCTAAAGCCGGGCACATCGCACCTTGCAAATGCTGATATAATTGAAGAAACGCACCAGGTAATGAAAAACCTTAAGTCCATATTATCAGAAGCTGATATGGATTTTGATGATGTGGTAAAAACAACAATCTTTTTAAGTGATATGGAATTGTTCGTGCAGGTAAATGAGATATATGGAAAATATTTTGAAGGTGATTTTCCGGCAAGGGAAACCGTTGCTGTAAAGGGGTTACCTAAAAATGCCAATGTAGAAATAAGTATGATCGCGGTAAGCAAAATATAAAATATTTGAAAAGACTTGTAATTATAACGTCAAAAGCGCATAACCATTTAACCTCCACACTTCAGCAGAGAGGGTATGCAATTCTACATGCTGAAAAAATAAGTTATGAAGAATTATCTGCTATAATTAACCAGGCAGAAGGTTTAATAATAACAACTAGGCTAAATCTTGATAAAGAAATAATCGATAAAGCCATAAAATTAAAATGGATAGGAAGACTAGGTAGCGGGATGGAATTGATTGACGTTGCCTGCGCTGAGGGTAAAGGAATAAAATGCGTAAGTAGCCCGGAAGGTAATCGTAATGCCGTAGCAGAGCATGCCCTTGGAATGCTTCTTGGATTAATGCATAAAATTGGCTCCAGCTTCGAGGAGGTAAAAAATAATACATGGATAAGAGATGCCAATAGGGGAGTTGAACTAAGTGGTAAAACAGTGGGCATTATTGGTTATGGAAATACAGGCAGCACCTTTGCCAAATTGCTTGCCCCTTTTGATGTTACCGTTCTTGCATATGATAAATTTAAATACGCATTTGGAAGTGGTTATATTAGGGAAGCCAATTTTGAACAGCTTTGTAAATATTCAGATGTGATCAGCTTCCATGTTCCACTGACGGATGAAACTTTGCATATGGCCGGTAAATCATTTTTTAATTCACTGGAAAAACAACCGTATTTTCTTAACACAAGCCGCGGAAAAGTAACTAATACTGCCGAACTGATTAATGCTCTGCAAAACGGTAAAATAGCCGCCGCCGGCTTAGACGTATTGGAAAATGAAACTTTTGAAACCTATACCAATCTTGAAAATGAACAGCTTGACTGGCTTTTACTGCAGCCAAATGTGATTATTACACCGCACATTGCCGGGTACAGCAATGAAGCCTTTTATAAAATGTCGAAAATTTTATTGGAAAAACTTGAGTTGGAATAATCCTAAATTTTTCTATCTTTATGCAATACAACGCTTCAGTAAATATGGGGCGTTGTATTTTTTTTCATTTACCCGGAAAGAAATTATCGTAAAAAAGATGTTATGAGCAGCGAAACAAATTATGTAAAAAAAGAAACGTTTGAGCAGATGAAAGCTGAACTGCAACACATGAAAGGTGTTGAACGTCCCGCGGCTTCAGGCGCTATCGCAGAAGCAAGAGAGAAAGGCGACCTTAAGGAGAATGCAGAGTATGATGCTGCCAAAGAAGCGCAGGGAATGCTTGAAGCAAAGATCAAACAGTTGGAAAGTATTATTGCTACTGCACGAATTGTAGATGAGGAAAATATTGATACCAGCAAAGTTTCGATCTTAACAAAGGTTACTGTCACAAATCTTGGCACTAAAAAAAAGATAACCTACCAGATAGTTTCTGAAAAAGAAGCCAACCTTAAACAAGGTAAAATATCAGCTTTCTCCCCCATTGGCAATGGATTGCTGGGAAAAGCCGTTGGAGAAACAGCCGAGATACAAGTGCCTGCGGGAACAATTAAATTTAAGATTGAAAATATTACCGCTTAAAGTATATAAAATAATAGGGTATAAAGTAAAGTAATAATGCAACAACTCACCATTACAGAAGCTCAGCAAAAAGTAGATGAATGGATAA
>JBPCQG010000268.1:0-8380 GCA_050998315.1 Chitinophagaceae bacterium
ATTTATATAAGCCTGAGACGGTTGAGAGGATGGTGAAGCATTTTCAGGAGTTGCTGTCCTCGATTGCCGGGGATCCTAAGCAAACCATAGGTAATCTTTCGATGCTTACTTCTGCTGAGGAGAATCAGTTGCTGGTGGCGTTCAATAATAAAATAGTGTCTTATCCCAGGGATAAAACAGTTGTAAATCTCTTTGAAGAGCAAGTGTCTAAAACCCCTGACAGCATGGCCGTGGTTTTTGAAAAAGAGCAACTCACCTATCAGCAGCTTAATGAAAGGGCTAACCAGTTAGCTCATTACCTGCTTAGCAAGGGGGTAACAGTAGAAGCATTAGTACCTATTTGTATAGAACGAAGTGCAGAGATGATCATTGGTATACTGGGTATATTAAAAGCCGGTGCAGCCTATGTTCCCATTGATCCTGCCTATCCTGAGGAAAGGATAAGCTTTATGCTGCGTGACAGTGAAGCTACTATAGTTGTAAGCAATAAGCAGGGCCGGGTACATATACCTTCCCATATAAATATCATCAGCCTTGACAGTGACCTTGCGGCCATCAGCACACAGTCTGTGTCCAATCCGCAAACATCGCTGTCTGCACATAACCTGGCCTATGTAATTTATACATCAGGTTCTACCGGTAAGCCAAAAGGAGTAATGATCAGCCATGGCAACCTGGTAGATTATATATTTGGGCTGGATAAAAATATACAGATAAGTGAGTGCCGTTCTTATGCGCTGGTATCAAGCATTGCTACCGATCTTGGCAATACTGTTTTGTACAGTTCACTGTTACTGGGAGGTGCACTGCATCTATTTTCAAAGGAAGCAGTCAATAATGCCGATGGGCTTCAGCGTTACTTCCGTGATGAGGAGATAGAATGTGTAAAGATCGTTCCTTCCCACTGGAAAGCATTGTGCACGCATGATCTGTTGCTTCCTTCAAAAATGCTTATCTTCGGTGGAGAAGCATTGCAGGCGGGGCTGGTGGAAGAGATCAGGGAGTCAGGTACAAAATGTAAGATCATCAATCATTACGGTCCCACGGAAACAACTATTGGAAAATTACTTCATGTTGTAAAAGATGACGGGGAGAATAATGATGTTACCGTTCCCATTGGCAAACCATTTTCCAATACGGAGATATATATAGTGAACAGGGATCTTTCATTGTGCCCGTTAGGTATACCCGGGGAACTATGTATAGGAGGTGATGGTGTAGCCAGGGGTTATAGGAATAATACAGAGTTAACTGCATCTAAGTTTATTGCCAATCCATTCAGGCAAAAGGGATCGTTGTTGTACCGGACGGGCGACTTGGTTAAATATTTACCGGATGGGAATATTGAATTTATTGGCCGCATAGATGAGCAGGTAAAGATCCATGGTTACAGGGTAGAGTTGGGCGAGATAGAAAATGTGCTGCTGCAAAGTGGTTTGGTGCACGGGGCAGCGGTGCTATCAAGGGAAGACAAAAGCGGCAATAAACAGTTAGTGGGCTATGTATTAACGGAAGGATACTTTGACCGTGACACTGTTATAGATTATTTAAAAAATAAGCTGCCGGAATATATGGTACCTATGATTTGGGTGGAGCTGGAAAGTTTTCCTTTGCTGTCCAATGGGAAAATAGATAGAAAGGTTTTACCTGATCCTGATGCTGTCACGGGCAGCGGAGATACATACATGGAGCCGCGTAACGGGATCGAAATTAAACTGGTGGAGATATGGCAAAAATTGCTGGAAGTGGAACGTATAGGAATAAGAGATAATTTCTTTGAGCTGGGAGGTCATTCATTGCTGGCTATACAGCTGATATCAGCTATCCGCCGGCAGCTGGCAGTGGAGGTAAGTATCGGTGATATATTTGACTACCCAACTATAGAATCACTCGCAGAAAAAAAGGATCTGAGTGAATTTGAACTCGTAGATATTTAATCCTGATCACAAAATAAAAAATTATGAATGTTACTTACTAATATGAATGTTATCAACCCCATAGATTTATTAAATACAGCAAAACAAAACGGAATTGATATTTTTCTGGATGAAGGGAAGTTGCAGTTAAAACTTCCCCGGGATAAAAACATTGATAAAGACCTGCTGGAAGAGATCAAAAGTAATAAGGAGTCCATCATCCAATTTATCAGTATCAACAGGCACTGGAATAATAATGGGCTTAAGATAAATAAGATTGACAGGTCTTTAATAGACCGGATTCCGCTATCCTTCAGCCAGGAAAGGTTATGGTTCATTGACCGTCTTGAGGGTAGTTTGCATTATCATACTCCTGCAATTTTCCGCTTAAAAGGAAAGATTAATAAAGCTGCATTAGAACATTCATTGAAAATGATTGTTAATCGCCATGAAGTACTTCGTACTGTGATTATGAATTATGGCGGTGAACCCTATCAGCATATCAAAGAAAAAGATTCCCTGAAGCTTTCTATTATTGATGGTAGCCAATACCAGCTTGATCCTGGAGGGTTGCGGCAATATATTGATGGTTTAATAAGGCAGCCATTTGATCTTTCAAAAGATGATATGATAAGGGCACATCTTATCACAGTTACTGAGTATGAACAAATTCTGATCTTAAGTATTCACCACATCGCATCAGATGCATCGTCAATGTCGATCTTTATAAAAGAACTGGTAGCATTATATGATTCTTATATAGAAAATAGGCCTGTTGATCTTCCGCCATTGGAGGTACAATATGCTGACTATGCCCTTTGGCAGCGCCATTACCTGCAGGGGGAACAAATGGATAACAGGTTAAGTTATTGGAAGAAAAAATTAGACGGAGTTGCGCCATTACAACTACCCACGGATTATTCCAGACCCGCTGTTCAAAGCATTAACGGTTCTGTTAGCTCATTTCATATTGATAAGTACATAAGTGAAATGCTGCAGCAATTGAGTAATAAGAATGGGACAACCCTGTTTATGACATTGATATCTGCTTTCAAAGTACTGATGCACAGGTATAGCGGCCAGCAGGATATTTGCGTAGGTATTCCAATCGAGGGCAGGCAACAGGATGAAATACAGCCGTTAATTGGATTTTTTGTGAATACACTTGCCCTGCGTAGTGAAGTGAATAGCGATCTCACATTTATTAAATTTTTGCAACAGGTAAAAACAACAACCCTTGAAGCCTATAAACACCAGGATGCCCCTTTTGAAAAAGTGGTGAATGCTGTAGTAAAGGAAAGAGGAATAAACCGAAGCCCTATTTTCCAGGTTATGTTTATCTGGCAAAATACATCGAAAGATTCGCAGCAACGTTTGCATAATGTGGAATTATTAAGGGAAGATTATGAACATACAACTGCCAAATTTGATATAATCTTTGGCCTGACTGAAACTACGGATGGACTTGAAGGAGCAATTGAATACAGTACCGATTTATATACTGAGCAAACTGTTGAGCGGATGGTGGCTCATTTTAATAAGTTGATATACTCTATTGTAAAAAATCCTGATCAAAAAATAGGTAAGCTGCCTATGCTGACTCATGCAGAAGAGAGGCAATTGCTGGTAGACTTTAATAACACAGGAGTTCCTTATCCAAGAGATAAAACAATTGTAGACCTGTTTGAAGAGCAGGTGGACAAAACACCTGATAAGATTGCCATAGTCTTTGAGCAGGAGCAATTAACTTATCATCAAGTAAATGAACGAGCTAACCAGTTAGCACATTATTTAACCAGCAAAGGCATTCAACCTGGAAGTAATATCGGTTTATTATCCTATCGAAGAATAGAGATGGTGATAAGCATGTTAGGTATCCTAAAAGCAGGAGGCACTTATGTACCTTTCAACACAGAGTATCCTAATGAAAGATTAAAATATATTATTGAAGATGCCGGTATAAAATATATTGTTTATACAAATTATGAATTATTAAAATCATTTGAACTAGGAGACTGTGACTACATAGATTTTAATGAGTCATCTGCAAATTCAATCCAACCACCAGATACAAGAATTGGAGTTAATTCACCCGTATATATTATGTACACGTCTGGTACAACAGGGCGCCCCAGGGGAATAACTGTAAGTAACAGAAATATAATAAAATTAGTATATGAGCCTAATGAAATAACTGTGAAGTCAGAAGACCGAATGTTGCAATGGTCTAATTATGCCTTTGATGGGTCTGTGTATGAAATATACAGTTCCTTGTTAATGGGTGCCAGCCTTTATTTGATAAAAGATAATTGGGCCGCAGATGTATATGAACTATCCAGAGTTATAAAAGAACAAAAAATAACAATTTGCTTTATCACCACTGCGCTCTTTAACGCCTTTATAGATATTGATCCCGTTGCATTAACCGGATTACGAAAGATATTATTCGGGGGAGAAATGGTGTCTTTAACCCATGTTCGTAAAGCTTTTTTTGTGGTAGGACCAAATAAGATAGTTCATGTATACGGACCTACAGAAACAACAGTGTTTGCTACTTATTTTTCTGTTGAAAAAGTGAGCGAAGATGATATTATTCCAATAGGAAAGCCGCTGGCAAATACGAAGCTATTGGTATTTGATAAAAACAAACAGCTTGTGCCGATAGGCGTACCGGGTGAATTATATATAGGAGGAGAAGGCGTATCCTTAGGGTACGTAAATAATGATATATTAACAGCAGAGAAGTTTGTTGCCAATCCTTTTTGTAATGAACAAACATCAAAGATTTACAAGACAGGCGATATAGTACGGTATCTTCCTGATGGTTATGTTGAATTTATAGGAAGAATGGATGATCAGGTAAAAATAAGGGGCTACCGCATAGAGTTAGGCGAAATTGAGAGTATTCTGCAGCAAAGTAGCCTAGTGAGCGAGGCAGTAGTACTGGCCAAGGAAGACGGCAGTGGTACTAAGCGTTTGGTGGGTTATGTAGTGCCGCAAGGCGAATTTAATAAGGGAGCATTGATATCATATTTAGAAGGCAAGCTACCTCATTATATGATACCTGCTTTGTGGGTAAAAATGGAACAATTATCAGTAACATCAAATGGAAAAATCGATAGAAAAATTTTACCTGACCCGGATTTTTCCGAATTAGTCGATCAATATGTAGCGCCTAAAAACGAGGCAGAAAACGCAATATCTGAAATATGGCAGGAGTTGCTAAAAATAGAGCGCATAGGTACAAAAGATAATTTCTTTGAATTAGGTGGACACTCTTTAATGGTGTTACAACTAGTAGATCGTGTTCGAAAGTTGGGTGTTGAAATAAATGCAAAAGATTTGTTTGCCTATCAAACTATTGAACAACAATCTAAATTCATTGCGACCTCTTTAAAGCTGATACAAACAGCAAGTCAAGGAAATTATATTATTCCTGTTCAACCTCAAGGTGATAATATTCCTTTATTTGCGTTTTCAGAGTTTTTACTTTACGCCAAGGTTGGAGAATACATAAGTAAAAACCAGCCCTTTTATTCTATAGAACCATCTCCATATAATACCCCGGAAGAGATGGCTGCACATTATATTAGAGAGATAAAAAAAATATATCCATATGGACCCTACTGTTTAGCAGGCTTTTGCCGATGGGGTGGTATAGCAGTGGAAATGGCTCAGGCGATTGTAGCGCAAGGTGAGGAAGTTCCCTTGTTAATCTTGATTGAATACTATTCACCCAAAGCGTTACGTTCGCGTATTTCCCCAAAATTTCTAGACCCAAAAATGAAATATTTTTACAATAGCTTAAGAGACACACCTTCCTACAGGTATAAAGGCAAACTTATTCTGGAGGGAATAGTAAATGTTTCCGAATATATATTTGATAGTATTACGGGCAGATATAATTATAGCCGGCTAGGTAAAAAAACATATTCCGGAAAAGTAGCTCTGGTTAAAGCAAGTGAGAGATACGAATTTAAGGAGAATTGTGATATGGGCTGGTCAGAGAATTTTATAGGCGGAATAGAAAATATTACTATTAACGGGGATCATTTAAATATTATGCGTAACCCTGCAGCTGCTCAACTGGCAGAAAAACTGAATGAAGTTTTGGAGAAAACAAATAGAGAATATAAAAGCAAGAGAGGTAAATAGATGAATGAAAGCAGACAATTCAAAAGTTAGATACTAATTCAAATCAAGTGGGCAATGATATATATATATATTATACCCGTTTTAGTATAAAGTTAAAACCAGAGACTTTTAATTTTCTACTTAAGCAACTTCCCCGATATCTGCAGACCAAGATTATGAGATATAGAAAGTGGGAAGATGCCCATCGAAGCTTGCTGGGGAAAGCTTTATTAATTTACGGACTCGATTACATAGGACATGATTCTTACTCGCTAAATGATTTGAAATTTACTCAGTTTGAGAGACCCTATTTTGATAATTCAATTGATTTCAATATTTCTCATGCTGGAGAGTATATTATTTGTGCAATAAGTACTACTAATAAAATAGGAATTGATGTTGAACAAGTACAAAACATTTCGCTGAATGATTTTAAAGAAAATTTTTCACAAAAGGAGTGGAAGAATATTTTAAAGGCAGATAATATTATTCAATCCTTTTTTATTTATTGGACGAGAAAAGAAGCATTCCTTAAGGCGATAGGTATGGGATTAAATGTTCCTTTAAAAAATGTAGATACTACAGATAATGAAATAACCTGGGATAATAAAAAGTGGTTTCTTCATGAAATAAAATTAGACAACGATTATGTTTCTTATATATCATGTGATGCTGTGTTACCGGAAATGGTAATTAAAGAGATAAACTTTAATTGATATTTTTTTACAAAATAAAGTATACCATTTTCATTAGCTCATAAAAAAATGAACAGGCGTTTTGGGCAACAATCTAATTATCTCAGTCTTATTAAAAAAGCAGGCGCACATAATTTTCCACAGATGGATTTGAACTTAAAAGACGTATAGGGTAAATGTCACGTGTTAGAAAGACTCTTCGCAATTCTAAAGTAAACTTGCTGTTTGCTTTTATAACATTTTTTTTAGCATTTTATTCCAGAAAGATATTTCTTAATTCATTAGGGGACAATTTAATTGGCCTTAATGCAACCATAAGTAATATTCTGGGATTTTTAAATATTGCTGAATTAGGTATCAGTACCGCAATTACATATTTACTTTATAAACCCCTTCATGATAACAATAATGATAAGCTTAAAGAGATCGTTTCGGTGTTCGCATATTACTATCGAAGGATAGGTTTATTCATATTGTGTTCTGGTATTATTTTAAGTTTCTTTTTGCCCGTTATATTCAATTCCTCTGATGTATCACTTGAAGCAGTATATGCTACATTTTTTACTTCAATGTTTTGTTCATTAATTGGGTATTTTTTTAATTACAAAATAGTTCTGCTTTACGCAGATCAAAAAAATTATATTGTTGTAACGCATATAAATGCAATCAGTATAACCAAGGTGATTTTACAGATGGTAGTTTTAACGTACAGCAAAGGGAATTTTTATTTGTATTTGTTTTTAGAAATATTTTTTGCCTGTGTTACCAGCATTGTACTCAATACTAAAATTCGAAAAGAGTACCCCTGGCTTCAGACCAGCTCAGCCTATGGTAAAAAACTTAGAACTCATTACCCGGAGATTATAAATAAAACAAAGCAGTTATTTTCACATTCAATTGCAGGTTTTATATTGTTACAGACAGATCAACTGCTGATATTTAGTTTTACCACTTTAGGCATGGTAACTGTTTTTTCAAATTACACACTGATAATACAAAAGTTGATTTATTTTATTGAGATGGGATTAAGCAGTACAACGGCCGGAGTTGGGAGTTTGATAGCTACCAATGATAATTATAGAATAAAAAAGGTCTTTGGAGAATTGATGGCATTACGGTACTGGCTGGCAGGCATAGTAATATTTGGTTTATACCAGCTGACGCCTTCTTTTATAACGCTCTGGTTAGGATCGAACTACATTTTAAATAATTGGGCATTTTATTTAATGCTAATTAATGTATACATAATGATTTCCAGGCAAACCATTCAATCGTTCCTGATTGGTTACGGTTTGTTTAAGGATGTTTGGGCCCCCTGGGTTGAGGCCCTTTTAAATATAGTCATATCAATTACATTCGCCATAAACTATGGAGTTACAGGTATACTTTTTGGCAGCACAGTGAGCTTAGTTCTCATAGTAGTATTATGGAAACCGTATTTTTTATAGAAGGAGGGGTTCAAAACGCCTTTAGCAGATTATGGGAAAATGGTAGGTTTCTATATAGTGCTTTTTTGTATTTCAGCTTGGTTGGTTTCTGTCTTTTTAAAAAATTTTGTTCACATAGATGAAACTCGAAACTTTTATCAGTGGGGCTTGAAAGCTTTAATCGTAACGTTTAGTATTAGTATCGTTT
>JBPCQG010000404.1:0-26956 GCA_050998315.1 Chitinophagaceae bacterium
TGCCAGGCCTGTACCAATAACTATCACTTCCAGCTTGCGCTTATTGGCAGGATTAACAAGTTTTACATGACTCTTGTAATCCCTCCATTTAGTTTCTAAATCGCCTTTTGGAATTTTTGCATCTAAACCCATAAAAAGTTTACAGTTGATGTTTAATAATTAATTAAGCCATTTGAAATAAATTGATATTGGCATGAGAGCAAACAAACTACAAATAACAATTGAGTAAAAAATACCCATCCCTTTTATGAGTGGTGAATATTTTTTGTGATTAATTCCAAAAGTTTGGAATGCACTTTGAAAACCATGCAACAAATGCCAGGCAAGTGAAATCATTCCTAATACATAAATAATAACTATCCAGGGATTTTGAAAAACGATCAACATTTCTGAATATAAGTTATGCACCCGCTGCCCATTATAGGTACCAAGGCTGGTTTCCTCAAGTGTATGAATTCCTAACATTCCTCCCAAACGCGACGGAGTCCAAAAATGATATAAATGAACTATAAGGAAAATAAGAATTAATGTGCCAAGCAATCCCATACTTCTGCTGTACCATTTACCTTCTCTATACCTGCTAACTGCATATTTTACAGGTCGTGCTTTTTTGTTTTGTGACCATAGTATTAAGCCCTGAACTATGTGTAAAATTAATCCAGCAAACAACCCTATTTCCATCACTCTAACTATCCAGTTAGTACCCATAAAGGAAGCCCAGTGGTTAAACGTTTCACCCTTATCACTAAATACAATCATTCCATTAATAAAGCAGTGAACTATTAAAAAAGTAATGAGAAAAAAACCGGTGAACCCCATAATATATTTTTTCCCCAGAGAAGAAGTGAAAAACTGTTTCCATGTCATAAATAGAAGCGTTGGATAAATTTCAGATATGCAAAAATACTACACGAAGTTTATAAAAAGGTAAACAGGTAAATAAGTAAATAATGTGTTTTTATATGTCTAATCTTCTCATTAAAATATTATCTAACTGGGTAAACAAAAGATCAGGTTTTGTGGTGCGCCATTGAGGAAGATTCATCAATTCTATGTAATGATTCAGTCTTGCTTTTTTAAAATCATATTGCGTTTGTTCGGGCATGTTAAGGCAAATAATCCAGCCGCCTTCATCTGTTATTTCTTCAAACCACTCTTCATAATAACTATCATCGCTGCTGTGAAAATTTAAAACATTCTCTGCAATTAAAATAAATTTTGATATGCCTTCTCTTATTAGCAGATCAATAATCTCTCTTTTAAACGTCATGATATCATTATAAATAGCATCGTTCCATTCACCCAGCATTTCAATTATTGCATAGCAACCAGCATAATCTGCCATTAAAATTTTGATATACAATGTTGTGCTCCCAAACTCATCCCATTGCGGATGGATATAATAATTGTAAACAGTTTGCGAAAAAACAAATTCGTTATATTCTCTGCCATAAAATGGTGACCGTTCATCCTCCTCAGCTGTATACAGATAGCGCCAGTTATCGTATGGTTCAATATTTTGCAAAGGTTATTTTAAAAATTTATCAATACTTTTTGGATTTACAAACTTATTATTTCTTCATTTTAAAGCAATAAGATTTCTTTGCAAAAAAAAATATATACAAACATATTTAAAATACAAAAGCCGCTCTTTTTAGAAACGGCCTTCGATATATTTCCAGAATTTATTAAAAATTATTCAATCACAATCTTATCTGAAAAAACAGATCTTTTACTTGCATTGGTTACTTTTATCATATACATACCATTTGCAGGTTTGGTTTTCATTTGTATAGTTTCCACCTGACCTGCAGATTTTACATATACCTTTTTAGTCATAATAATTTTGCCTTGTACATCAGTTAAAGCAATATTATATTCTCCTGTAGCTTTATTTTCAAACGTTACTTTAAATTGGGAGCCAAAAACAGGATTAGGATAAATTGACATAAACTGGTTGCCTATTACTTCCCGCTGAATCAACGGAGCTGATCCTACACTATTTCTTACCTGGCTTGCAAATAATAAATTTCCATTGGCAAGATCTGAAGCATTAAATATTTGCCCTGCTGAATTAAGTTTTGAAGCAGAAAGTTCTTTTATGTTCACCCTAAAAAAACCTTCAAAAGTATTGGCGCTGCTTATTATAACATTATCATCATTATCTACAGCAGCTCCGTTTAAGGTATAAGCACCGCTTAAACCGCTTATGCTGCCAAGATGTGTTGCCATTCTTTTTTCAATATCTATTTTAAATACATTTTTACTGGCGGTGAATAAGTATAAATTTCCTAAAGCATCTGCAATAATATCTCCCCCCCAACTGGTGCATTTGTTATGAACTGAGATCTGATTATTTACTGAAGCATCTATAAGGCTGCCAAGATCAGTAATAACAGTCTTTTTTCCTGTAGTGAATTTAATAAGATGATTTCCATCATTGGTTAGTGCATATCCATTTCCATCTGCGCCGATTGTCATTCTTGTAAAATGATTTGCATCATCATTGGTATTACCTGGATTTAAAAGTGGACTATGAAGTGTATAAAATGTTGGATTCTCTGCATTTGAAGAAAGATCGAGCCAGCGCAATTCACTTAAAGACATGGGAGTAAAGAATAATTTATTATGCTTTTTATCATACGCAGCTGCTGCAACCATTGTAGATGTGGGATATTCAAGAACACTGATCTGTTTGCCGTTTTGTAGACTTGTTGCCAATGCTTCTTTCCCATTAGCAACATTTCGCATTTGAAAATTTGTAATTCCTTTCTCAAATATATTTCTGGTAACCAATCCAGTGGATAGATCGATCTGCCTTATATGCATCCACTGAAAATCTCCGTTGCCATTACCTGTAATTGCATAGGCTTTATTACCATCCTGTGCAACAGCACAAATAGAAAATGATAATATAAATGTTGAAAGTAAAAGTGTACGTTTCATAAGTAATTAGTTTAGACTTTTAAATGATGGTGATTGAGACAATAAATTTATGAAATAATAATTCAAGAAACAATTATTTATTGTTCTCGATAGCTTTTTTTACGCTGCCATGTGTAAACAATAATTTTTTTGCATCGGAGTAAACAGTAATTCCTGTTTTTTCCATTACCATTTTTACACCACGGTCTACAATTTTCTCGTTAGTAAGCAGCATATTCACCATTTTATTATCTTCTACTCTTCCCAATTGTATCATAACTGTTGTGGAGATCATATTTAAAACTAATTTTTGAGCGGTACCACTTTTCATCCTTGTGCTTCCGGTTATAAACTCAGGACCAACAACAACTTCAATAGGAAATTGGGCCGCAGCACTCAACGGTGAACTCGGATTACACGAGATACTGCCGGTTATAATACCATGCTCTTTACATTTTTGTAACGCACCGATAACATAAGGTGTTGTACCGCTGGCCGCAATCCCAATTACAACATCTTTTTCAGTTACATAATTGTACTGCAGATCCTTCCACCCTTGCTCTGCATCATCTTCTGCATATTCTATAGCTTCCGTCATTGCCTTAATTCCGCCAGCAATAATTCCGATTACCAATCCGGGAGGTACACCATAAGTAGGTGGACATTCACTTGCATCAACAATTCCTAATCTACCGCTTGTGCCTGCGCCGATATAGAATAAGCGTCCACCCATAAGCATTTTATCAGTTACAGCATGTATCAATGCTTCTACCTGCGGAATTACTTTTTCAATCGCTTCAGGAACTTTTTTATCTTCTTTATTTATACCAGATAGTATTTCTTTTACGGGCATTTTTTCCAAATGCCTGTATGCTGATGCTTCTTCTGTTATTCTTTTAAAGGACATACATTTTATTTCTTATGATATTCAATCAATCCCTGCATAGGATTTTTCAAAACCTTGCCTAATTGTAATTGGTACGATTTACACAACTCAATCAATACATCTTTAAATCCATATGCAATACTACCAACAAAATGTACAGGCAAAGTCCAGCTTTCTTTGTATTTATAAACATGATTGAAAAAAAAATCATTCAATCCATCTTCAATTATATTTTCAATCATATAATGTCCGCGGTTTTCTGCTAAAAAAATTGCAAAGGATGCCATGTAACGATTGGGTAATGGCTTTTTATAGACCGCATTTAATATCTCTGTTTTGTTGGTTACAAACTTTGCATCAAACCTTGACCGAAGGTCTTCATCAAAAGTATTATAAAGATAATATTGAATTATTTTTTTACCGAGATAGGCTCCGCTTCCTTCGTCGCCTAAAATATAACCAAGACCAGGACTGTTCTTAACGATCTTTTTTCCATTATAATAGCAAGAATTTGAACCGGAACCAAGTATACATGCAATCCCTTTTTCCTTACTGCATAGCGCTTTGGCAGCTGCCATAAGATCATGATCCACGGCGACAGCTGCTTCAGGAAAAACATTTTTAAAAACCTTCTTAACCATTTTTATATTGTCAGGATTACTGCAGCCTGTACCATAATAATATATTTCATCAACACTCAGTTTTATTTGTGGTTTCAATTCTTCATTTAAAATATTCTCCATTTGTTCTGCTGAAATAAAATAAGGACTCATGCCTTGCGTTATAAATATATTTTTTTTATTGCCCGTTAACAGGCACCATTCCGTTTTTGTTGCACCGCTGTCAGCAATCAATTTTATCAGTGGCATATTTATCTCAGCTTATTTATTGAAATTTGCAAATAAAAATAGTTTAATTACAGGTAGTATGGTTAAGAAAAAACTGCAGGTTTGGCTGCCTTTGCTTTTCAGTTTGGTTATGATAATAGGAATGATAATAGGGTATAAAATAAAAACCAATATGCCTGATACTGGAATATTCTTTACTGAAAAACGACGACCTGTTCAGGAAGTGCTTAATCTTATTCAAAATAAATATGTTGATAGGGAAGATGCTGATTCATTAGGAAATGAAGCCATTGAAGTTATTTTAAGTAAACTCGACCCACATTCTATATTTCTTCCGGCATTTCAACTTCAAAGCGCTAAAGAAGATCTCCAGGGAGGGTTTTCAGGGATAGGTGTTGAGTTCAATATTTTTAGCGATACCATTAATGTACTAAATGTTATTAAAGATGGTCCGTCAGATAAAGCGGGAGTTCAGGCAGGTGATAAGTTTTTGAAAGTGGGGGATTCAATTGTAGCTGGTATAAAAATTACTACCGAAAAAATAAAAAAACTCTTGAGAGGAAATGGCGGCACGAAGGCAGAATTACTGATCCTTAGAGGCAATGAACAAAAGCATATCACTGTTATCCGTGGAATGATACCGCTTTACAGTCTTGATGCAGCTTATATGATAAGTGACAGTGTTGGTTATATACGGTTAAATAAATTTTCTGAAACTACCTACAAAGAATTTATGGATGCAACATTAAAGTTGCAAAAGATAGGAATGAAAAATATGGTTCTCGATCTTAGAGATAATGGCGGTGGAATCTTGACACAGGCAACAAACATAGCTGATGAATTTTTAGACCAGGATAAACTTATTACATATACCGAAGGTGCGCATTCACCTAAAAAAGAATATCGTTGTGAGAAGGAAGGCATTTTTGAAAAAGGAAAAGTAGTTGTACTGGCAAATGAAGGCTCAGCTTCTGCCAGCGAAATTTTGATTGGGGCTTTGCAGGATTGGGATCGGGCAACTATCATCGGAAGAAGGACGTTTGGGAAAGGACTGGTGCAGGAACAATATGACCTTAGCGATGGTTCAGGATTAAGATTAACAGTGGCAAGATATTACACTCCGCTCGGACGAAGCATACAAAAATCTTACAGCTTAGGTAGTAAAGTTTACGGAGAAGATCTGATTACCCGCATGCATGATGGTGAGTTATTGTATTTCGATTCTATAAAACATACAAATGGGAAAGCATACAAAACAAAGTCAGGCAAAATTGTGTATAGCGGTGGAGGCATTACACCTGATATTTTTGTTGCCGTTGATACATCAGGATTTAATGCAGAGATAAGAAAAGTGTATATAAAAGGTACCATCAATAAATTTGTTTATGGAAATTATCTCGCCAATAAAAATAAATTTACTGCCTATACTAATCCATTACAATTTGAAAAAGATTATATAATTAACGATGCTACATGGAACAGCTTTGAAACTTTTGCTGCTAAAGATTCTATCAATATTAATATGATTGGCACAAAAGAAAAAGCAGAGCTCTCCAGGCAAATTAAAATACTAACTGCAAGGCAGATATGGCGTAACGAGGGCTTATATGAAGTAAGCAATGCGAATGATGCTATTGTAAAGAAAGCTATGGAGATAATAAATAAATAATTATTTCATTTATAATTAAAATTTCTATTTTTAAGCTCTAAACTTAACTATTATGGTATACTGTTCAAATTGTGGTAAAGAATTACCTGTAGATAGTAAATTCTGTCCATCCTGCGGAGCTACTACACCTATTAATACAACCAATGAACCTATTAAAACAGAACCTGTGAGAACAGAACCTGTGAGAACAGAACCTGAAAAGATAGAACCTGTAAAAACTGACCGTATAGTAAGCGAACCAGTGAGAACTGAAAGGGTTGTAACCGAACCGGTAAGAACAGAAAGGGTTGTGACCGAACCTGTGACAACAGAGAGGGTTGTGACCGAACCGGTGGATATAAAAAGAGATTTTACTACGAGAAAAACAATTAATGAATTTTATAAGGATCCAGCGTTTTGGGGCGGAATAATTCTTTTAGCAGGATTTTTTTTACCATTTTTTTCAATGGATTCAGGTTCCCTTTTTGATGCAGTAAGAGCTGAAGCATCTGCAAATAAAATAGTTTTACTTTGGCTTATATTTCCTGTAGCAGGATTGTTTATGTTGCTTCATAGCCTGAATGTTTTACCCGGAATCCTTGCTATTTTTTTTATGTTTTTAGCCTTAATTGCTCTCATCTATTGGGGATATATTATGCTAAATAACCGTACTCAATACTTCGGATCTGAGGATCCTACAACAATTATAAAAACTGTAGGAATTGGTTTATGGGCAACTTTGCTAGGTACTATACTTTTGCTTTTTCACCGTCGCCATACAAAAGTTGAAGTGCATCATACCAGGTATGTTGACAGAACTTTATAATTCGCATCCTTACGTCTCTTAAAAGGTTTATCTACCTTTGCCACAAACAATTTTATGTGGCTTAACAGCATTTTAGATACTATTGGCAATACTCCTCTTATTAAATTAAACCAGATCACTAAAGATCTGCCATGCATTGTATTGGCAAAGGTTGAATATTTTAATCCGGGCAATTCAATTAAGGATAGAATGGCGATAAAAATGGTAGAAGTTGCTGAGAGAGAAGGGAAATTAAAGCCAGGCGGCATAATCATTGAAGGCACGTCAGGCAATACAGGTATGGGGCTGGCGCTGGCAGGATGTGTGAAGGGATACAAATGCATTTTTGTGACAACAGATAAACAATCTAAAGAAAAAGCTGATATTTTAAAAGCTGTAGGAGCTGAAGTGATCGTTTGCCCAACCAATGTTGAACCCGAAGATCCAAGAAGCTATTACTCTGTTGCAGCAAGGCTGGCCAAAGAAACTCCCAACTCATTTCACATGAATCAATATGACAACCTTGCCAATCGCGAGGCTCATTATGAAACTACAGGACCTGAAATTTGGAAACAAACCGAAGGTAAGATCACTCATCTTGTTATTGCCACAGGCACCGGGGGAACCATAACGGGTACCGCAAAATATCTTAAAGAAAAAAATCCTGCAATAAAAATATGGGCTGTTGATGTGTATGGTTCATTGCTTAAAAAATATCATGATACAGGAATTGTTGATATGAGCGAAGTGCATCCTTATATCACTGAAGGCATCGGCGAAGATTTTGTGCCTGCTAATTATGATATGAGCCTCATAGATAAATTTGAATTGGTGAATGATAAGGATGGGGCAGTAATGGCAAGGCGAATTTCAAAAGAAGAAGGAATATTTGTTGGATATAGCTCTGGCAGTGCTTTGCAGGGAATAATGCAATTAAAAAATGAATTGAAGAAAGATGATTTAGTTGTGGTTGCTTTCCCTGACCACGGCAGCCGGTATGTTGGTAAAGTGTATAACGACCAGTGGATGATGGAACGGGGATTTTTAGATGTGAAGACATTTAAAGACCTGGTTAGCGGACGTGGAGCAAAACGTTTGGTTACTATTGACCCCAAACAAACGGTTGCTGAAGTTATTGAGCTGATGAAAAAATATGACATTGAAAATGTACCCGTGATGAACGGAGAGGGAATTATTGGTTCACTTAGTGAAAGCGGTTTATTTAAAAAGATTTTATCCAACCCTGAAATAAAAAATGAACAGGTGCAAAGTGTAATGGAAAAAGCATATCCAATTGTGCCGTTTGATACCCCTGTTGAGCGTTTAAGCAATTTAATTTCAAAAGAAACCGGCGCTGTATTAGGTAAAGATGACAGCGGCAATTATCATATCGTTACCAAGTACGATATTATTCAAAGCCTGGCGAAATAAGTAAACCAGAAATTTATTTGGGTGCTGCCAGGATTTATCTATGCCTGATTAACGATATAGAACGCCAACGGCATGAAGGCTATCGCCGACATTTTCTGAAAATTGAATATTAGTGTATTTCCTTCAATACAAATTGCAGTGTAAATAAAGTTCGTACAATTTCAACCTTAGTACAGATACCATTTTTATATGTATAGTAATTGTATTTTCCATCAGGTAATGTGAGCCTGTATTTATTTGGTTCAATTTTTTTAATATCTAACAGTCTTTGAAAATTAGCAGAATAAACTTTACTAATAGTCTCCGGAATAGTGGTGTATAGGAGAAGCATATTGTAACGAATTGGACTAAAGCTTATTAATTTCGAAACGCCATTATCAGTTAACTTATAAGATTTGCCTGATACTATTGTTGTTTTATTAGCTTTATCTGATCCAGTTTGCTTTTGGTAAAAAGATGAATATACCATAATGTCATCTTCATACGCTGCTGTTTCTGCTGTATTGTCGGAGAAAGGTAAGATAAATCTTGTTTTCACATCCGAGGTCATACTTATAAATTTTTTTTGACCTTGTATTAATTCTATAAAATTAATATTACCAATAGTTTTTCCATTTCTCATTACATCGTAAACTAATTTCCTTTCCTGGGCGCTCACTTTACTTTGAAACAGGCAAATAATAGAAAGTAGTAATAATATATTTTTTAGAGCATTATAAAAAAAAATTGAAAACCTGTAATTTCCTATCATAAAAAAATTTCACTGTAGTCTAGCCTGTTTTAAAAGATAAGTAATATACAAAAATAATACCTTAGATAAATCACAATTTCCTCCTGAAGCCATTTACGATGGGAAGTCTTCAACAAGCAGAGAAAAAAATATTTAAGCGTATCATTACTAATTCTGTTTTAGCATTTATACTTGTGGGTTACTGTTTATTTCCCATAACCCTACAGTAATTACATCATATTACAAAATGGGCGTTAACGCTCTTGCGCAGGGACAGGCAGCAAGTATCTTTGTGCCAGAAGTTGATTGATGTTGATTTAAACATTGATCTAAAAAATATCCAAATATCCAATTAGAAGACCGATTAAAAATGTCCAAATCCATTAAAAAACCAAAACAAATCCGGTATCAGTCAACTTCTTTTTTTTTAATCCATTAAAAATCCAAATAGAACCAAAAGGGTAACAGTATTTTAGTTATTAAATCCAATATCCACCGCTAAAACTGAAAATATCCGAATGAATGACCGTCCCAATTATCCATTGAAAAAAACCAAACCTGAAGATTAAACCCAAAGTTCAATCCTTCTAAAGACTACGCTGAAATCGGAAACTTTCCGAATAAGAGAAATTAAAAGATACTCTTGACGCAGGTCCCCAGGAAACCAACTATCAGTAATGAGCTTGTTGGTTTAAAAAAGTAAGCTTCCACAGAAATGTGGAAGTTTTTTATTTTTAGGGTAAGATGATTATTACGTCAGCACAGTATTTTAAGCAACGACCAAACAAAATAATTTCCCTGGTTCCTTCTCAAACCGAACTGCTTTTTTATCTTGGCTTAGAAGAAGAAGTGATTGGTGTAACTAAATTTTGTGTTCATCCGCAAAAGTGGTTTAAAACTAAAACAAGAGTTGGCGGAACAAAAACTATTAACATTGATCTTATAAAAAAATTACAACCTGATTTGGTAATTGCCAATAAAGAAGAAAACGTAAAAGAACATGTTGAAGAACTTGCAAATGAATTTGATATTTGGGTTACTGATGTGAATACTTTAAACGATGCGTTTCAAATGATAAACGATATAAGTGAACTTACGCATAAAAGAAATGAAGCATTAACACTAATTAAACAAATTAAATCGAATTTTTATCAACTCCATATTCATGATAAAAAGATTGGCGCTGTTTATCTAATCTGGCAAAAACCTTATATGGCTGTAGGGGGTGATACTTTCATAAGCAATATGATGGAGCATTGTGGTATGCAAAACATTTTTAAAAATAAAAACCGTTATCCTGAAATTACTTTGGAAGAATTAGCGACCAACAGTTGTCAACTGATTTTACTTTCCTCCGAGCCCTATCCTTTTAATCAAAATAATTTTAATGAACTGCAACTGTGTCTGCCTGGTAAAAAAATAATTTTAGTGGATGGAGAAATGTTTAGCTGGTATGGCAGCAGACTTCTTTTGGCTCCCCAATATTTTAGAGACCTTTGGAAAGTTATTTGTTCAACTGGTAAGTGAATCCAGACTTCCCATAATAATTCATTCTACCTAATTATCCCTTATTTACATTTTTTAACCATTTTTACAAAATTCAGTACGTTTGCACACAACTTAAAACCTACTAGGATGGCTTCAAAAAAAATTATAGAATTATTGGGTGATAAAGCCGATAATTTATTAAATCACAAATGCAAAACCATTGATAAATCTACTATCACGTTACCATCTCCTAATCATGTAGCTGAGATATGGTCTATGAGTAATCGTAATAACAGGGTTATGCAAAGCATGCAAACCCTGTTAGATCATGGGCGGCTCGGCGGCACAGGTCATTGCTCTATCTTCCCTGTTGACCAGGGAATAGAACATAGTGCAGGCTCGTCTTTCGCACCTAATCCAATCTATTTCGATCCTGAAAATATTATTAAGTTAGCTATTGAAGGCGGATGTAATGGTGTTGCATCTACATTCGGTGTACTTGGTATACTGAGCCGCAAGTATGCACATAAAATTCCCTTTATTGTCAAAATAAATCATAATGAATTTTTAAGTTACCCAAACAAATATGACCAAACAATGTTTGGCAGTGTAAAAAGCGCATGGAACATGGGTGCCGTCGGCATTGGTGCAACAATTTACTGGGGCAGCGCAGAAAGTGCTAAACAATTAAGAGAAGTTACAGAAGCATTTGAACTGGCGCACGAATTAGGAATGTGCACAATCCTTTGGTGTTATACACGTAACAATGCATTTAAAGTTGATGGCATAGATTATCACACCAGTGCAGATTTAACAGGACAGGCAAACCATTTAGGTGTAACAATTCAGGCAGATATTATCAAACAAAAATTACCAACAAACAATGGCGGATATCTTGCAACAAAACATGGCAAAACTTCTAAACTGGTGTATGAGAAATTAACAAGCGATCATCCTATAGATCTTTGCAGATACCAGGTTTTAAATTGCTATGCAGGCAGAGTTGGTTTAATTAACAGTGGCGGTGAAAGCATGGGTGAATCTGATATGCAGGAAGCTGTGACAACGGCAGTAATAAATAAACGTGCTGGTGGTATGGGATTAATAATGGGTAGAAAAGCTTTCCAAAAACCATTGAAAGCTGGTATTGAATTATTAAATGCAACTCAAGATGTATATTTAGACAAAGGTATTACAGTGGCATAAATACAATTGGTGATTGGGTCTTCGAAAGTAAGTATAATCCAATACCGGTTAACTCAATGTCAAAATAACATAATGACTTTATATGAGTACACGACAAGAAGAAGATTTTGATGCGAACCTTGCCGGTGAAGAGGGCGAAGCTGAAGAAACAAAACGCCGATGGTTTAGAAGAATAAAGAAAAATATTACTACTTCAACGAAAGATAAAAAAGAAGCGCCTGATGGTTTATGGACGAAATGTCCATCCTGCAAAGCAACTCTCACAATTTCTGACCTTAGAGAAAATTTGTTTGTCTGCCCTAAATGTGAACATCATCATCGTATTGGCAGTGAAGAGTATTTTGATATTTTATTTGATAATAATGAATACACGGAGTTGTTTGCCAATATAAAGTCGAAGGATTATTTAGGCTTCGTTGATTTAAAACCTTATCAACAGCGGCTTGATGAAACGTATGCAAAATCAAATATCCATGATTCAATTACTGTTGCACATGGTAAAGTAAACGAGCATCATATAGTGGTTGCCTGTATGGATTTTGAATTTATTGGAGGCAGCCTTGGGAGTGTAATGGGAGAAAAAGTTTCAAGAGCGTGCGATTATTGTATTGAACATAAAATAGCATTACTAATCATAAACAAGAGCGGAGGGGCAAGAATGATGGAAAGCGCTTTTTCATTAATGCAGCTTGCAAAAACTTCGGGAAAATTGTCACGCCTATCTGATGCAAAGATCCCTTACTTCTCATTGTGCACAGATCCAACTTTTGGCGGTATTACTGCTTCCTTTGGAATGCTCGGAGATGTAATTATGGGTGAGCCAGGCGCTCTAATTGGCTTTGCAGGGCCCCGGGTTATTAAAGAAACAATCAAAAAAGATCTGCCTCCCGGTTTCCAGCGTAGCGAATTTATTTTAGAGCATGGCTTTTTAGATCTTATTGTGCATAGAAAACAATTGAAAGAAAAAATAATACAACTCATTGTATTGTTTAAAAATTAATCCTTACAAAGACCTGTAAGGTTGTCAAAACCTTACAGGGTCAGTCTATTCGCCACTCAAAATGGAACTTAGTAACCGCAAAGCATATTACGAATATCACTTTGAAGGAAAATACATTGCAGGTATGGTGTTGAGTGGTACAGAGATTAAATCCATACGCTCAGGCAAAGTAAGTTTTAATGATAGTTATTGCGTTTTTGATAAAGGTGAATTATATGTAAAAAGTCTTCACATTGCTGAATATAGTTTTGGAACGATCCACAACCATATGCCTATGCAGGAAAGGAAGTTATTACTGCAAAAAAAAGAATTGAGAAAACTGGAGAATAAAATAAAAGAAAAAGGCTATACGATTATTCCTTTAAAAATATTTATCAGTGAGAAAGGTTTTGCAAAAATAGAAATAGGTTTAGGGAAAGGGAAAAAGATCTTTGATAAAAGAGAAACCATTAAAGCAAGAGAAACGGACAGGGATGTAAAAAGAAAGTATGGCGTGTAACCCTGATAATTAACGATGCCCTGCAACCTTTAGTTTAAACAGGGCTTGCTGAGTATTTCTAACTGCACTGTTTATAATTTTCCCAACGTTCATATGAATGATCTTTGGTCTAATATGAATAATCTTCGGTCTGTGTTGATTTTCAGGCAGTGTATTTAATAATTCCTGCCTTATGGCACTGTCATTCACCAAAGCGATACCACATGCACGGTTGAAATCTTTATGCATTCCATAACTTTCCATTATATCGGGAATGTCTTTATATTCAGGGAACGATGTGTATTTTTTAATAAAATAGAAACTGATACCATCAATTTCTTTAATGTACGCCGTGTAAATTTTTTCCATATGCGATTCTTTTGAGAGGTAATTTTGAAACAAAAATATTAAAGGATTTACATAGGAGATGTTCACAAATATTACGGAAATTTAAAGGATATGGATTGCAAAGTTAAATGCCTAAAGAAAAAGATAAACAATCAAATTTTGAATTAATACAGAGGATAAGGGAAGAAGGAGAATTATGTAAGCGATGTAAATATAAAATTTCTATTTTATACATCAAAGCTTTTTTTAAAAAAATCCAGTATTGAAGTATATTACTATGGTACCTGTAAAATGAGGTTAGCATTCACTTAGGCTCAATGGCACATTCACGGCTAATCCACCGTCAGCGGTTTCTTTATACTTGCTGTTCATATCAAGTGCTGTTTCCCACATCGTTTTTATAACACCATCAAGGCTCACTTTTGCGTAATCAGGAGCACTTTGTAATGCAAGCTGGCAAGCAGTTATAGCCTTAATAGCCCCCATTGTATTTCTTTCAATACATGGTATTTGTACCAGGCCTTGTATTGGATCGCAGGTCATACCCAGGTGATGTTCCATAGCAATTTCTGCAGCCATCAGAGCCTG
This sequence comes from Chitinophagaceae bacterium, assembly GCA_050998315.1. Taxonomy (GTDB): domain Bacteria; phylum Bacteroidota; class Bacteroidia; order Chitinophagales; family Chitinophagaceae; genus Ginsengibacter. The sequence goes on from JBPCQG010000404.1 coordinate 14,382, forward strand.
GCGCTGAGTGCCGCCCATACATTCGGTTAATGCAGCAGCAGCCATGGATGATGAAACTCCGATCTCTGCCTGGCATCCTCCCATAGCTGCAGATATGGTTGCGCCTTTTTTAAATATACTTCCTACTTCGGCAGCGGTTAATAAAAACTGGATCATCTTTTCTTCTTTATCACCATCACAAAAAATAACGTAATACTGTAAAACCGCAGGGATAACACCTGCAGCTCCATTCGTTGGCGCCGTAACCACTCTTCCAAAAGCTGCGTTCTCTTCATTAACTGCCAGGGCAAAACAACTCACCCAGTCCAAAATATATTTAAAATCGCTTCCACCCTCTTTAATAACATTCCCCCAGGATTCATAATTTGTATAAACTTTACCTTTTAGTAATTTTTTATTCAGGGCAGCAGCCCGACGTTTAACATTTAATCCTCCTGGTAAAATTCCACCCGTATTACACCCCCGGTACATACAATCTTTCATCACCTGCCAAATAGAAAGCAATCCTTTTTTAGTTTCAGCTTCACTGCGCCAGGCATTTTCGTTTTCCATCACAACTTCACTAATATTCAGGCCCGTTTTCATACACCAATGTAAAAGCTCATCGGCATCATTAATGGGAAATGGAAGAATAATTTCAGGCGGTGCACTGCCGTCAGCCCATCCTGTACCATCAGGCTTTATTTCTTTCGTTACAAAACCTCCGCCGATAGAATAATATGTTTCAGCAATATGTTCTCCGTTTTTAAATGCAGCTAAAAACGTTAATGCATTGGGATGATAAGGAAGTGTTTCACCAAAAAGAAATTCTATGTCTTCATTTGGATCAAAATCAATTTCGTGTTTTCCACTTAGCAATATCTTTTTCATTGCCTTAATATCATTGATCTTTGCATTGATATTGTTCACATCAAAAGTTACAGGGTCATCACCACTTAATCCAAGTTGCACAGCAATATCAGTACCATGACCAACTCCGGTTTTTGCAAGAGAGCCATAAAGTAACACCTCTACAGTAAGCACCTCTGATATGATATTTTTGTTTTGTAGAGATTGTAAGAACATTCCTGCCGCCCGCCATGGACCTAACGTATGGCTGCTGGAAGGTCCAACACCAATTTTAAACATATCAAAAACTGAAATAGCTTCATGGCTCATTGCATGTAAAGTTAGGAAAGGCCATGGGAAGTTTCCGGTTATAAGTTACCGGTAAAGAAAAGCAGTTATTATGAAACACCAACAAGTTCAATATCAAAAATTAAAATGGAATTAGCCGGAATTGTTCCTACAGCTACACTTCCATATCCTAATGAAGGAGGTATGTATAATGAAATTTTTCCTCCTGAACTTATTAATGGTATTCCCTTTTGCCAGCCAACGATCAATTTTCCTAATATAAATGTTCTTGTTTCACCTGCAGGGGTAAAATCAAATACTGTTCCGTTGGCTAATTTACCCGAATATTTTATGGTAATATTTGAACATAGATTTACAACTGCATTTCCAGTTCCAGACTGTATTATCTTATAAAAAAAGCCGGATGGGTTTAGTGTAGCTGCTATACCATTTGATGTAAGATAAGCCTGAACATTAGCTGTTTCACTTGCAGGCGCTGTAACGTTTGAATCATTTAAATTACATGCTTCATCTTTTTTTGAACACGATATACAAATAACAGAAAGTATAAGAAAATTTAAAATAATATATTTCATATTAAAAATTGTTTGACAAAATAAACGATTGAAAATTACAAAATAGATTACTCCGTTTTACTTTGCTTAAACTTTAACTCTTTGTAACGTTGTTCGTTTTCTTCCCATTTAAATTTCATCCGAAAGAGTGCAAAAAAAACAGCAATTCCCAAAACAGTAATTAAGATTATTGTTATCTGTGAGTTGGAAATAAATGTCATTTGTTTATACCAGTCATGAAAAATTACACTTAATAAAACAGGAAATGCAAAGACAAGCCCAAGCGGTAAGCCAATTGCAAGTTGATAGAATCCCTTCTTTTGTTTATCCCTGTTATCTTTCCAGTAATTAATAAAAAGTTGTTCCTGATCGGTGATCATATTACAAAAATACATTCATAGTTTATAGTTTTAATCGTTTTGTCAATTGGCTAATAAAAGGTAGGTTTGTCCACTTTAAATATTTTAATGTGAAAATTGAACAGGTACTTGTACAACAGCTATACAGCCGTAAAAAAATTACATTACAGGGTATAGGTATTTTTAGTTTAGATAGTTCTGTTTACACTCCTATAGATTCTGAAAAATTAATGGCAATTCCTGAAAATGCTGTATCATTCGAATATAATCCTAAAGTTGGTGAAGATGAAGATCTTATTGATGCCATAGTTTTACATACAAAAAAAATAAAACCACTTGCCTCTGCAGACCTGGATTCTTATCTTATGCTTGGCAGACAATTTTTAAATATTGGTAAACCTTTTACTATTGAGGGTTTGGGAACATTAGATAAGGCACAAACAGGAGAATTAGTTTTTATACCCGGGCAATTTATCACACCAAAAATAGAGGCCCCTAAAGCTTTAAAAGAAAATGAAAATGAAGAAAAATCAGGCTTATTTTCTAACTATGATTCCAAAATAAAAAGTAACCCCATACGAACCATCTCTATAATTGTTATGATTTTAGTATTAGGTTTGGGTGCATGGGCAGCATATCATTTCTTCTTCAAAAAAACAGATCAGGATATTACTAATGATAGCCAATCCTTACAGACCAATCCTGATAATGTTGCAGGAAAAAAAGATACAGTAGCCACAACTTCTGTGATGAATGATGGTTATTCTTTTAAAATAGTATTTAAGGAAACAAGTGATAAAGCGGATGCCTTGAAATCATTTAATAAGTACAATAGTTTTGGGCGTAATGTTATCATGTATACTGATGACTCGATAATATACAAAGTAGCAGAACCATTCGTACTTCCTTTATCGGATACAAGCCAGATGCTGGATTCCTTAAACAAATATTTCTACTTTGGTAAAGCACATGTTGAAGTAAAATAAGAAGCCCATCCCCATCAAATTTTAATAAAATCAGGTTTATACTAAAGCTCTTCGCGAGGGGAAGGGAGCCGTTGCTTTAAAATTTAATAGCAGCAAATAAATAAAGCAACTTCAATTTAAGTTCTCCCTTCGGGGGACAGGGGGGCTACTAAAAAACCCTCTTTTTACAGAGGGTTGCTATTAAAAAATATTCTTATTTTAATTAATATCCCATGTCACCCATTCCGCCGCCACCCATCGGAGGATGACCTGAACCACCGTCATCTTTTTTTGGCTTATCAGAAATTACACATTCGGTAGTTAGCAACATACCTGCAATTGATGCCGCATTTTCAAGAGCGATTCTCGCAACTTTGGTTGGATCAATTACACCTGCTGCAAACAGATTTTCATAAACTTCAGTCCGTGCATTAAATCCAAAATCATCTTTACCTTCTTTTATCTTTTGAACAACGATGCTACCTTCAATTCCGCTGTTAACAACTATCTGGCGAAGAGGTTCTTCCAAAGCCCTTTTTACTATCTGCACTCCGGTTGTTTCATCATCGTTTTCGCCTTTAAGGTCTTCAAGACTTTCAATGGCACGCAGGTAAGCAACTCCGCCACCCGGAACAATTCCTTCTTCTACAGCGGCTCTGGTTGCATGCAATGCATCATCTACCCTGTCTTTCTTCTCTTTCATTTCCATTTCAGTGGCAGCACCAATATATAATACTGCAACACCACCACTTAACTTGGCAAGACGCTCCTGTAATTTTTCTTTATCATAATCAGATGTTGTCGTTTCTATCTGGGCTTTTATTTGATTTACTCTTGCAGTAATATCTTCTTTAGCACCTTTACCGCCAACCACGGTTGTATTATCTTTATCAATAGTTACTGAAGATGCCTCACCCAAATAAGTAAGATCAGCATTCTCTAATTTATAGCCTTGCTCTTCGCTTATAACTATACCTTTTGTAAGCACCGCAATATCCTGCAGCATTTCTTTTCTGCGATCTCCAAAACCGGGAGCTTTTACTGCAGCAACTTTTAATGTACCGCGTAATTTATTTACCACCAATGTTGCCAATGCTTCGCCATCAAGGTCTTCAGCAATGATCAACAAAGGACGGCTGCTTTGAGCAACTTTCTCAAGGATATGAAGAATATCTTTCATAGAAGATATTTTCTTATCATAGATAAGTATGTAGGGATTCTCTAACTCAGCTTCCATTTTTTCACTGTTAGTTACAAAGTATGGTGAGATATACCCTCTGTCGAATTGCATACCTTCAACCACTTCAACAGTAGTGTCAGTTCCCTTTGCCTCTTCAACAGTGATAACTCCCTCTTTACCAACCTTTGTCATTGCCTCAGCTATTAGCTTACCAATATTTGCATCGTTGTTTGCTGAGATAGATGCAACCTGTTCAATTTTATCATTATTATCTCCAACAGACTGAGATTGTTTTTTAAGATGCTCAACAACAGAAATAACTGCTTTGTCAATACCACGTTTCAGATCCATCGGGTTAGCACCTGCAGCTAAATTCTTCAAGCCTTCGCTTATTATTGACTGGGCAAGAACGGTTGCAGTGGTAGTACCATCACCCGCAATGTCTGCAGTTTTGCTGGCTACTTCTTTTACCATTTGAGCACCAATATTTTCAATTGGGTCTTCAAGTTCAATTTCCTTTGCAACTGTAACACCATCCTTTGTAATACCAGGCGCCCCAAATTTTTTCTCCAGAACCACATTGCGACCTTTTGGTCCCAGGGTTACTTTAACTGCATTTGCTAATGTATCAACACCCCTTTTCATTTTATTGCGGGCATCAATTTCAAAAAATATTTGTTTTGACATAACTTGTTTTGATTAGAATCCCGAAATATCGGGACAAGGTTAAAAATGATTAGTTGACTTTCATTAAGATATCGGAGGCTCTCATTATAAGATAATCTTCACCTTCAATGTTTATTTCTGTTCCGCCGTATTTGCCATACATAATAGTATCGCCTGCTTTTATTTGCAGTGGAATAAGATTTCCTGTTTGCTCAGCATACTTTCCTTTTCCTACAGCGATAACTTTTCCTTTTTGCGGTTTTTCCTTTGCAGTATCCGGAATGATAATACCTCCGGCAGTCTTTTCCTCAGCTGCATTTGGTTTTACAAGAACCCTGTCATCAAAGAGCTCGAAATTTTCTTTTGCCATAATTTAAAATTTTAATTTTTTATTGGGTTGCAAATGTACACGAATTTTTATACCAAAGAACTTTATTCAGATGATATGGCAGTTTTGAATATAATTTTGGCAGGTAACCGGTTTAGAAAAAGGATTGAAATAAATATAAATGACAGAATTTCAATTATAAACTATTATAATAATTTAAAGCCAAAGCGAAACCTTCCGGAGTTTTTAAATTGGGGTTTTCTTTTTTTAAAAATATCTCCAGAGCCTCTTTTTTATCCGCAATAATTGTGTAAAATTTATTTTTTGAAAATGATACTTTATTAATCTTTCTATTTTCTATAATATAATATTGATCCAGATCAGTAAACCTTGTTACAGTTCTTGAATGTACATCATCATATTCCTTCCTAATTTCTTTTTTAAATATTTTTATCAGCGAAATTTCCTTTTGAAAAAATCCGAACAATTTTATCAGATGCAATGTTTCCATAATAGTTATAACCTTTAGATATTAAAATCTTCTCTGATGAGTCATTAGAATTAGTAACAATACTTAATTCTGATATAATATCTGGATACAATTCATAAGCTGTGTCATTCCTCTGGAAGTATATCGTATTTTCATAAATATTTATTTTTACTGGTACAGACTTGTAAACATTACCCGCTTTCATAACAATGCCTGCATGTTTCCATTCTTTAAATAGATAAGGAGAGCCTTCAATATTATCATATGCCCGAAAGCTTATGTGCCTGGATGCAAAAATTTCAGGTAACTGAGCGGCTTGACCAACAACATATACTTGAGCAAATAGAGATAAAATACCTGGCAATAATGTTCGCAACATAAATCTTATTTTGGCAAAGTATATTCAAGTTATTGATTAATCCTTATAACTGATTAGCTATCTTTGCCTGCTTTTAAAAAAGTTCTTTTAATGATAAGCCGAAGAAATATCAGGGTAAAGGTTATGCAAACGCTTTATTCTGTTGAATCAATGAATAATGAAACAATGCCTGGAGAACCTTTAAAAATTTTGCAAAAGAACCTTGAGCATTCCCGGCAACTATTTACTTATCTTGTTTATTTTATTACTGAAGTGGCACATTATGCTGAAGTAGATTCAGCACAAAAGGCTCACAAACATCTTCCTACACACGGAGATTTAAATATTAGTACCAAGATAGCCGGCAATGAATTAGTATGGAATGTTCTGGCAGATAGCTCCTTTAAGAAAGCCATCGTGGAATATAAAATAGTCAGCCTAACTGATACCGAGTTAATAAAGAAGATATACCATGGTTTAACTGAATCAGAAGAATATAAAGCATACATATCTATACAGGCAAGAGAAAAAAGATCTGAAAAAAAAATCCTTGAATTTATTTTCAGTACACTCATGTTGCCTAATGAAGATTTTATAAATCATGTAGAAGAAAATTTTATTCACTGGGATGATGATGCTGACATGATGGTTACACTTATGGAGAATTTTTTTCAAAAACCTTCGGCCTTCAATTTTGGAGAAATGCTTACTAAAGAAAAAGGGGATTTTGCCAAAGACCTTTTGAACTGTGTGCTGGATAAAAAAGAATTCTGCCTGGACATCATCAAACCAAAACTTAAGAATTGGGATGCAGACAGGATTGCAGCATTGGATATGATACTGATGCAAATGGGTGTTTGTGAGCTTTTATTTTTTGAAACTATTCCGCCTAAAGTTACTATTAATGAATATATTGACCTCGCCAAGGAATACAGTACTCCTCAAAGCGGGCATTTTGTTAATGGTATACTCGACAATATTCACAAAGAACTTTTATCTCAAAATAAAATTCATAAGAAGAATTTTAGAAACAGTACTTTATAAATACCTTTGACAAAATTTTTTAAAAAAGATGAATAAATTTTTGCTGATTGTTGTACTCCCTTGTCTTTTATTTTCATGTGATATCAGGAAGAATAAATTAAAAAGTGATGTGCAGGCATCTGATCCTTCACAGGTACTTAAGGATTCCACGACTGTACAAATGATAGACTCGGTTTATAATTTTGGCAAAATTACTGATGGCGAAAAAGTTGAATTTAGTTTTCGATTTAAAAATACCGGCAATAAGCCATTAATAGTATCCAATGCCACTGCTAGCTGTGGTTGTACAGTTCCCGAAAAACCTGAGGAACCAATAAAGCGTGGCGAAACCGGATTTATAAAAGTAGTATTCGATAGTAAGGGACGCGTAGGAGATGTTCATAAAGAAGTTACCGTAACATCCAACGCATATCCTGCTTTCCCTTTGTTGGCGTTAAAAGGGCAGGTTGTGGAAACAAAAAAATAATTACATAACATAAAACATACATAATGAATTTAGCAATGATTTTTTTAATGTTGGGGCAAGGCGATCAAGGGGGTGGAGGTTTTCAATTTATATTTTTAGGATTAATGATCCTTGTGTTCTGGATGTTTATGATCCGTCCACAGGCAAAAAAAGCAAAACTTCAAAAGAACTTTTTACAAAACCTGCAAAAGGGAGATAAGGTAGTTACAATCGCCGGCATACATGGTACTGTAAATAAAGTGAATGATGATGGCACAATGCAACTGGAAATAAATCCGGGCAGCTATATTAAAATTGAAAAAAGCGCTGTTAGCATGGAGTGGACGGCAAATATTAATAAGCCTGTTGCGGAGGTTAAGAAATAGTCTTATGTACGATGTTTTGATGTTAGATGTACGATGTGATAATTTCCACGAATTATGTAAGCATTATGCATTCATATTAACTTTCCCAATCTTACATCGTACTTCATACATCTCACATCGTACATCGTATGCTTCGTATCGGTTTAACAGGCGGATTGGGCAGTGGTAAAAGCACTGTAGCACACATCTTTGAAGTGCTTGGCATTCCCGTATATTATGCTGATGTTGCTTCTAAAAGATTAATGAAGGATGATGAAAAAATAAGAACAGCGGTGCAGAATGCTTTTGGAAAAGAAGTTTACCAGGAAGGAGAACTGGACAGAAAATATCTTGCAGAAATTGTATTTAAAGATGAAAAGAAACTGGAATTATTAAATTCAATTGTTCATCCGGCAACCATAAAAGATGCTGAGGAATGGATGAAACAACAAGTTTCACCTTACGCAATTAAAGAAGCGGCATTGATCTTTGAAAGTGGCTCAGAAAAAAATCTTGATTACGTAATTGGCGTAAGAGCACCCCTTGAACTTCGTTTGGATAGAGTAATCAAAAGAGACAATCTTGGGAAAGAGGAAGCATTGGAAAGGATGAAGAAACAAATGGATGAAGAAACAAAAATGAGCCTTTGTGATTTTGTTATTATAAGTGATGAAAAAAATTTAGTTATTCCGCAGGTTTTGGCTTTGCACAAAAAATTTCTAAAGATTTTAAAGAAATAAATATGGATGCAATAAATATTGCTGAAAAGTTTTCCCTGTTCTCTGACTATTTTAATCCAAGAATTATTGGAGAATTAAACGGGCAGCAGATAAAAGTTGCCAAAATAAAAGGAGAATTTACCTGGCATTCACATACAAATGAAGATGAATTATTTCTTGTGATAAGGTTTACTTAAAATTGAATTCAGAGATAAAACTGTTGATATAAAAGAAGGTGAACTTATAATTGTGCCAAGAGGCGTTGAACACAAACCATCAGCGGATGAAGAAGTGCATGTTTTACTTTTTGAACCTGCAACTACTTTAAATACTGGAAATGTTGATAATGAATTTACAAAATCAATATTGCAAAGACTATGATCATTTCAATTTCTCCAATCCCTGTTTTATTCGCCTAAACCCTTCTTCAATATTTTGCATGCTGTTGGCAAAAGAAATGCGTATGCATTTTGGTTCACCAAATGCAGAACCGGTTACAGTAGAAACATGCGACTCATTTAATAGATACATACTTAGATCATCTGCCCCTTTTATAACTTCTCCATTGTAATTTCTTCCGAAATATTTATCAACTTCAGGAAAAACATAAAATGCTCCTTCCGGCTCTATGCATTCTATCAGAGGAATATTTTTCATTAATTCCATTACTTTTTGTTTCCGCAATTTAAACTGCTTTAGCATTTCATAGGTAGGCTCTAAAGATGAAGTTAAAGCAGTTATAGCTGTACGTTGTGTAACTGAATTGGCACCACTTGTAAACTGTCCCTGAACTTTATCACCCGCCTTCGCAACTTCTAATGATGAAGCGCTGTAGCCAAGCCTCCAGCCCGTCATAGCAAAACCTTTACTTAATCCATTAATTACTATTACCCTTTCTTTCAATGATTCAAATTGCGCAATACTTTCGTGTTTGCCAACATAATTTATATATTCATAGATCTCATCACTAATTATAAATATTCGTGGATATTTCTCAAATACATCCGCAAGGTTTTTTAATTCTTCTTTGCTGTAAACAACACCGGTGGGATTGCAGGGAGATGAAAAAATAAAAAGCTTTGTATTATAGGTAATTGCAGATTCTAATTCCTCTGGCGTTATTTTATATCCATTCTCAAGCGTAGTGTTTACAAACTTTACTTTTGCTTTTGCCAAACCTGCAATGGCTGAGTAACTAACCCAATAAGGAGTTGGAATAATTACCTCATCTCCTTCGTCAACAATACTTAAAACTGTATTGGCAATGCTCTGTTTGGCACCGGTACTTACTACAATTTGTTCCGCAGTATAGTCAAGATTATTATCCCTTTTAAATTTATTACATACTGCCTCACGAAGATCAAGATATCCGGCAACCGGAGGATAATGGCTCCAGTTATCATCAATTGCTTTTTTAGCAGCATCTTTGATATGTCGCGGAGTATCGAAATCGGGTTCTCCCAAACTAAGTCCTATAATATTAATTCCTTTGGCTGTTAACTCCCTACCAAGCTTAGCCATCTTGAGGGTTTCAGGTTCTGAAAATCTTGATAATAATGATGAAAGCGGCATGTAAAATTTTTTCAGACGCAAAAATACTTTTTTATTGCTTGAGCATCGCTGTCAAAACACAAATCTTAGTTGGTCGGACTTAGACGTTAGACCAATTATTTATCATACAACATTTTAAATGAAGAAAGATCAGGAGGATAAGTTCTTTTTCTGCCTGCCTCATAATCATAAATTATCTTACCCAAATTTTTCATAAAAGGGTATCCTATGGTATCATAATCATATTTATCATCATTCATTATACCATCATTATTGCAATAAATTTCTGCTGATAAAAAGAACTCTATTTTCTTATCAAAGTCTACAATGTAGACTACATCCAGTAAATGTCCATAAGCATCTCCCACTTTATTAAAAATGCGAATATTTTTTGGCATACTTCCTCTTTGAGCACCAAACAATAGATTTTTCCCATACGCATCATAATAAGTGGCGGAATCGTAAGGAGGATATATAGTTTCCGGCGGAAATTGAGACATATACTGGTAAATGAATTTATAATCATCCGGTGTAAGATTAAACCGTTGATTAGGTGAAACAGTGTTTGGGAAAATTAAGCTGCGCAAAATATTATGTAAAGATTCCAGGCTAATCCTGTTTTTCTTAGAAAAATTCATTGGTGTATTTATTAACTGGCTGTCTTTATAATAAGCATTTCCCAAAGAATCTTTTCTTTCTGCATAATTAGTTTCATTGAAGGTTAATGGTTTTTGATATAACACATTGTTATTAGCATCTAAAAATTTAATAGGATTTGTATGCCTGTTCTCATCTTCACTCAAAGCAATTTGCAGCCTGTGCAAAATTTGCGCTTCTTCATATCCTTTTTTATGTAGCTCTTTATTTAAATACTCCTGCCCCAAAAATTCATACAGCCTGTTCATGGCATCGTTGTCACTTACTAAAAATATCTTCTTAATATAATTGGCTATTGTGGGTCTGCCATCAGGAGTAGTAGGATCATTATACACTGCTGTCTGCCCGCCGTATGCAGCCTCAGTTATCATAGTAGTATTCCTGTTAATTCCTTTATCATTTAATTCATTTAGTAGTTGTAAAGCCAGCAGTGCAGTTGGCAACTTAACCGTTGAGGCAGGATAAAAATACCTGGCAGAATTTACATTAAAATAATAATTTGTGAGCTTTGGTAAATTGTTTGCCGCCCTATCAATTCGGGTATAAATTATTTGTACATTCCAATCTTTCCTATGAATTAGAATACTATCAAAATATTGGGGATATTTCTTTAAAATACCTTGCAGGAAGGCATCCGTTTTTGTACCATCTGATAACTCAAATTTTGGAGTTTCAGGAACTTTGTAAACAGTTTCAGGAACTTTGTAAATAGGGGTTTCTTTTTGCACTTTCTTTACCGGGTTGCAGGAGGTAAAGATTATTAAAAACAATATTCCAAAAATCTTTACATTGATAAATTTCATTATTGCCAAAAATATACAAAACCATCTCCCGAAAATCAATTTAGGTTTTTTACAAAGTAATCCCTTTGGGAAAAATGAATTCAAAACTTCACAAATCACTGCCTGCTTTAGAGGCAAAACCTTATCTTTGCGGACTTATAAAATTTAATACATGAGACTGAAAGGTTTGGTTTGGTTTTTCGCTATCACTTTAATACTTATTTCTGTATTCCAATTATCATTTACATGGGTAGTTAACAGCCATGAAAGCGCCATGAACGCAAAGGCAGAAAGAATGGTGAAAATCAGTAATCCTGGTGTTAAGGGAGAAGAAAAAGATGATCTTGTAAAAGCGAGATTGCTAAGATTACTTGACAGCACAAAAGATAAAAAAATATACCCTGTATTAGGCACTACTTATCAAAAATCGAAGGAGAACGAATTAAATCTTGGCCTTGATCTGCAGGGTGGGATGAACGTTACAATGGATGTAAGTCTTGAAGGTTTGATAAAGTCTCTAAGTAATAATCCTAAAGATCCCCAATTAATAAATGCTTTAAATGAAGCCAACAGGCTCAAGGTAAACAGCGATGCTGATTATATCACATTGTTCAGAGATGCCTTCAAAAAACAAAACCCAGGCGCAAACCTTGCATCAATATTTGCCGGAGCAGGAAAAAATATTAAGGTTACTGACGGCGATGATAAAGTAACTGAAGAAATAAGAACTATTGCAAAAGGGGCCATCAATCAAACCTATAAGATATTATTAAAGCGCATTGATAAATTTGGTGTTGCCCAGCCCAATATTAATCTTGATGAAAATAAAGGCATAATTACGGTTGAACTTGCAGGAGTTCAGGATGCTGACAGGGTAAGGAAATTATTGCAGTCATCTGCCAATTTACAGTTTTGGGAAGTTTATAATATAGGAGAAATAGGAAAAAATATTGAAGATGCTGATAAAGCACTTCA
>JBPCQG010000444.1:0-3037 GCA_050998315.1 Chitinophagaceae bacterium
CCGGTACAGGCTCTTTTAATTGAAGGGGAAAAGGAATACGTTGTAGATGATAGGGGTAATAAGAAACAATTTTAAATGCGAATAATATTTTTTTATTTTAAAAACTTTTATGAACTTTTAGTCGTAGTTCAATATATAATAGTTATTTTAGACAAATAATGCCTTAGGCCGCGCAAACTTCTATCTTACTAATCGAGTATCCTAAGAATTTAACTCTCATTCCAATCTTCTTCGTTGTTCAAATAAACAAAATTGATAATAGATTTTGAAAACTAATTAGTGCTAATAATATCAGCATTAATAGGGCGAAGGCGAAAACCCTTGTAACAGAGTAGCCACGATTGTTTTATTTTAAATTTTTTTTTATGATTACGTTGGAAAAATTGTTGACAGAATTAAAAGCTGAGTCTCTAAATGAGATTGTTGCCGGTAATGGCAGTGGCAAAAACGGAAAAGGTGGAAATGGCAGTCGTAGTCTCAGGAGTCGTAGCATGAGTCGTTCAGGCAGGCACTAGATAGTTACGGGTAACTAATGATTGCTTAATGTACAAAAAGGATTGGAAGATTGCTTCCAATCCTTTTTATTACAACCCGTTGTTATTTATGAAATATAAAATTTCAAGAAATATTACTATTACTAATTTGAATGATTATTGTGAAGGAGATGCTCCTGAACAATATCTAGAGGGATATTATATATTATGTGACTACCGGCGAAAAAGAGACTTTCTGATTAATGACACTATTAACTATTTTATAGATAAATTTTCCATTCCTAAAACACAAACTGAAGCTCTGCAGGAAATAGAAGCTGAAATTAAAAGTGATGCAAGTACCTTTCAGGAAACATGCGGGGCCTTTTTTAAGTACTTAACAAAAAGAAAAATTTTAGTTGCTGAAGACAAAGAGGAACCGTTACTTTCAAAAGAAACTCTGTTTAAAAAAGGAGATTGTATAGATAATTTTACTGTATTAGAAATTCTCACTAATAAAAATAACATAGACATTTATTGGGCAGTTGATAATAATAATACTATCCAGTATGCCCTTAAATTATTAAACAGGAATAAAGCAGACGACCAGCATGAATATCAAAAAGAATTAGAGCAGTTAGAAAGAGAGTATGAACTGCTTTACGATGTAAAAGACATTCCAAGCATTAGCCGCGTATATGGGTTTAATAAAAATAATGATAACTACGCTTACATTACCCTCGAATATATTAATGGAAAAGCATTATCCAGATATATAAATGAACAGGAATTATTAACTAAAGAAGATTGCCTGCAACTAATTAAAGAGATTATTTATGGATTTTCATTATTACATAAAGGTGCTTTGATACATGGGGACATACATTCATCAAATATTATGGTTTTAGAAGATAAAACCATAAAGATTATTGACGTAGGACTATCAAGAAATGTAAAGGTTGAAAAAGAGCAGGTGCTGAAATTTGGAGGTGTGGACCACTACATGCCTCCTGAGCGGATAAATATTACCACTTCAAATAAGTTTACCACCGAGCCTGATTTATATTCTGATGTTTACCAGATTGGTTTGTTAATATATCTTGTTCTTTATAATACGCTGCCTTTTGACGGATTTATATGGGAAGAACTAGCATCTGAGATTAAAGAGAAAGAAGCAGAATATGACGAAAGTTCGTTTTTAAACTATGCGGTGCCTGCGCAACTAATAAATATCGTAAAAAAATGTTTGAATAAAGATCCATTAGAAAGATACCGGAATGCAACAGAAATATTAGCAGATTACAGTAAACATGATTTTAAGTAAAGTACATTATCTATTAGGCAACCACGAGTTGATGAACTTCAACAACGATTTCAGGTATGTTCATCAAAAATGTTTTAACATAAAGGCAGCGAATAAAAAGTATATCGCATCTTTCAATCATTCCTCGGTTTTAGGAAATTGGATACGAGCAAAAAACACGATAGAAAAAATTGGAGACTATTTATTTGTGCACGGCGGCATAAGTAAGCAATTGATGCAACAGTATTTTTCTATACAAGAGATAAATGACCTCGTGTTGAAGAATTTGGGGAAAAAGGACAACAATAACTTAAACGATAGAGAAAATTTGCTCTTCGGTAATTACGGTCCTTTGTGGTTCTAGTGGATTAGTGAATGGTGATAGAGAACCTGATAGGGTAACGAAAGAAGATGTTATAAGTATGGCACATTATTTTGATGTTGTAAAAATAGTAGTAGGACATACAGTGGTTTCAAGTTTTAAGAAGTTAACTGAAGGAATGGTACTGGCAATTGACATCATTCAACTTTATACTAAAAACAATAAAGCTGTACAAGCTCTATTAATAGTAGGAAACAAAGAATATTAAGTAAATGATAGAGGGAGTAAGCATGAATGTATATGAGTGCGTAGATTGTATTTAAACTCCTTTTTGTATTAACCGTTGCAGCTATTAAAAACACAGGAGTAACAGAAAGATATTCAGTGGCGATAATATCAAAGCTGATAGGGCGAAAGCGAAAACCCTTGAAAAGAGTAGCTAATTTTTCATTTTTAAAAATCATATCCTATGATTACGTTAGAAAAAATCCTAACAGAATTGAAAGCAGAGTCTTTAAATGAAATTGTTGCCGGCGGCCCCGGTAAAGGTCCTAAAGCAGGAGGAAAACCTGTTTCTGTACCTAGTGAGCCTTCAGAATCTAGTGAGCCTTCAATTAGCTCTGGGTCTGAGTCATAAGAAATGGTTTAAACCGTTCTTATCGGTTCACAATTGTTTTGCTTAATTGCGTAACAAAAAGAAAAGGATTGGGATTTTCTTCCAATCCTTTTTTATTGAAAGAATGCCAAAGATGGTAAAATACAAGTTATCCAGAAATGTAAATATAGACAGTATAGATGTTGATGATAATACGCCTCCCGATTTTAGAAATGGATATTATATTTTAATAGATGAAAACCGCAGTAAAGACTTTTTAATTAATGAAACAATAAAACTTTTCTTAGATAAATTTTCGGTCCCTAAAACGGAATCCGATATTT
>JBPCQG010000462.1:0-3422 GCA_050998315.1 Chitinophagaceae bacterium
GGCACAATTGCTTATTACGGTACCCCGGCGCAATCCATTTATTCAGATCATATTTTTTTAAAAGAGTTTATAGAAGTGTAAAGGAGGTTTTAACAAAAAGCTCCCAATGAAAGAAAAAAATGTCCCCGGTCGTGCCAACGAATGTTTATTAAAAAATCTATTTCAATATAATCATATCTTTTTTTATAAAACTAAAACATCATAATATGAAATCTTTACTATTGTTTAATGCAATGTGCCTATTGCTTGCCTGCGGAAATAACAACACAAACGCTACTGACAGCAGTGCTGATACCTCCCTCAGGTTAAACGCAGAGAACCAGGTTATGAACACAGATACGACATTAAATTTTGAAGAAAGTACGGAAGGGAGTTTACCACAAGATTGGCTAGCCCCTACCGGGAAATGGTCTGTAGTAACACAGGAAAATAATAAAGTATTAAAACAAAGCGCATCTAATTCGGGCAGTACTTTCAATATTTGTGTAAACAACATACTGAAATATCAAGAGCTTCAGCTTCAGGTAAAATTAAAGGCTGCATCAGGAAAAGAAGACCAGGGTGGAGGATTGGTATGGAGATATATAGATAAGAATAACTACTACATAGTTCGTGCAAATCCTTTAGAAAAAAATGTTGTATTGTACAAAGTGGAGAATGGCAAAAGAAAAGATCTTCCCCTGGTAGGCAAAGGCAGAACTTATGGAATGGACGCTCCTATGGAAACATCAAAATGGCATACGCTGAAAGTTATCATTCAGGATAATATGTTTACAGTGTTTTTTGATGGCAATGAATTATACCAGGTAAAAGACGATACTTTTAAAGAGGGTGGTCTTGTTGGTGTTTGGACAAAAGCAGATGCACAAACTTATTTTGATGAGCTGACAGTTCATACGACAAAATAATAATTATGAAATGGATAACACGGGAACGACCAAAGATTGACAGAATTGCCTGCCCGTGGCTCATTAAAAACTTTGTAGATAAAGATGCAGAATTTATTTATGTACCAAAAGAAAAGGTATTTGAAAAAGCCAAAGAACTAAATGCTGTTCCTTACGATATTCCTGGTGCAGAATATTCACATTATGGCGATGAATGTACTTTTGATTTCATCATAAAAAAACACAATCTCACAGATCCGGAATTATTAATGTTGTCAAAAATTGTAAGAGGCGCTGATACAGATCATTTTGAGCTGGCGCAACAAGCAGCAGGTTTGTGGGCAATTTCCGCAGGGCTTTCCTATAATTATAAGAATGACGACGAGCAATTAGAAATAGGAATGAAAATTTATGATGCTTTGTTTAGTTGGGCAAAATATGTTTCAGATGAGCGACATACCTGGAATCCGAATTTATAATATTTTTCAAGCTGATGATAAAAGCTAGCACATCCAAGTATCCACTTAAAGAACTTTTGTTTTATTTTCTCAGATTGGGTTCGTTGGGATTTGGAGGTCCTGTTGCATTAGTAGGTTATATGCATCGTGATTTGGTGGAGAAACGAAAATGGATTTCCGAAGATGATTATAAAGAAGGGCTTGCTTTATCGCAATTAGCGCCGGGCCCTTTGGCTGCGCAATTAGGCATTTATATTGGCTATGTTGATTATAAAATTATTGGTGCAACACTTGCTGGTCTTGCTTTTATACTTCCATCTTCTTTAATAGTTGTTGCTTTAGGTTTTTTATATGTATTGTATGGAGGCTTGCCATGGATGCAGGTAATTTTTTATGGAGTAGGTGCAGCAGTTATTGGAATTATTACAGTGAGTGGTTATAAACTCACCAAAAAAACCATTGGAAAAGATTGGTTGCTATGGATAATATTTATTGTATTAGCTGTAGTAACTTTTTTAACCGAGGGTGAAAATATCTGGGTGATATTGGGTGCAGGTTTTTTAACATGGTTCATCAAAGCACCTCCAAAGTTTATGAATACACAAACTGTTTTTTTAATACCTTTTTTTCTTCAAATAACTGATCGTATTCCTTATAATGAAAAACTATTTCAAATAGCAATTTTCTTTTTAAAAGCAGGAGCTTTTGTATTCGGAAGTGGATTAGCAATTGTTCCTTTTTTATATGGCGGTGTTGTAAAAGATTATCAGTGGCTTAATGACCGTCAATTTTTGGATGCTGTAGCAGTAGCAATGATAACACCCGGCCCCGTCGTTATAACAGTTGGCTTCATCGGTTATCTGATTGCCGGTTTCCCCGGCGCTTGTGTTGCGGCATTAGCAACATTTCTTCCTTGTTATTTTTTTACTATACTTCCTGCACCCTACTTTAAAAAATATGGTAAGAACCCGTCATTAAAAGCGTTTATAGATGGTGTTACTGCTGCTGCTGTGGGGGCTATTGCAGGCGCTGTTATTATACTCGCTAAAAGACAATTTATTGATATTCCTTCTGTGTTGATTGCAGTAGTAGCAGCATTTATTTTGATACAATTTAAAAAAATACAAGAGCCGTTTATAATTCTTGCAGCGGCTTTGTTAGGTTTGTTGATTAAAAGTGGGCTATAATTTATTGGTTATTGACGTTTGGGAACATGCTTCCTCTCCGTTTTTGGTGTGTAGTTAGGCATTTGTGCGTAAGCTGCACCAACAATCATTATACTTCAACTTTTTCAATTCTGCTGAGCTTGTCGAAAGATTGCTCACAAAGAACTAAAGTGAAAGTGTGCGACGCCAATGAAGGTGAGTAAAGAATCTAATGCTGGTTACCAAAAAATTACTCTTTGAATTTATTTATGCAACTAATTGTTTAGGAGGAGTAATTTGGAGAGAGGCAATTATTATATCTTCATTTAAATAAATATTTCCTTTTTTTAAATGTTCTTCTAATGAAATTGAAGAAGGAAGCGGCATATTTTCTTCAGCTAATCCTTCTAAATGAAATTCCAGGGCTTCTTTAAAATTCTGTAAGGTTTCATCAATTGTATTTCCTGTGGAAATACAACCTAAAACATCAGGAGAATATGCTGAATAATTTTTAACTGCTTTTTCAATAACAACGAGGAATTTTTCCATACTTAAAATTAATTATTTTAATTGAGACTGCTTTAAAATGCTGTTCTCTGTTCCTTTTTTAAGATCATCACCTTCTTTACCTGGAATGTTACCATGCCGGATTTAAATGAATGTTTAAATTGACGATGACTCCCTCTTTGCCTTACAAAAAACCATCCGTCTTTCTCAATGAGTCTGATGATTTCTCTAACTTTCATTCAATAGCTAACAGATTTTTATTTGTATGAAAATGTAAATAAGTGATGACTATTTCAACCCATATCTATATTTATACCTTTCGTAAAGCTGTGTATGTTTATTGGTAAGGTTTATATCACGTCCTTTGATAAAAGCATTTGTTATTATACTCGCTAAAAGACAATTTATTGATATTCCTTCTGTGT
>JBPCQG010000153.1:0-4317 GCA_050998315.1 Chitinophagaceae bacterium
GACCCGTACGTACGGTGGTGTGAGAGGCGCACCTCATCGCTTACAAAGCGGTGAGGCCGTCTACTCGATTGTGTGCCGCCCTTCCTCTGTCCACCGAAAGCGCTTTGAAAATTAATGAACAACTTGAAAGATTTTTTTTGCTTAAAAGCAGCTTTCAACACAAGCAGCTAAACTATTTCTTTCATAAGTCTTTCAAAACACTAACCGTCTAATACCAAATGTTCTTTGTCAAGCCGAAGCTGTTGGCAAAAAGTAAACAGCTTGCGATATTCATTTTTCAAAATCAGTTCTGTGTTAAAACGTGAGAGATAAAAACCAATTGCTCTTTCTCAAACCCAAACTGGCAGCGAAAAGAAAAAAAGTTTTTTTTATCTGATTTTTGTAACTTTGAAATACAAAGCACTTTTTGAAATGTCGGCTTTAATGTATGCAAAAGATAATTAAAAATTTTCCGCAGTATTCATTTTTATAAATTTCAGAATTACATTCTAAATATTTATGAGTATTTCTTCCAAACTTGACCGGCTTCATTTTAACGTAAAGCAAAACAGATGGCTCCGGTATTTTGCTGTTTTTAATCGTTTAGCCTTGGCAGCGGGGTTTATACCTGCGGGTATGGTCAAAATTATGGGCGAGCGGTTTGCCAGCGGCTTATCCGCTAATCACCCGATGGGTCATTATTTAGTAGCGTTACACCAGGCGGGTTATTACTACACATTTATCGGCGTTGTGCAGGTGACGGCAGCGATTCTGTTGCTGATACCACGCACGGCGGCGCTCGGAGCATTCCTCTATTTCCCCATTATATTGAATATTTGTATTCTTTCGTTTGCGGTGCGCTTTGACGGCTCGCTTTTTACCTCGCCTTTAATGGTGCTGGCTAATTTGTATCTGCTTGGCTGGTATTATGACAAATGGAAGTACATTCTTCCGTTTAATCTGGCGGCAATTTCCGATGGATTAACGGAGAAGAAAAGCCTTAGTAATAAATTCCCGACACTTTTCTTTGCCGGAGTGTTTGCTGCCGTTATCGTTTTTGCGGCGGTCGTTCCAAGGCTTTACAGCATTAGGCCCCGCAACACCTTATCGCAATGTATAAAGCAATTTAAAGGCAGTAACAGAACCAAAGCTGGTTACGATTTCTGTGATTGCATACATAAACAAGGCCGTTCGCTTGACAGTTGCCTGGACGCATACAACAAGGCTCCTAATGATTCTATCCGAACAAAGTAGCACCTATGTTGCCTTCTGTTTAAATCTCGAAACAATTTCATCACCAGCAAAATTGCTACGTATAAATCGAAAGAGCAAACCGTTTTTCAATATTATTCCAATTAGTGTGGGGTTGTTAAATGACTCTCTTTTCAGTGATGATTGCGCACAACGTTTTGCATTGCCGAAGGTTAGGGAATTGTTGCTGGTCCTGCCCGGAACTAAAGCTAAATTGAAAAACGAAAAGTTGAAACACGGCTTCCGTCTGCCCCATTTTGGCAAACCCCTTGTTGTACTAAACCTTCGGTAGTTTGTAAGCTTCTTTAAGATTAAAGAGGCTTTGTTTTGCATGAACTAAAAAATATTTTTTATGCAAACAACAAAACGACCTACCGGGCTGCGTACTGCTGCCACCAATTATGAGACCTTAGTACAGCAAGCCATTAACAAAGTAACAGGTTTTGATGCACTGTACAAAGAACTGGAACGTGCCATCAATGTAAGTGGTAAAAGCAAAAGCACCCTTACAAATTATTCCCGTCATCTGGCTCATCTTGCACTTCATTACAATTGTCTTCCTACAGAGCTCGACAACGAGCAGGTGCTCGATTATCTGCACCTGGTAAAAGCCAATGGCTCACCATCTGCCACATTTTTCAAGTTTACTGTATATGGTATGCGCTATGCCTGCAGACTTCGCGGATTGCCATACCAACAGTTTAGCCTTCCCTCTATTGAGCGCAATGATAAGCTGCCTGTTGTGCTTAATGCCTCAGAGGTAAGATCGTTGATGAAGGCTTGTGATCTTTTAAAGCATCGCCTGCTCATTGCACTTTGTTATGGCTGCGGGCTCAGATGTGCTGAGGTGAGACAACTTTGCCTGGGTGATGTAGATACCGAAAGAAGCATGGTACATGTGCGCCAGGGTAAGGGTAATAAAGACCGCTGCCTTCCTATGGGCACTATGTTGCAAAGAGGTATAAGATCTTATATAGATGCAGAGAAGCCGCGTAAGTTTCTTTTGGAAGGGACGAACGGTGAAGCGTATTCACAGCGAGGCGCACAATGGGCTATATCGCAGGCAGTAAAAAAAGCAGGCATTGTAAAAGAAGTATCACTGCATACACTTCGCCATACTTATGCCACACATCTTTTGGAGCAGGGTGTAAACATTCTTACCATAAAAGAATTGCTGGGTCATGCACACATAAACACAACTATGGTGTACCTGCACCTTGCACGGCCTTCGGCAAGTATTGCATTCAGTCCTCTGGATACACTTTATACCAGGACTAAGTAATGGCACCTGCTTTTGAAGTGGACGGTGTGCTTAATGCACACTGGTCACAGGTACAGTATAGCGGCAGATTCAATACATGGCAATTGCGAACACTCGATGCTGTAAGGCGATGCCGGACGGCATCACTGGGCAGCCATGTAGATGGCTGCACCAGTTGTGGTCATTTAAGTATAAGCTATAATAGTTGCCGCAACCGGCACTGTCCCAAGTGCCAGGGAAGAGAACGTGAAAAATGGATACAGGCAAGACAGGCAGACCTTCTGCCTGTGCCATACTTCCATGTGGTGTTTACATTACCTGATACGCTTAATCGGTTATGTCTGTATAAACCAAAACTACTCTACGACCTATTGTTTAAAACATCATGGAGCGTCGTCAATAGTTTTGGTCACGATCATAAATGGTTGGGTGCCGGGACAGGTATGATAAGCATACTGCACACATGGGGGCAAACCCTGACATTGCATCCGCATCTGCACTGCATAGTACCTGGTGGCGGATTAACAAAGCATGACAAGTGGAAGCAGGCAAAGAGTGATGGCAAATACCTCTTTAATGTAAAGGCTATGAGCAAAGCTTATCGTGGCAGGTTCATAGCTGCGCTCAAAGAACAATTGCCTGGGGAGATGACCAAAGAGCTTGTGAATGCTTTATATAAACATAAGTGGGTAGTATATGCAAAGCAGCCTTTTACAGGACCGCAAAGTGTGGTTGAATATTTAGGTCGATATACTCATAAGATAGCTATTAGTAATCACCGCATACAAAATATTGAAGCAGGGAAAGTGAGCTTTACTTATAAAGATTACAGGCAGGGCAGCGTAAAGAAAGAAATGGCATTGGAAGCAATGGAGTTTATCCGTCGTTTCTCATTACATGTATTGCCCAAAGGTTTTGTAAGAATAAGGCATTACGGTATATGCAGCAGTAGCGCAAAAGATAAAAGTGCATTGGTTATAAAAGCGCAGTTGCCTGCGCTACCACAGCTATCATCTGTTGGTTCCAAAGCAACCCCTGTAGCATATAATCCAAAGCAATGCCCATGCTGTAAGAAAGAAACAATGGAAACAGTGATGCGCTTTAGGCGGCGTGGGCCTCCGGTAGATTGGAAAGAACTGGCCACAGATCTTCTAAGTTGTATTAGAACTACCGGCATACTAAAAAATGAAGCCGTATAAAGCGGCCAGGCAGCGCTATGTATATACAGCAAAAAAGAAACAAAAGCAGCAGAAACTTTATTAAAAATATCATTAGAAGTTGTAAGTGAAAGATGAAAATGAAGAAAACCCTCTATAAACACTTGTTTATTTATCTGCCATCCGCAGGGCAGCTTTAGGGTTCACCAAACACTACAAATCGTAAACCCCATAATAACAATTTGCACCCTACCGTGCGGTTCCGTACAACCGGGGCTTCATCGTTGGTGCTGCGCACCCGACGAAGCCTTATTTGTTATCGGCTGTTTTTTCAGTCGGGAAGCAGGTTTATTTTGATAGTGGAAAACTGCCTTATAAAGTAATGGCAATTTCAGAAAGATACGCTGTTGTTTCCCGTCCATTAAACAGGCGTGAAGATGCAGGACTTTTGCACCATCAAGTAAAGATGGGCGCTTACTGCACTTTTACAGAAGCATTTGAACACAATAAACAAAGCCCTGTTTATTCGCTGGTTGACTTTAAAGAAAACATTAAAGCACCTGATAATTTGGTTTTTGGATTGTACGATTATTCAAATGAAGAAAGTTGTCAGCAAGTAATTAAAAACTTAGAAAGCGGCGAAATGGAATTGTCGCATAGGAACAGGTG
>JBPCQG010000158.1:0-6217 GCA_050998315.1 Chitinophagaceae bacterium
GAATATACACATTTGGATTTGCCTGGTTTAATGTGCACGCCAGGCCGGTGGAAATTTATATTACAACCGCATGGCTCAGCTGGGTTCCTAATTTAATAATAGCTGAGATGACAATAAATTATAGAAAGGTTTATAAAGTAGATAATAATAAAGTATAAGAAATAAAGTAGAATATCAGAGGTAGGTAAAGTCAACTATATATACTAATATACTATTTACCTATTGGCCAACTGTTCCTTATCTGCCTTTTCAAATTTTCCCCTGGCATTAATGTGATAATAGGATGTGGTAAGCAATTCGCTTTTGGATACCTTATTATTTTCGTATCCATCTTTTGCAGGGTCTTTCTCATAGATATTTTTAAATTCCTTTACTTCCATAGTTAAATTTTCTTTTATCAAGAGGTTTTTAAAATTATCAGTAAAGGCTTTTTGTCCGCCGACCTGCATCTTGTCAAGTATCTTTCCGTGCGGAGAATAGGTAACTATATAAAAATATATCGGAGAATATCCTCTTCCATCTGTCAACCACATATTTTTACCGGCATATAATAAGGCTGTAAAAATTGAATCTTCTTTTATCTTGCCTACGTAAAAAAATTCATTCTCAACTTCTCTTGAAAATTTGCCATTGCGCATTTCTGGAACAAACTTTTCATAATCATAAGCAATTGCATCTTCATAGTTCTGCTGGTAAATCCAAACTGTATTTATTGTACGTGGAAGCGAAATATTTTTAAATTCATCCTTATAATTATCCCAGGCAAGCCTTTCAGGATCTTTATTGCCGCTCATAGCTGTTTGATAAACATTTTTAAAATTCCATTCATTATTAAACCGTAATGAATCGAAAGCTTTTTCATGTAAATAATCGGCAGGTTTTGAATAGCCTGTTTGCAAGGCGACTTCCATAAGATGCAACGCAAGAGAGTCATTAATTTTTGAATAGCCATCAGCACAAAATGCGCTGTTCGGCATAGAAGCGTAAATTAAAGATTTTTTGTAAAGAATATTAGCAAGAGGAGAATAATCCATTTGCTCGGCTATCTCTAATGCTTTTAAAGCCTCTTCATAATTTTTATTATCAGCTAAGGCAGCGCCCATCTCAAAATAAGTTTTTTCTGATGGATTAATAAAAAGTGATGCTTTAAATACATTAATACTTTGTGCAACCTGCTTTTTGTTTTTATAAAGATCTATCGCTTCTAAAAATTTCTTTTTAGCCGCAGCCTGTGATTCAGCGTTAGAGGATATAAGTGATGCTTTTATCGAATCAGTATTGTATAAATTAGTTTCATTTATATGAGTTGCTGCAGTAACAATATTTTTTGACGGTTTATCATTATTATTACATCCAAGGAAAATAAGTATAACAATAGATAAAAGTGAAAATTTCATAAAATAATTTGTGATATGAAAGTAACCGTTTTTATTTGAGTTCAAACGGGCAGGCTAATTTAATTTTGTTAATTACAGGTTTACAAATAATCATATGCAGACTGATTTTTTAGTGATAGGATCGGGTATAGCAGGCTTAACATATGCTTTAAAGGTTGCTGAGGATTGCCCGGATAAAACAATAACTATTCTTACTAAAGCACAAAGTGATGAAACCAATACAAAGTATGCACAGGGTGGGGTAGCAGGAGTTATGGATATGGACCATGATAGTTTTGAAAAGCATATTGAAGACACTTTAATTGCCGGCGATGGTTTATGCAACAGGAAGATTGTTGAGATTGTTGTGAAAGAAGGGGTGGAAAGGATAAGAGAAATTATTGAATGGGGAGCTAAGTTTGATAAAGATAATGAAGGTGAATACACACTGGGTAAAGAAGGGGGGCATAGCGAATCCAGGATATTGCATCATAAAGATGTTACAGGAAAGGAAATGGAGAGAACGTTACTTGCAGCCATTAAAAACAAATCTAATATTAATCTTATCAGCCATTGTTTTGTAGTTGATATAATCACTCAGCACCATCTTGGTTTTTTGGTAACCAAAGCAACGCCGGATATTGCATGTTACGGTGTGTATGTAATAAACATGCAAACCAATAGGATAGAAAAAATTATCTCCGGGTTAACCTTACTTGCAGCAGGTGGTAATGGGCAGGCTTACCGTACAACCACCAACCCTGCTATTGCGACGGGTGATGGAGTGGCTATGATGTACAGGGCAAAGGGCAGAATTGAAAATATGGAATTCATACAGTTTCATCCAACAGCTTTGTATGAGCCAGGTATTGCAGGGCAAGCATTTTTAATAACAGAGGCTGTAAGAGGAGACGGGGCTATTCTTCGCAATAATAAAGGAGAGGCATTCATGGAAAAATATGATGCAAGGCTTGATCTTGCCCCAAGGGATATCGTTGCAAGAGCGATAGACAATGAAATGAAAGTTGCCGGAACTGAACATGTGTTTTTGGATTGCAGGCATATGGATGTAGAAAAATTTGTTCATCACTTTCCTAATATTTATGAAAAGTGCAAATCATTAGGCATTGATGTTTCCAAACAGATGATACCAGTTGCGCCGGCAGCGCATTACAGTTGTGGTGGAATAAAAACGGATGAATGGGGAAGAACTTCTATTAATAATTTATATGCCTGCGGAGAATGTGCCAGTACAGGTTTACATGGTGCAAACAGGTTGGCAAGCAATTCATTATTAGAGGCAATGGTTTTTGCTCACAGGTGTTACCTTGATGCTGTTTCTAAAATAAAAACCCCCTCTAAATCTCCCCCCATGGCGGAGACTTTGCCATCGCTGGAATCCGATGCAATTCCCGATTGGAATGCCGCCGGCACAACGGCTCCGAAGGAAATGATCCTGATAACCCAAAGCTTAAAAGAACTGCAATTACTAATGAGTGATTATGTAGGTATTGTGAGAACAAACGTTCGTTTGGCAAGAGCGATGAAGCGCCTGGATCTCTTGCATGAAGAAACAGAAGCACTATACCAGGCTACTGAGGTATCACCTCAATTATGCGAAGTAAGAAATTTAATTACTGTTGGATATTTAATTACAAAAGGTGCACAGCTTCGCCATGAAAGCAGGGGATTGCATTTCAATACCGATTTTCCTTACAGGAACGACCGGCTGCAGAATATTGTATTGTGATACTTTTAATCGTGTATTTTTTTCAATCATATCTTTGAAGAATGTATTACCTCGTTTACGGTCTTCTCTGGTTAATTTCTCTTTTACCTTTCAGCGTTCTGTATTTTATAAGTGATGCATTTTATGGCTTACTTTATTATGTTATCGGATACAGGAAGGAAGTGGTGATGAATAATTTACTAATTGCCTTTCCTGAAAAAACTGAAAAAGAAAGAGTACAAATTGCAAAGAAGTTTTATCATAACCTTGTAGATTACTTTCTTGAATCCATTAAATTAATTACAATAACCGATAAGGAATTTTATAAAAGATGTTCGGGAAGTTTTGATGAACTAAACCGGCTGGCTGCAACAGGTATTAATATTCAATTGCATTGCGGGCATCAATTTAACTGGGAATTTGCAAATAAAATTTATTCTCAAAACCTTGTTGTACGGTTTGTTTTGGTTTATATGCCAATATCTAATAAAATAATTAACACCATTTTTAAGAAAATAAGAACCAAAAACAGAACAATTTTAATTGATGCTACTAATTACAGAAAAGATATGCTGGGTGTTTATAAACAGCAACATGTCTTAGCTCTGGTAGCTGACCAAAGCCCGGCAAATCCTAGAAGTTCCTTCTGGCTTAATTTTTTTTCAAAGCCTGCTTCATTTTTGTATACTATAGAAAAAAATGCTGTGAGAAATAATAGTGCGGTTGGGTTTGCAAGCTTTAAAAAAATAAAGCGGGGCTATTATAAATTTGAAACGGTTATGGTAACTGAAAATGCTGCAGAATTTAAAAATGGGAAACTTACAAAAAAATACAGGGATTTTTTAGAGAAACAAATAATAGAGCAACCAGCTAATTATTTGTGGAGCCACCGCCGCTGGAAAAATGAATATAAACCGGAATATGAAAAGCTATGGGTAGATTAATTTAAGACACTAGCTTCCTTTTCAATTTCAATATCTTTTTGCTCTTTAATTTTATTCCAGCCACCTAAAATATTCCGCAAGTTATTATATCCCTGTCTTTTCATCAGCGATATAGCAATCACACTTCTGTAGCCACCGGCACAATGAACATATAAGTTCTTATCCTCTTCTATATTTGCTATCTGTACAATATCAATCATATCAGATAATGGTAAGTTGGTTGCATTTTTTATATGACCATCTCCAAATTCTGTTTCTCTTCTTACATCCAGCACAGCAAGCTTTGTGTCATGTTTTATATCTAATGCCAGTTCATCAACTTCCACATCAATTATAAGATCAATTTTTTCCGCGGCATTCCTCCATTCTTCAAAGCCGCCCTTTAAATACCCTTCCACTTTATCAAATCCAACCCTTGCAAGACGGATAATTGTTTCCTCTTCTTTGCCAGTATCGGTAACTAAAATAATACGCTGCTGAAAAGGAATTAATGTTCCTGCCCATTCTGCAAATCTGCCCTCAAGACCTATAAATATTGAACCCGGCACAAATCCCTCTGTAAATACTGTTTCTTTCCTGGTATCTAAAACAATAACATCTTCCTCCATTTTCTTTTTAAAATCTTCCATACTTAATGCAGTGAGTCCTTTTGTTTTTACTTCAGTAAGACTATCATATCCTTCTTTATTAATTTTTGCATTAATAGCAAAATAAACGGGGGCAGCCTTTAAGCCTGTTGTTACAGCTTTAATAAATTCTTCTCTTGATTGACCTTGCAGTGCATAATTACTTTTCTTTTGCTCCCCTATAGTACTGTAAGTATCAGGTCCTAAATTTTTACCGCAACTACTTCCGGGGCCATGTGCAGGATAAACAATTATATCATCCTGTAAAGGCAATATTTTAGTTTGAATTGTATCATACATAATAGAAGCCAACTCTTCTGTTGTCATATCACCACTACTAAGGTCAGGCCTGCCAACATCGCCTACAAATAAAGTATCTCCGGTAAAAATGCAATGCGGTTTTTGGTGTTCATCTTTTAATAAATAACAGGTGGATTCCACGGTGTGTCCTGGTGTATGAATAGTCTGGATAGTAATATCACCTATAGAAAAAATTTCTCCATCCTTTGCTACATGAACAGGAAAATTTGTTTCTGTTTCTGGTCCATAAATAATTGTTGCCCCTGTTTGTTTACTAAGATCCAAATGCCCGCTCACAAAATCTGCATGAAAATGTGTTTCGAAAATATATTTTATTACTGCATCTTTTTCTTTCGCTAATTGAATGTAAACATCTATATCCCTTAATGGATCAACAACGGCTGCTACACCATTGCTTTCTATAAAATAGGCTGCTTCGCTGAGGCAACCGGTATAGAGTTGTTGTATATGCATATAAAAATATCACGGCAAAGATAAGCTAATAAAAAACGTATGCTGTTCTGCATCAAGATAGCATCTTCAACTTGCTGAGAAAGATTTGAGTTGAGGAAAATTTAACCTACAAGCTTACTTACAAAATCTTCAATGGCTTCCACTCTTTTCTTATTAATGGTATAATAAATGAATTTGCCCTCTCTTTTAGTTGTTACTATACCTGCCTTTCGTAATATGGCAAGATGCTGGGAAGCAACGGATTGCTCCAGCCTGAGTTTTACGTAAATTTCAGTTACGGCAAGCTTATCACTTTCATTTATTATTTTAATGATCTGCTGACGAAGCTTATGATTTAAAGAACGAAGAATGAGCGAAGCTTTTTTTACATTATAATAATTAATATGCAATGCATCCTCCCCTTCCTGTTCTGCTAAATTTTGGACGGGTTCTGAAGACATGTTTAATTGTTTTGATTTCTGTTACAAAGATATGAAAGGCTTAAAAACGTACAAGAAATAATCGTAAAATGTGTCTTTTACAGTCATGCCGGCTTTGATGGAGTATAAAATTCTTTTAAGTACATCGGCGAGGAATACGATACGTTTGCAAAGTCTTGATTAGCATAGTTATTATATGCAAGCTGTGCCATAGCATAGGGCTCTATTTCTTTATTAATATATACAGCATTTTTGTTATCCAGTAAGTTTTTCAACTTTAAGGCGCCGCTTCCTGAAAAATAAATTTTATTTGTTTGCAATATATTTATAAAAGTTCCAGTGTCTAAGA
>JBPCQG010000193.1:0-19395 GCA_050998315.1 Chitinophagaceae bacterium
GAACAATACAGCCTTGATGAAGTTGATGCGAAGCAATATAAACCGGATGCTGTTATTCAGGCACTCATCGCTAAACAGGAACAGCCACTTAAAAAAGATATTACTAAAGTGCTTGGCTACAGCACCATTCCATTATATCGTTATTTTGTTGTAGAAAATACGATCGATACATTAATCATCGAAGCATTGATGTGGAAGATAAAACCCGATATTGTTTTGTCAAACGGGTTTCGTTTTTGTCCGCCCAACACTACGCCGGATGCTACAGGAAACATTCCGATCACAGAAGGATATATATTTGATATGTTGCCGGTTGACAGTACAATAAGAACAGCGAAAGCTTCCGGCAAACAAATTAAAAAATGGTTAGAAACTGAATTGAACAATGTATTTTCAAAAGATGCTTCAAAACGCCTGGGTGGATGGTTAGTAAAGTTTAAAGGGATGAAAGTTGAATTTAAAGCTTTTAAAGAAATGGGAAAACGGGTAAAAGCGGTAACAGTAAACGGAGAAAAACTGGAAGCAGAAAAGATATATTTAGTTAGCGCCTGCGAACGTGAAGGGGACCCGGCAACTTTGCTTTGCCGCATACCTGATGTAAAGGAAGGAACAAACACACCTTATACCTTGCACCAGGTAATGAAGGAGTTCTTAGCTTCCAATTCTCCTGTTACACCTAAGCCTGAAGGCAACGCAATCATTTTAGATGCACCTCCAACTTTATTAACCCAGGTCACCGGGGTAAATTATCAATTTGCGTAGCTTAAAAAAAATTAGACAACTGTGATAATAGTTACTGATTACTTTTTATTGTTACTTGACATTTGCATTAAATTAAAAACTACGAAACGATTATGTTAGAGATTTTAAAACAACCGATGCCCTGGTATATTGCTGGTCCGTTAATTGGTTTAATGGTTCCGTTATTACTTATTCTTGGTAATAAAACATTTGGAATTTCATCTTCCTTGCGGCATATCTGTGCAGCCTGTATTCCCGCTAAAATTCCCTTTTTTCAATACAAATGGAAAGAGGAAAGCTGGAATTTGTTTTTAGTGGCAGGCATCCTGATTGGTGGCTTTATTGCTGCAACCTTTTTAATGAATATAAATGCAGTAAACGTTAATCCAAATCTTGCCAAAGAACTATCTCAATATGGTATAAATAATTTCCAGTCACTTGTGCCACAGCAAATATTTAACTGGCAGGCATTGCTTACAGCAAGAGGTTTTATAATGATTGTTGTTGGCGGTTTTTTAGTAGGGTTTGGTACCCGTTATGCAGGCGGATGCACTTCCGGCCATGCCATTATGGGATTATCAAATTTGCAATGGCCTTCTCTGATAGCAACTATTTGTTTTATGGCTGGCGGTTTCCTGATGGCAAATATTCTTTTACCATTTATTTTAAATTTATAAAAAATTATCATGCAGGAAGCAGCAACAATAGATATAAAACCAAATACCGATTTTGAGGTTCGTTCTTTAGATCCTGATTATAAACAAAGTGATAAGAACCCCCCTTTTATTTTCAATCTGAAGTTTTTTATTACGGGAATATTCTTTGGAGTTTTATTAGTGAAGTCAGAAGTCATTTCATGGTTTCGTATCCAGGAAATGTTTCATCTCCAAAGTTTTCACATGTATGGAGTGATAGGCAGTGCAGTGATTACAGGAATTATTTCTGTATGGCTGATTAAGCGGTTTAATATTAAAACCATTAGTGGAGAAAAAATTGTTATCCCTTCTAAGAAATTTAATAAAGGTCAAATTTATGGAGGCTTACTGTTCGGTTTTGGCTGGGCATTAACCGGAGGATGCCCGGGACCCATGTTTGCTCAAATAGGTACAGGTGCTTTAGTAATTATAGTTTCTCTTTTAAGTGCTATTGCAGGCACATGGATTTATGGATTAGTAAGAGAAAAGTTGCCACATTAACAGGGATACAAAAATTAGACAGGTAAATCAAATCACATGCAGATAAAACAATTTGAAGATAAAAACCTTTCGCATTACAGCTATGCAATATTGAGTGATTGTGAAAAGAAAATTGTATTGATCGATCCGGCAAGAAATCCAGGCCAATACCTTTATTATGCAAAAGAAAATAAGGCAGAGATAACATGCATTATCGAAACACATCCACATGCCGATTTTGTAAGCAGTCATTTGGAATTATATAAAACTACAGGAGCAACAATTTATACAAGTAAGTTAGTTCATGCGCTCTATCCACATCAATCATTTGATGAAGGTCAACAAATAGAATTTGGGAAAATAAAATTATCAGCATTAAATACACCGGGTCATTCACCCGATAGCATTTGTATTGTACTGGAACATGATGGAAAACCAAAAGCAGTTTTTACAGGGGATACACTTGTTATTGGTGATTGCGGCAGACCTGATTTGCGGGAAGATCATAGCAATATAAAAACTTTAAGAAATGAATTGGCAAAGCAAATGTATCATAGCCTGCGGAATAAGCTAATGCCATTGAATGATGATACAATTGTTTACCCTGCACACGGGGCAGGCACACTTTGTGGCAAAGCGTTAAGCGAAGCAAACAGCAGCACCATTAAGGAAGAAAAGAAAACCAATTGGTCATTACAGTCACAGACGGAAGATGAGTTTGTAAAAGAATTATTGAGTGACCAGCCTTTTGTACCGGCGTATTTTTCTTATGATGTGGAGTTAAACAAAAAAGGTGCTCCTTCTTTTGAAGAAAGTATTGCGGCTGTAAAAATAAATAATCCGGTTACAAAGGAAGCAGATGCTATACATTACAAAAATGGATGGATTGTTGATACAAGGAAAGAAAAGGATTTTAAAAGAGGTCATCTTTCACATTCAATAAATTTGATGGAAGGTGTAAAGTTTGAAACATGGTTGGGCAGCATAATTAAACCAGCGGAGAAGTTCTATTTAACCGGTGATGATGAAAAAAGTTTAAAGGGGATGATAGAAAGGACGGCATCAATTGGTTATGAAACACAAATAGAAGAAGCATTTGTTTTAAAGTATGCACCAATCACAGATGAGAAAATTGATGTGAAAGAATTTAAAGAACATACAAAAGATTATACAATTGTTGATGTAAGAAACTTATCGGAAGTAAAAGAAGGAAAAATATTCCCCGAAAGCATTTCAATACCCTTAGGAGAGCTGAGAAATCGCATCAATGAAATTCCAACAGATAAACCCATTGTTGTGCATTGTGCCGGCGGTTATAGAAGTGCAGCCGCTAGTTCGTTAATACAATCAACACTAAATGGAGTTGTAAAAGTGTTTGACCTGGGAGAAGCTGTTAAAGATTTTGAATAATAATATCACTCATCAAAAAATAAAAATGAAAAGCACAAGGATAATACTTACACTGGTATCATTTTGTATTACTGCAATTGCCTGGAGCCAGAAAAAAAATAGCAATGCTGATTTTTATGGCGCAGCAGCATCTTTAAAATCGTATAAAGCCTTATACATACTTAATCAATCGGATGATAAGAAAATAAAAGCAGTCATTCGCAATATCAATAACGCTTTGGAAGATCCACGTTTAAAAGGCAAGTTAGAAGTTGAGCTGGTTGTATTTGGTGATGGCGTTGAAGTATTTAAAAAATCAAATATTTATGATACTTCATTGCTCAAACTTCAGGAGAAAGGTGTCATCTTAGCCCAGTGCTTAAACACTTTAAAAGAAAGGAAAATTAATAAAGATGAATTGTGGTCTTTTATTTCCTATGTGCCAACCGGCAACGGTGAAATAATAATCCGGCAGTACCAGGGCTGGGCTACTATACATCCATAATTTAGAAATTAGTGTTTAGACAAATTACTGGTTTTGCCGTTCTTATTGTGGAGGCAAGTATGAATTCAGCACGATCCATTTCATTGGCAGTGGTTCAGCATATAGGAAAAAACTAAAGGATTATATAGTTGCTTCAATACCAGTTGCTGTATTTTAAATTTCGATTTGCCATTTTTTTAATAATAAACAAACATCGATACCGCATAATGAAACGCATTTTAGTTTTATGTACAGGCAACAGCTGCAGAAGCCAGATTGCAGAAGGTTATTTAAAATATTTTGCAAAGGATAAAGCAGAAGTATACAGTGCAGGTATAGAAACGCATGGCGTTAATCCCAAAGCCATTGCTGTAATGAAAGAAGATGGCATTGATATTTCAAAGCACACATCAAATAATATTAATGAATACCGCCACATTGATTTTGATTATTGTGATAACTGTTTGTGATAATGCAAAAGAACAATGCCCTGTACTTCCGTCAAAGGCAAAACAGTTTCATCATAACTTTTCTGATCCTGCAAAAGCAACAGGTACTGAAGATGAGATAATGCAGCAATTCAGAAATGGAAGAGATGAGATCAATCAATTCAGCGAAGAATTTGTAATTGAAAACCTTTAGATAGGTTTTACTATCCATTAAACCCTTTCTCTAATTTGTTGTATCATGCCTTATAATTATTAAATGCTCTGACTCACATTTTTTTAAAAGATTGAAATATTTTAAACCTTATTTAAGAATTTGCTTAAATAGCTATTTTTATTATCTTTGCCGTATGGAAAATAACACTTGTATAAGACTATTTGCAGATCACGAGCAAATTAATAATTGTAAAGGAAAACTGAAGACTGCTCAAAAGTCATTTTACCAACTATCCAACATCTTATCGTTAGCGGGTAATGAAGTAAGGCTAAAGATTGTTTATTTATTGGAGGAAGAAAAAGAATTGTGCCCTTGCGACCTTGCCGATATTTTAGGAATGAGTATTCCGGCAGTATCACAACATCTAAGAAAGTTAAAGGATGGAAACATTGTACAAACAAGGAAGGAAAGACAAACAATTTACTACTCACTAACACAAGAAAATCTAAAGATTTTAAAATCTTTCTTTAAACACATCAACGTACAGACTCAAAACCTGGAAACAGTATGATAAGTATAAAATCACCTGGTACTTACACAAGCGCAGGACTTCTTTCAGCTTTCGCAGCTTCGCTTTGTTGCATTATACCTGTTATTGCATTGCTTGCCGGTAGCAGCAGCATTGCTGCAAACTTTTCCTGGATAGAACCCGCAAGACCTTACTTAATAGGGTTATCAGTTGCTGTACTTGCCTTTGCGTGGTATGTAAAATTAAAGCCAAGTAAAATTAATGATATGGATTGCAATTGCGAAACAACTATGAAGTCTTCATTCCTTCAGTCAAAAACATTTCTTAGCATAGTAAGTCTGTTTGCTTTTCTAATGATGACCTTCCCACTATATGCGAAAATGTTTTATCCAAAACCAAAACAACAGACAACGATAGTGACGGCAGTTGACAACCAGCAACAGGTAAACTTTACAATAGAAGGCATGACTTGTGAAGGTTGCGAAGAGCATGTAAACAATGAGCTTTCCAAAGTAACGGGAGTATTGGCTTATAAAACTTCATACTCCTTAAAAAACAGTTTAGTAACTTTTGATAAATCAAAAGTCGATGCAAAAACAATTGCAGCAGTGATTAGTAAAACAGGTTACACAGTAAAAAGCTATGATGTTTTAAAAGAGAAAATTAAATAACTATGGAGAAGACTTTAATATTACAATCTACAATCACTTGTCCAAACTGCGGTTTTCAGAAAGAGGAAACAATGCCTACAGATGCTTGCCAATTTTTTTATAAGTGTACCAAATGCGAAACAACCTTAAAGGCAAAGCAAGGGGATTGTTGTGTGTTTTGCACCTACGGCACTGTAGCTTGCCCACCCATCCAGATGAATAAATCTTGTTGTGCTTTAGAGGTAACAACTTGCATCGCTATTACTGCAAATCAATAAACACCCTTACATAATAGTAACACACAAAAAGTAAAGCAAGACCACTTACAATTTGAATGCTTCTTCTCAACCATGTTAGTTGAGCAAACTTTGTAACAGCACCCGCAAATAAACTAACTACAAGAAAAGGTAAACCCCTGCCAATTCCAAAACATAGGGCAAGCAGAAATCCATAAAAAGGGTTTGCTGTTGCAGCAGCAACAGAGAGCAATAGTAGTAATGGTGCAGCAGATGTACCCAGGCTAAATATCACTCCATAAGTAAAAGACCCAGTAATACCCGGTCTGCGTAAAGCAGCTAATTTATTCACTTGTATTCTTGGACCATAAAAAGCAAGTACAGCAGCTATTAAAGAAATTAAAGCCATAGACAAAGCCCAATATTGCCCGAATGTTTCTGTTAAGAATATACCTAACCGACCCGCTATTGCACCTAAAACACTAAGGCAAAGTACAATACCACAGAAAAAAGCAAATGCAATTAAAAGCCCTCTGTTAGATTTTGTTTCTGTATTACTACTTACCAGCCCAGCTATGCCAAGTCCTACAGGTAATGTACAAGGGCAAACACCCGTTGTAATCATTCCTGCAACTGCTGCAATCATTAAACTCACAAAAGACCCTTCAGCCAAAGACTTACTAAATTGTTCAATAAAATGTTCTAAACTCATTGCTTCACTTCTTGTGGCTTACCTGCGGGAAAACCTTTATCGGTCACTGCTTTTTGTACTTGTTCAACTTTTACTTTTTTAGGGTCAAAAGTGAACACAGCAAATTTCTTTTCAAGATTTACTTCTGCATCAGTAACACCATCAACGGATTTAATAGTTTTCTTTACATTAGATTGGCAGGCATTACACACCATGCCATCAACAGGCATCTTTACTGTTTGCATCACTACTTGTTTTGTTTGTTCTTTTGGAGTTGTTTTTTCTTCTTTCCGTTGTTGTTGAGCACAAGAGGTTATTGCTAAAGCAATAATCATAATGCAAGACATTGATACTTTCATAAGCAATGATTTCATCGTTAACATAGTTTGTTTATAAATTAATTGTTGATTATACTTTTATAATTCAACTGCATTAAATCCTTCTTTTTCCAAAACTCTTTTTAGTTCATCCTGCTTTATTTGTTCAGGATAATAATTTACTTGTACTTGTTTCTGAATGACTTTAGGCTTCACAGTTTTCACACCCGGCAATGCAGTAAGAGCAGTAATTATCTTTTCAGCACATCCTTCACAAACCATATTAGAAACTTTAAAACTTGTTTCAGTTAATGCAGCAGTTGTTTCTAACGAAACACTTTCAAGTTTCAAGGTTCTTATACGAAGAGTATTAATTAAGATAGCAAAAATACTAACGATCATTACTACAATGGCAAGCATTGGCGTTATCAAACCAAATGTTGCAAGCAACATTCCAACTATATTAAACAGCACCGCAACAATAACGTTTCCTGTCATTGTTTTATAGCTTGCCTTACCTAAGATTACAGCATTTAAAACATCTATTAACCTGTCACCAATAAGTATAACACCGGCAGCCTCTATAGCAACATCAGTTCCTGCACCAATTGCAATACCTACATCAGATTGAGCCAAAGCGGGAGCATCATTTATACCATCACCAACCATTGCAACCTTGTAACCTTTCTTTTGCAATGCTTCAATAGCAGTAGCTTTTTCACCGGGTAATAGTTCTGCCTGTACTTCATCAATTCCTAATCTTTTTGCAATTGGTTCTGCCACTTGTTTAGCATCACCTGTAAGCATTACAGTTCTCATACCTCTTTGCTTCATCTTAGCAATTACCTGTTCACCTGCAGGACGTGGAGTATCCTGTAAAGCAATAACACCAATAACAGTAGCACCCTTGCAAATAAGCACAGCAGTCTTTCCCTCACTGCCTAAAGCCAGTACTGAACTCCTTACTTCATTTGAAACATCAATACCGCTTTGCTCTATAAAAGAAGGTTTTCCGGCAAGTACATTTTCACCATTAATATTACCTGTTACTCCCTTACCAGGGACAGCTTTAAAATTGTTCATAGACAGTTTAGGAGCACCTTCTTTTGAAGCAAAAAATGTAATGGCTTGTCCTATTGGATGTTCAGATTTACTTTCTAATGCTTCAGCAATAGACAACAATTCAATACCATTACCATTAAAAGCATGAACATCTGTTACAGTAGGTTTTCCATAAGTAAGCGTCCCTGTTTTATCAAAAACAATAGTATCAACTCTTGACAATCCATAAAAAACCTCACTTGCTTTTACTAAAAGACCAATAGAAATTCCTTTTCCACCGGCTATAGCAGCAAGCATAGGCGTTGTTATTCCCAAGGCGCAAGGATAACCCATAATAATAGTTGTGAGCAAAACAAGTGTTGCTTGTATATAATTGCCAGTAGCCACACCCCACACAATAAAAGCAATAGCAGCAACAATAAATACAACAGGTCCGTAATAGTTCATCAGCTTATCTGCTAACAATTCAACAGGTGGTTTCTTTTCTGCAATGCGGCTCATTAAACTAACTATTTGGCTAAGGAAACTATCCTGCCCAATCTTAGAAACTTTTATTTGTAAAGCCCCATCAAGATTTAAAGTACCACCAATAACATTAGAGTCCACTTCTTTTATCGCAGGTATGCTTTCACCTGTAAAACTTGCTTCATCCACACTTGCACCACCATTCAACACCACACCATCTAAAGGAATACGTTCACCTGGTCTTACTTCTACAACTTCCCCTACTATTACTTCCTTAGTCTGTACATCAACAAAACCTTCACCCCTTAGCACTCTTGCTTTTGCAGGTTGAAGATTAATAAGTTTACGTACTGCATCCGATGCTTTTTTCCGGGTATCTAATTTGAAATAACCAAAGAATAAATGCAGCGACATTAACCATGCAGCAACGGGCAAAAAGTTTGGAAAGAAAGGGTTATAAAGAGAGATAGCACCAGTAATAAAAGAACCCCATGCTCCGGCAGAAAGGAGCACATTAGCATTGATTACTCTTTGCCTTAACGCCATAATTGTTTTACGAAGTATTGGATATCCTACCCAAAACAAAACAAAAGCAGCAACAGCCAAACTAAAATAAGCCCTGTACTGTTGGGGAAGACTAAATACATTCACAGGATCAACAAGCAAATCAATAACCGAGGCCACCATTCCAATAGTTCCCCGTTGCTTTATCAGACGAAAAAGTTCTTCATCAGTTTTATATTGCTGCACTTCGGTTGAAGAAACAGAGTAGCCTAATTTTTCAACAGCTTCAGCCAATTGCTCCCTGTTCATTTTAGCCGTATCAGCTTCTACCAACACAATTCCATGTACAAGATTAACCATCACACTATTAATTGCAGGATACCTTTTCAATGCTTTTTCAACACTCATGGTGCAGAAAGAACACATTAACCCTGAAACCTTCATTTGGACACTTTCTAATGCCATAATAATCCCCCAACCCCTAAAGGGGTTTTATAAGTTTAGTTTTAGTTAAGCACCGGTTCTCCTATTCCTGCATTTTTTAATTCTTCAACAGAAATGCCTTTGTTCTGGCAGCAGGATAAAAGTTTGCCATTCACAGCAATTGCAGGTAATGCTTTAATACCATAAGTCTTTACTTTTTCAAGGCACTCTTTAGTTTCACAAGGTTGCGACAGATTATAAATTACAACCTCACAAGAACTGCAAGCCATTTCTTTTACCATTTCAACTACAGGTTCACAAACAGTACAACCGGCAGTAAATAACTCAATCTTTCTTTTGTTTTGATTTTGCATAACGTTTTTTTTGATGATAACGCAAAGATCACCTGGCAGGGGGGGTGTCTTCCAAATCTTTATTCAAACTATTTTTTATTGTGCTTCTCTAAACGTTTATCTATTGCATTCACTTCTTTTATTTGAGTAGTCAACTGGTCAAATTCAAGCATCGGGAATTGTTGCTTCATATATTCTATTTTCTCTGCATCCTCACAATTACCAGGGCAAGCGTTCATAACCTGTACAAGTTTCAAGGCAAGACTTTTTCTAAATACTTCATCCATCAACAG
The DNA here is from genome assembly GCA_050998315.1 of Chitinophagaceae bacterium. Taxonomy (GTDB): domain Bacteria; phylum Bacteroidota; class Bacteroidia; order Chitinophagales; family Chitinophagaceae; genus Ginsengibacter. The sequence goes on from JBPCQG010000193.1 coordinate 9,916, forward strand.
GTAATGTGCTTTTTGCAACCCTTGGTCAGCAGCTTTAAATTGTATTAGTATTTTATCAAGATCTGTTTCATCATCCAGCATCTTAATAATACCTTCTATCTGGCCTTTTATTGTTGAGAGACGTTTTACCAGGTCGCCGGTTAATTCTTTTGGTAACATATATTTTAAATTTATCAGGTCAGCAAAAGTATGGTGTCTGTGGGGTGCTCACCATCAAAATATCGTGACGGATAATTATAATCGCGGCTAATCGTTATTTTATTTTTTTCTCAACGGTAGCTTTTCTTTTTTTCCATTTTGCAATGGGCTCCGGATCATACACAGCATTGCCTTTTTTATCAGTAAATCCAAAGCTCCTGTTTATCTTTTTACTTATTTCTGCTATTTTTTTTGAGCCGCTCTTTTTTGATCTGTAAAAAACTTCAAAAGCCTTTATCCCTGCATTAATTATCCTTAATTCATTTTTATATTCTTTCTCCTTACGATAGATGATCATCAACCTGTCATACGCTTTCTCCAGCAATGGATCATTCTTTATTGCTTCGTGATAATCTTTTATAGCTACGGAAATATCTTTTTCTTCGGTATCATGTGCTTCTTTAATTGGTTCTTTAATAGTAAGGACTTTGCCCATAATTAAAAAGGCTTGCAGTAATACATTAAGGAAGTATCACCAAACACGAGGTTGTTTCCATCCGCTTTATATACATTCATGTTCCAGGAGTCTTTTGAGGTAGCGATATGTATTTTTTCGCCATTGAGGGTAATATTACAAGGAAGTGTTTCTAATTTTTCAGATGAATAAAACATTAACTCCCCGGTAGCAGTATTATTACTTGTTGCTTTTGTAACGTTAAGTATCCTTATAAGTACTCTATTATTCTTATCACCAGGCTTTGCATCTCTTCTGTATATTTTCCATTTGCCAAGAAGTGTTGATGCACTGACCGAAACAGGAGTAGTGAATTTTTCAGCTTCTATAAAATTACTTGGTAACGTTTCAGACCAGAACTCTTTTTTTCTGACTAATGTATGAAGATAATCTCCGTCATCTAAAACTACCTGGTTATTATTCATCGATCTTATATTGAATACATCTGCAGCAACCACTAATACATTTCCCGGTTCAATTGCTGCCTCGCCCATCAAACTCATATTTACTCCATCCCTGCTGTACACTTTACCGGTTTTTAAAAAATTATAAAATAATGTATCCTTAAAAGATATAGATGAATTGGTTTTATCTGTGCGGCTCACCTCCTGCCATTTCCCTGTAAATTGTTCAAGCGTATACTTTGATTTAGTAGGTGCCGGTGTTTTAGTTATGTCCAAAGGTGAAACTCCTTTGCGCTTTACTTTCGCTTTTTGAGATTGAGCAGAGAATGTTATTATTATTAAGATGGCAAATGATAATAAAGATTTGAATAACATAATATATTATTTAAATTCTACGGTGAATAATGCCCTCAACTAAACGCAACGTTTATGCCAAAGCATTTGTTAATCCGGCTGCATTCGGGCTTTCATCTCTCTGTAATAACCTATTTTTATTCCCTCAAAAATTTATTTATGCAACACAATGTAAAAAGATTTATTGGTGCAATTGCATTATTTGGTTTGATACTTTCCTGCAATAATAATGCTACTACTAATAAACCCGTGAATAAGGACAGCACCCAGGTAAATGATACTACTACAACAGCCGCGGCTTATGATACATCGTTTAAAGTGGAAGCCGAAGCATTTGCTGACCTGCAGGTACTGCGTTACCAGGTACCGGGTTTTAATCAGTTAAGTCTTCAGCAAAAGCAATTGGCGTATTATTTATATGAGGCAGCTCTTAGCGGAAGAGATATTTTTTATGATCAGAAAAGCAAGTATGGTCTCATGCTACGTAAAACATTGGAAGCTGCCTACAGTACATACAACGGTGATAAGAACAGTGATAACTGGAAAAAGTTTCAGGAATATTGCGGAAGGTTTTGGTTCAGCACCGGCAATCATCATCATTACGGCAGTGAAAAATTTATTCCCGAATGTTCATTCGAATATTTTTCAACTGTGATCAAAGCAAGCGATTCAAGCCAGTTGCCAAAAGAAAGCGGCGAAAGTGTTCAGGCATTTTTAAATCGCATTAAACCCCTTGTATTTGATCCGAAGATAGAATCAAAGCTTGTTGACCTAAGCCCCAATATTGATAATATTAAAGCATCATCAGTAAATTTTTATGAAGGGGTTACACAAAAAGAAGTGGAAGCATTTTATTCAAAGTGGAATACCACCGGGAATGCGCCTATGTGGGGGCTTAACAGCAAAGTAATAAAGAAGAACGGAGCAATTACAGAAAAAGTTTGGAAGGTTGGCGGCATGTATTCTGCTGCCATAGAAAAAATTGTAGGCTGGCTGCAAAAGGCAGTAACCGTCGCTGAAAATGAACAGCAGAAAAAAGCTTTGCAGTTATTGATTGAATATTACCGGACCGGTGACCTTAAAAAGTTTGATGATTATAGTATTGCCTGGGTTAATGATGTTAACAGCCGCCTTGATGTTGTGAATGGATTTATTGAGGTGTATGAAGATCCTATTGGAAAAAAAGGAACTTTTGAAAGCATAGTATCTCTGAAAGATATGGAAGCCACCAAACGCATAAAGACGATAGCAGACCAGGCACAATGGTTTGAAGATAATTCTCCTTTAATGCCGGATCATAAAAAGAAAAAGGTAAAAGGAATTATTGCAAAGGCAATTACTGTAATTGTTGAAAGCGGAGACCTTGCACCTAATACAGCCATCGGAATAAATCTTCCCAATAATGAATGGATAAGGAAAGACCATGGATCTAAATCGGTATCGCTTAGCAACATCATTTATTCATACAATGTAGCAGGTGTAAAAAGTGGATCGGTAGATGAGTTCGCATTAAATGATACAATTGTTCAGCGATTAAAAAAGTGGGGTGCACTTTCTGAAGATCTTAAGGTTGATATGCATGAGTGTATCGGGCATGCATCGGGACAAATAAATACCGGGGTAGAAACGACCGACAAAACTTTAAAAAATTATGCTTCGGCTTTGGAAGAAGGTCGTGCAGACCTTGTTGCACTATACTATATTATGGATCAAAAATTAGTTGATATTGGTGTTATGCCCTCTTTTGAAGTAGGTAAAACGCTATACGACAGCTATCTGATGAATGGATTAATGACACAGCTTACAAGGTTAAAATTGGGTGATAAGGTTGAAGAAGCTCACATGCGTAACAGGCAAATGGTATCAAGATGGGTGTATGAAAAGGGAAAAAAAGACAGTGTTGTTCAGTTTGTAAAAAATAACGGCAAAACGTATGTTAAGATAAATGACTACAGTAAGCTGCGTGAGCTTTTTGGTCAATTGCTGCGCGAGATACAAAGAATAAAATCAGAAGGAGATTTTAATGCAGGTAAAAATCTGATTGAAAATTATGGCGTTAAAGTAGATATTGCTTTGCATAAAGAAATTTTAGAGCGCTATAAAAAACTAAATGTAAAACCATACCGCGGCTTTATACAACCAACACTTGTTGCCGTAATGGATGGCGATAAAGTAACCGATGTAAAAATTGAATACCCCACAAGTTTTTATGAGCAAATGATGGAGTATGCTAAAAAATATTCTTTCCTACCGGTGAAGAATTAAGAGATAATATTTTCACGCAAAGCCGCAATGATAAAAAGCCGCAAAGTTTTTTCTTTGCGGCTTTGCTTCTTATAATTCTTTGCGTGAAACTTATTTTGTGTTCCTCATTTGATGTAATGTTTCAGTCCACTATTAGCTAGACAGTTGCTTCTGCTTTTACATCCTCTTCAACATTTTGCTTTATCAATTGTATTTCACAATGAATACGAATTTCATCACTAACAACTACTTCTCCAGCCTCTGTTACAGCATTCCACAGAAGCCCATATTCTTTCCTGCTTATTTTAGCGGTGACCGTAAAACCAGCTTTGCTTTGACCGTATGGGTCAACAACACTTCCGCCGTATTCAACCTTTAATTTAATAGGCTTGGTAACATCCCGGATAGTTAGATCGCCATTCAATGTTGCATCATCTCCGCTTGCAGAATAATTATTGCTAACAAATTTTAATTGTTTGAATTTTTCAGCATTAAAAAAATCATCTGATTTAAGATGCTTATCTCTCTGCTCATTATTGGTTTCAATTGAATCAAGGTCGGCGGTAAATTCAATTTTCTTAGCGGTGTTAAAATCATCTGACTCTGTTTCAACATTCAAATCAAATTTTCTGAAATACCCTGTAACATTTGTTACCATAAGGTGCCGGACTTTAAACTGGATCTCTGAGTGTGCAGGATCAATCTTCCATGTAATTGCCATAATTGTAATTTTTATGTATGAATAAGAGTTTTGAAAATCAAATATCCGCCCGTTAAACGGTAGCATTATTATTATTTCCGGCAATCACCCTATCTACAGAATATTTGCCACTGCCTGTAACAAATAGTGTTATATAAACAAGTAAGTAAATCAATGCCAGTTCCTGTTTTAAAAATCCCTGGGTTCCCAAAATGATAAATGCTGCTATTAACATTGTTATTATCAAAGGAATTACAGCAAGCCTGGTTGCCAATCCTACTAAAATAAGAATGGAGCAACCTACCTCGGCAAATACTGCAAATGCAAGTGATGCTGGAGCGCCTACACCAAGCGGATCAGGAAACTGTATTGGTGCTCATGAAAAAAGTGTTTGCAATTTTGTTATGCCATGGAAAAGCATGAATGAACCTATAGTAACTCTCAGAAGGAGTAGGATCACATCTAACTGCTGTATTTTAATTGACGGTCTGAATAATTTTTTCATTTTTATTTAATTAAGATTTGTTTTAAAATTTATTATTTTATTTTTTGATGTCAGTCTTCCAGGTATCCGAATTTTCCTTTGTTGAAGTCTTCAAGTGCCAGCTCAAGTTCTTCGTGAGTATTCATTAAAAACGGGCCATAAGCGGCAATCGGTTCATTAATTGGTTCACCACTTATTACAAATAAAACGCTGTCTTCATCCGCTTCAGCTGAAATAGTTTCTCCTTCATTTTTAAAAAGAATAAAATTATCAGTAGGTACTTTTTCTCCGTTTATTTTTACTCCGCCTTCCACAACCAGAATTCCTGTATTAAAATTCTCAGGAAGATCGAAGGTGACAGCAGTACCTTTTTTTAATTTTGCATTATACATTTCAATAGGCGTGAATGTTGATGCCGCACCTTTCACTCCTTTAAATTCACCTGCAATCACTTCAATAACACTCCCATTGCCTAATTGATATTTACCCAATTGATCATTTGTTCTTGCCTGGTATTTAGGCTTGCTCATTTTATCTTTTGCAGGCAGATTTACCCAAAGCTGTATCATTTGAAATGGTCCACCTTTTTTGCTGAATTCTTCTTCGTGATACTCTTTATGTAAAATGCCCGAAGCTGCTGTCATCCACTGTACATCTCCTTCACTTATTATACCGCTGTTCCCGGTACTGTCGTGATGGGCAACTTTGCCCTGGTAAGCGATTGTTACGGTTTCAAAACCACGATGCGGATGCACCCCCACACCTCTTGGATTTTCTCTTGGTGAAAATTCTACTTTGGAATTATAATCCATCATAAAGAACGGGCTCATCCTGTTGTTGCCAATATTATATCCTGAAGGGAAAAAATTATGAACCCTGAATCCATCCCCCACCATGTGAGGTGCTGGCGGCGTTAGTATTTTTTCAATTTTTTTTGCTTTCATATCCTGTCTTTTTATGATACAAAGCTATAACGATGTGAAACGGAATCCATTGATGTATGATAAGAAATCAGTGGGGCTTAAAATTTTTGGTCGCCAGTTCTTTTCTTACGCGGCTTAGTGATTCGGGGGTAATGCCAAGGTAGGATGCGATCATCCATTGGGGAACACGTAAGGTTAGGTTGGGATAGAATTCTATAAAATCGAGGTAGCGTTGCTCTGCTGTGGCGCCGAGCAATAAGCTGATACGTTTTTGCATAAACCGGATAAAATTATGCAGTATCATTACACTGAATGAATTAAATCCCGGAATTATTTTTTCTGATTGTTCGTAAAATTCTTTATTAATGAAAACTATTTCCGAGTCTTCAATTGCATCTACGTAGAACATGGATGGGAGATTAAAATAAAAACTGTTCCTGTCTGACACCCATGAGTCTTCAGGACCGAATTGAATGATATGTTCTTTACCAAAGCTGTCAATCGTATAAGCCCGCAATAATCCTTTTGCTACAAAAAAAACCTGGCTGCAAACATCACCTTCCCTTAAAAGCATACTATCTTTTTTTATTTTTTTGATACCAGGTTGCCGGAGATAAGATCAAATTGCTCATTTGTGATCTTTGTTTTATCCTGTATGTATTTTTTAAATTGAGATAACATTGTTGAGATGATTAAAATTACATTTAAAAGTTAGCCTTACGGATTATGCATTTTTAAGAAATAGAGGCATGGATTATATTTGGGATACAGTGATTATAATTTTCCCAAAATATGGATTTAGACAAACTTAATTTTCTCCCTGAATGGGATGACGGCAGATTTAATTTTGATGATGATGGTGAAGAATGGAAAACTGCTCCATCAAGAGCTGCAGCAAAAGCAATGTATTTAAAATGGCGTGAGGTATTTGGATTGGTGATTGCCTTTGCCGAAAACCTTTCTGAGGAGCCGGATGAGGATGGACATGAATCGCGATCGCAAACAACCAGCCGGTTTATTTATGAGAATGCAATGATTGTTGCGCCAAAAATTGTAGGTGCCGCAGGCTGTGATTTGTATATTTTGAAAATGGAAAATGCAGCGATAATCCGTACCAATTGCAGGCAGATGATGGAGCAGGTTGGCGTTTCTGTATTAATGGATATGGCTGATGAAACGCATAAAAACGTAATTGAAGAATCAATAATTGAATTTCGAAAACCTTTTGGTAAGTGGGTGGCTAATTTTTCGAAAAGACGAATATGAAGATAAGTGGGGTTTACTCACTTAAAAAAGAGCTTTACACCCCGATCAATCGTCACACTTAAAAACAAATTGTTTATTTTTATTTGTTTCAGTAGTTACATAAAAATGAATTTTGATAGTACTTTTTTCCAGGCTGTGTCACAAAATGTTGCAGACGGAATTGTAGCATGTGATGAAAATGGTGTTCTCATCTTTTTTAATCCGGCACAAAAAAAACTTCATGGTCAGCCGCTAAAACCTTTGCTCCCTGAGGAATGGGCAAAGCATTACAATTTATATTATCCGGATGGCTCAGGCTTAATGAAAACTGAAGACGTTCCATTATACAGGGCATGGAAAAGGAGAAAAAGTGGAGAATGCTGAAATGCTTGTCATACCCCAAGATGGAGAGAGAAAATTTTTTTATGCAAGCGGCAGCCAAATCAAAGATTCTGAAGGTAAGGTAATGGGCGCTGTAATAAATATGCACGACATAACGGAGATAAATGCAGCAAATAAAAGACTTAATGAAATAAGTCATTTCACTGAAAAAATATCCGAAATAACTCCGGGACTTATAACAGTTTTTAATGTTACCACAGGTAAATATCGTTATGTAAATAAAGCTGTTGAAACGATGTTTGGTTATAAGGCAGAAGAATTTTTAGCAGGAGGATTTGAATTTGTGATCTCTTTAATGCATCCGGAAGATGCTCCTAAAATACTTGAGGAAAACCAACAAAAGATTTCTGTTGCCAATGATACCTATCCCGATTATAGTGACAATGAGCCGGTAGAATTTGAATACAGGATGCGGCATAAAAATGGAGAATATATTTGGGTACATACATATGCTGTTATTTTTAGCAGGGATAAGGATAAGCGTCTTGAAGAGGCTTTAAATATTACAGTTGATATAACGGAAAGAAAAAATGCAGAGCTCAAAGCTTATCAATCTAAAATAAGTGAAGATTACTTCCGCGATCTGGCAGACCAATCACCATTTATGATTTGGAAAGTAGACGACAAAGGACTTTGTACCTATGTAAACAAGCCCTGGTGCGATTTTACAGGTTTGTCTTTTGAAGAGAGCCTTGACCTGGGATGGGCAAAAGCTTTCCATCCTGATGATGCAGACCCACAGTATGCAAAATTTATGAGTTGCTTTAATGAATTAAAACCCTTTCATTCCAAATTCAGAATAAAAACAAAAGCCGGAGAATACAGATGGGTATTAGCCCAAAGCAATCCTGTAAAACAACAGGAAAAAGGATACATCGGAAGTTTAACTGATATAACCGAACAGGAGGCGGCGCAGGAAGCTATAGAATTACTTATCCAACGAAAGGATGAGTTTATAAGCATGGCAAGCCATGAATTAAAAACTCCTGTAACAAGTCTCAAAGCATTTACCCAAATTTTGCAAATGACTCTTGAACAGCAAGGAAATACAGCTGCCTCGGACATGCTTACAAAAATGGATAAGCAAATAAATAAACTAACCCGGCTTATTGCTGATCTTCTGGATGCATCAAAAGTAAATGCAGGGCAAATGCAAATGCAATACGATAAAGATAACTTTGATTTTAATGAGTTGGTAATTGAGATATCAGATGAAATGCAGCGCAGCACGCAAACCCATAAAATTGAACTTAGTCTTACCGATACAAAAACTATTATTGGCGATAAAAACCGGATAGGCCAGGTAATTATAAACTTAATTGCAAACGCAATAAAATATTCTCCTGATGCCAACCGTATTGTTATCACAACATCAAACAGTAATGACAATATAAAATGCTGTGTTCAGGATTTTGGAATAGGAATTCCTATTGACCAACAGTCTAAAATATTTACAAGGTTCTTTCGCGTAAGTGAGGTTAAGAACAATACTTACCCGGGCCTTGGTTTGGGTTTATATATTACCAATGAAATAATCCAACGCCATTCGGGTATCATTGATTTTAAAAGCGAAGAAGATAAGGGTTCAACCTTTTGTTTCTCACTTCCCTTGAAGAATTAGATTTGTCTCCTATGGTTTAATGATGTAGGGCAAAGCAAAAGAATCTCAACGTCCATAATAACGCCGCATTGGGCAGTTAATGAAGTGTTTATTTAAAAGCCACCTAGGAACTATGTAGTTGACATAACTTTACCTCCCTCTTACCGTATGGTATTTAACCTCTATGTTTTTGAAGGAAATATAAGTTCGCGGATACCGCGGTTAAAATATATTAATTAAGCTACTTTCTCTTTTGCAGAAACCGCTACTCCACCTTTATATTCCCCAAGAATAGTTACATCCTGGTATTTTGAGTATTGTTTTGCAGAAAGCTCCATTGCAGCGCGGTTCTCACTTCTTATTTTTAAACCTTTGCTTTCGCCTTTGTTACTGATCTCTATATAAAAGCCATCCATTAATGTTATAGCTCTTTCTCTTGGTCTACCTGTTCTCATTATTATTGTTTTAAAAT
>JBPCQG010000229.1:0-6981 GCA_050998315.1 Chitinophagaceae bacterium
TAATAGTTCCCCCCGGTGAGAAGGTAATAGAAAAGTTACATGTGCTATTTCCAAAGGCAACAGTAAAATTTTGCACACCTGAATTGGTTGGGGTTCCGGTTCCATTTAAAATTACAGATTGCACACCTGTAGCTGTAAATGTTCCCGTTTTTGAAAAACTAACGCCGTTTACTGTATTAGTTGAGATAGTATATGCGCCGATTGTAGTAACTGTAACCTGAACTGTTGCTGCAGTGTTAGTTGTAGTTAAAGGTACTCCCTGCGTAAAAGAACCGGCTGTAGTAACCGGTGTACAAGCACTTGCTGATACACCTAATGTTCCTAAAGCAGTTGATGTTCTTTCGAGATTGGGTTCTTTTTGGCAGGAAAAAAATAAAGCAGCCAATAACAGGAAAATAGAGGGGATTTTTAGAGTTTTCATTGATAAGTTTTTTTTAATAAAGGTTTACGACACCTTTACTTCATGATTCCTAATGCCAACGGATTAGCAGAAAGATGATTTATATTGTTTTTTAGTTGCCTGAATAAACGTTTTTGGAATAATATTATTGCAATTACTCAGGATTTTTTAAAGTGGGGCGCAGGCGATATACGAGATCTCAACCATCACATCCCAGGTACAAGGTATTTGAATCCGGAACTGATGCCTTATTTCTGAGAAATTATAGGAGGAAGATCAAATGCGATGCTTCATGCTTAAAATATCTTTTAATGAGGTGCATCGCAGAAAGGTTTATTTTCAGATAGTCCCCAGCCGCAAATTGAAACGATCCCCTCCTCCAGGATCATAAAACATTTTTCTTCTTTACCTACAGTTTCAAAATCTCCTTCCACTTTCAGGGAGTCATTGCTTAGGACTCAAAATAATATGTAATAATTATTATTTAAAAATAAAAGCTTTATATAGAAATCATAGCGTTATTAGAATATCTGGTATCTTCCTATATTATAAATATCAGTGGATGTACCATCATAAAAACTAGTATAAATTAACCCGATATTTTTTGCAAACCATCTTTCTTCAGTAAAAAAAGGCGTTGTCGGTGCAACAGTAACAAAATATTCGTACCTGACCTTCAACACATCAGAGGACGTTACAACCCCGCTTGTAACAGGTGTAGTTGCCTTCTCATATAATGTCATCTTAATAAAAAGTGTATAGGAAGTTCCACCCGATGAGCCGACCATATTTGGAGAATTCCAGGTAGTGCCCTGTGGCACATTATCTTTCAGAAAAATATATTCTACATTAGGAGGTGTACCTGGTCCGTCAAATCCAAAAAATTCCTGTGTATTAAAGTACTCATAGTAGTCACCACCCGGCTTTCTAAAATATAGTGAATCAGGAGAGCCTGAAGCAGGAATATCATCTACAGTAAAAGTTGAATAAGTGGTTGAACCAACTGTTAATTGGTAGGGAATCACTTTTATTAATAATGAGTCAGCAGGTGTGCCTCCCTTTAATCCATAAGCCCAATTAGTCCCTGGAGTTGTAGGGAAATAGTCAGTACTTGTTGTTCCAGGCAAGAATGTTATAGAAAAATTACATGTGCTGGTGCCAAATGTTACAGTAAAATTTTGCAAGCCTGAATTTGTTGGTGTTCCGGCTCCGTTTAAAACTACTGTTTGTACACCTGTTGTAGTGAAAGTTCCTGATTTTGAAAAAATGACACCATTAACTGTGTTGGAAGAGATAGTATAAGCCCCGATAGTACTTACGTTTACCTGTACTGTTACCGTATTTGCAGCAGTGAGGGCAATACCTTTGGTATAAGTACCCGCAGGAGTTACAGGAGTGCATAAACCGGGAGCGCCACCCAGAGTTCCTACAGAAGCGGATGAACCTGCACCGAAATTTATTGTAAAATTACATGTACTGCTGCCAAACGTTACCGTAAAATTTTGATTACCGGAATTTACAGGTGTACCCGAACCATTTAAAATTACGGTTTGCACACCGGTAGTTGTAAATGTTCCTGTTTTTGAAAAGCTAACGCCATTTACTGTATTAGTTGATACAGTATAGGTACCTATTGTGGTAACTGTAACCTGAACGGTTGCGGTATTTGCGGAAGTTAAGGTTACTCCCTGGGTAAAAGTACCGGCAGTAGTAACTGGTGTACAAACACCGGCGGATGCACCTAATGTTCCTGAAGCAGTTCCTCCTCCTCCACCTCCGCCAGTTCCATTGCCGGTTAAATTTATTCTTGAAGTAAACTTACCTAGGGTAAGTGATTTTACTGCACTGGTGGAATCTTCCGCTGCACCGGAAAATATACCTGTAATACTATTATTACTTATCGCACTAATTGTTACAATAAACTCACCTATAAATTGATCAGCCTGGTAAATATTTTTTGCCTGTGTATAATATTGAAAGTCACTTTTAAAAAGAGATGCTTTATAAGCGCCTACAGTAAAGCTGTCAGAGGCATATAAATGTAAAAGAAAATTTTGGTTGCCATCTGAAGATTTACCTATTAGATTTAAGGTTTTTGTAGTGCCTGCGGTTTCAATGTAGGCGGTATCAATATTACCCGTATATAATTTAGCGTCATCATTAAATTGCCAGGTGCCTGCTGAAGTTATTACACCTTCTAAACTGTATTCTTTTTGGCAGGAAAAAAATAAAGCAGCCAATAACAGGAAAAGAGTAGGGATTTTTAGAGTTTTCATTGATATATTTTTATAATTCTTTTTACGACACTTGTACTTCGTCATTCACAATGGCGCCGGTTTCAACTGTATGATGATTTGTTTTGCTCTTTTGCTGCCCGAAAAAACGTTTTTGAAATAATAAAATTGCAATAACCCCGGTTGAAATAGCTGCATCAGCCAAATTAAATATTGGTCTGAAAAATTCAAAATCTTCACCACCCCAAACCGGCACCCAGGAGGGGAAATGTGTATTTCTAATTATCGGGAAATAAAGCATGTCAACTACTTTACCATGAAAAAACCCCGCATAACCTTGATCCGGAAATATTTTAGCAATATTTAAAAGATTTGCACTGCTTTCTTCGAAAATAATTCCATAAAACATACTATCTATCAAATTACCCAAAGCGCCTGCAAAAATTAAAGCAACGCATGCTATAAACCCCGGATGATATTTACTTTTAATTATGCGTAGCAAATAAAATATCCCAAAAATTACAGCTGCGAGCCTAAATAACGAAAGGATGATTTTGCCCCATTCACCGCCAAACTTCCATCCATATGCCATGCCTTCGTTCTCAATAAAATATAGCCGAAACCAGTTACCAATAACAGGATGAGATTCCCCCATATGATAATGAGTTTTTACAAAGATCTTCAATACCTGGTCGGCAAGCACCACTAAAAATATAATTAAGAAAACATTTCTGCCCTTCACATAAAAAATTAAGCTGTAAATATAAAGAAAACCAATGTGAGTAGGAAGTGGTGAGTTGTGAGTAAAATGTTATAGTAGTAAGTGTAATAGTTAGTTTGTTTTCACGCTCACCATTTACTATACATTATATTCAACCCCTGGGATATTATTTTACCTCTACACTAATAAATAACTATTCTTAATTCACTACATCATTCTTCAAAATAAACTCTTTTAACTCTTTGCGAAATACCGGTCATAATTTCATAAGGAATAGTATTACAGCATTTAGCTATTTCTTGTATTGGCAATTGCTCACTAAATACTATTACGTTATCCCCCTCTTTACAACTAGTTCCTGTAACATCAAGCATCGTCATATCCATGCAAACATTTCCCACAACAGTCACCAACTTATTGTGGACAAGCATATATCCTGCTCCATTACTTAATGCCCGGGGATAGCCATCTGCATAGCCAATACGAACAGTTGCAATAGTGGAATCTCTTTTTAATACTGCCCATCCATATCCAATGCTTTCTCCGGCTTTTACATTTTTTACCTGGGCAATAGTTGTTGTAAGCGTGGATACATTTTTTAGTTTTTTTTGCATATCAATATTGCTATCAACACCATACAAACCTATTCCCAAACGAACCATATCCATGTGCATAGAAGGATGCCTGCTAATAGCTGAAGTATTGGCAATATGCTTTAGAAAATTATAGCGTACTGCATTTTTGAGTTCATCACAACAACTCAAAAAAATTGTTGCCTGCTTATTGGTAAATTCATCGCCGCCTTTATGATCGCTTGCAGCCAAATGAGAAAAAACTGATTGCACTTTTATTTTACTATTTTTTTTAAGATGCTTTGCAAGAGTTCCCATATCCCTTTGCTCGAATCCCAGCCTGTGCATTCCTGTGTCCAGTTTTATATGCACGGGAAAATATTGTATACCCAATGAATGCAAATATTTTTCAAGAGAAGATAAAATTGAGAATGAAAATATTTCAGGCTCAAGATTATATTGTACCAACGAATTAAAAGTACTTTCTTCAGGATTCATAACCATTATGGGAAGCGTAATGCCGGCTTTTCTAAGTTCCACACCTTCATCAGCATACGCCACTGCCAGGTAATTAACATTATTAAACTGCAGAAGGTTAGCTATCTCATAGCTTCCACTTCCATAACTGAAAGCCTTAACCATAGCCATAATTTTAACAGATGCCTTTAATAAATTCTGATATTGTTTAAGGTTGTGAGCAATTGAATTAAGATTGATTGATAAAATTGTTTGATGAACTTTTTGCTCCAGCAACTGGTCTATTTGTTCAAATTCAAAAACCCTTGCGCCTTTTAAAAGAATAGTCTCGTCTTTAAAATGCAGGGAATGAAAATGTGTTTTAAATTCATCAACAGAACCAAAAAATAGTTTTTCGTTGAGAAAAGAAAATTGTTCCTGCTGCAAATTTATCCTGGGGCCAATAGCAATTAATCTTCCTATTCTTTTTTGTTTTAAAAGAGATGAAACTGCGCCATATAATTCACGGTCTGCCTGGCCGCTTTGTAAAATATCAGAAAGAATAACAGTTTGTTTTTGATGTTGTTTTTGCTGATGTAGAAAATCAAGCGCTATCTTAAGTGAATTTATATCTGCGCTGTAACTGTCATTAATTATGGAACAATTATTTATGCCGTGCTTTAACTCAAGCCTCATTTCAACTGCATGTAATTGCATCATTCCCTCTGCAATATTTTCATTTGCCATTTTAATTTGCAATAAAAAACACCAGCATGTTATGGCGTTTTCTACCGAGGCGTCATCCGTAAACGGAATTCTTATTTTAATTTCTTTTTTTAAATGCTTTCCTGTTATAATTGATAAATCATTCTTTTTTTCAACCGAAACTATTTGTAATAAAGCAGAATGGTTTCTCGCCCATGTAAATAATTGCAGCTGCGGATTTTCTTCTTTTAAATTGTTCACTTCCTCATTGAATTCATCATCATCAGCACAAATAATTAAAGAAGAAGAGTGCACAAACAATTTAAGCTTCTCTTTTACTTTTTGCTTTTTGTCTTTAAATCCTTCACTATGTGCCTCGCCGATATTAGTAAAGATCCCAAGCGTTGGTTGAATAATTTTTTCAATCTTATCCATTTCACCCGGTTGCGAAATACCTGCTTCGACAAGTGCAAGCGTATACTGTTTATCTATTTGCAAAACACTTAAGGGCACACCAATTTGTGAATTATAGCTTTTTGGACTTCGTACGATATTAAAATCCCTTTCGAGTAATTGATAAAGCCACTCTTTTACAATTGTTTTGCCATTGCTGCCGGTGATTCCTATTACAGGTAAGGTAAATGTGATCCGGTGATGTATCGCCAATAAGTGCAAAGCGTGTAAAACGTTCTCAACTAAAATAAAAGTTGCATCAGGGTATGGAGAAATATCAAATTCTTTGTCATCAATTACAAAATTATGTAGCTCTTTGTCATAAAGGCTTTTAATAAAATCAGAGGCTTTTCGATGGGTGCTCTTTATTGCGAAAAAAATGGTGCTTTGCGGGAAAAGAAGTTTACGACTGTCTAATAAAAGATGTGCAGGCTGTATTTTGGAATTTTGCTGGATAATTTTTCCACTTGTTATATCAGCAATTCTCTCAGTGGTATAATTAATTGCTACATCCAACTTGTACTATTTTATATGTTCTTCTCGTCAGATGCATCTTCAGGAATATCAATTTTTTTATTATAGATGGAGAAAACTATTGAGCCAACAAGGCAGAGAACAATTACACTTAGTGATATCCAGATGGGAATATGAATATCAAAATATTCTATCAGCATTTTAACACCAATAAAAACCAATACAATGGCTATACCCTGCTGCAGGTAATCGAATTTGCTCACTGCGCCTCTCAGCAAAAAAAATAAAGACCGCAAACCGAGTACTGCAAAAATGTTTGAAGTATAAATCACCATTTTATTTTGAGTAATGGCAAATACGGCGGGGATGGAATCTAAAGCAAAAACAATATCAGTAGTTGCCAGCAGGATAATAACCACAAACAGCATCGTAAAATATTTTTTGCCACCGATTCGCTTTGTAAATTTCCCCCCGGCATCTTCTTTTGTGATAGGTAAAATTTTTTGCAACAGTATATACACTTTGTTTTTGCCGGGATCAAATTCATCATCCTGCTCAACGAAAAACATTTTAACCCCGGTAAAGACAAGGAAAGCCCCGAAGATGTATAAAATCCAGGAAAAATTAGCCACTAAAGAGATTCCTATTGTTATAAAAATAATTCTAAAAATAATTGCACCCAGAATACCTAAAAGCAATACACGTCCATAGTATTCGTTTTTAACTCCGAAAAAACTAAAGATGAGTATAAAAACAAAAATGTTATCGATGCTTAAGCTCCATTCCATAAGGTAAGCACTAATGTATTCAACAGCTGTAATTTGTCCTTCGGTGTACCGAACAAAAATGCCAAAAGCCAAAGCCAAACCAATCCAAAAAGAGGTTTGATAAAATGCTTTTTTAATAGTGATATTTTTTGACCTTTTGCTAAGTAATCCTAAATCAAAAATTACAGCAAAGACCAAT
>JBPCQG010000181.1:0-5984 GCA_050998315.1 Chitinophagaceae bacterium
TTTTTTATGCTCTCATGCACATTTCATTTTTATAATTTGAAAATAACGCTCTTAATAACGTTGTTTTCAAAATTAACAAAGCAGGCTTCCACTGCTTTAGCCTCTTTAATAACTCCGGTACTCCCAATATGGATATAACTCTTCTGAGATTATATACCGTATATATTATCGCCATCTCTCCATTCACTTTTTTAATACCCTTTAGCAAAGTATAACTGTAACCCCATCCCCGTTTTATAGTGCCATAGGGATGTTCTATTATTGGTGATCGTTTTTTGCAGAGTTCTTTGTTTTCATCTGCTCTTTTATTGTTCTCATCTATTGCCTGCTGGTACTCACTTCTCTCTATTAGCCTGATGCCTCTTGCTGTGGTGCATAAATGTTTTACCGGACAGGTTTTGCATTGCATAGTAAAATACTTTTTAACCATGTAGCCCGCTCTGCCGGTTTTTGTTTTTTCATATTCTTTGCCATTAGTAGTAAGTACTGCTCCCTGCGGGCATGTATACCTATCCTGGATTGCATCATACATAAATTTGTCTGTATGGTAAGCAGGGTCTATATTTTTATTGGTGCGTTCGGGGTAAGCGCAAAGGGTGGTGATGCTCTGCTCTTTGCATAGCTGAAGTTGTTTACCCGTATGATATCCTTTATCAGTTAATGCGGTGATTTGTTTTACTTCAAGGATGTTCATGGCTTTTGCTGCCATAGGGTGTAGCTGACCCTGGTCTCCCTGATTAATGGTATCAAATTCAACGATAAGATTGTTTTTGCTATCGCCTGCAGTCTGCACATTATAACATACATCTGTAATGCCATCTTTGAGCGGAAGTGAGCGGCTGTCTACATCGACGGTGCTGATTTGTGCAGATTTACTTTCATGGAGCTGTTGTTGCAGAGCCTCATAACGCTTGCTGCGCTGTTGCAGGGTATCTATTTTTTTAGCAACTTCTTTATTTTTTAATCCCGCCGTTTGTCTGTCTTCTGCTGCATCATTATCTTCAAGCTCTTTAATATATTGTTCTGTTTTACCTTCTATATATTCCAGATGTTTTTTGATTTTGGCTTCATTAAAATTGTTCTTCTTATTATTCTGTGCTCTTATTTTAGTGCCGTCTATAGCAATTAATTCTGTGCCAAACATATCTTCTCCTTTTAAAAATGATACAAACATTTTAAAGGCTTTTTTCAGCGCTGCTGAATTATCCTTGCGGAAATTTGCTATGGTATGATAGCATGGTTTTAACTGGTTGATAAGCCACCACACTTCTATGTTACGTTCACACTCTGCCTGCAATTTGCGGGATGAACGCACCCGGTTAAGATAGCCGTAATAATATAGTTTAAGCATATCTTTTGCTGCGTACGGTGGACGGCCTTCTTTGGCGGCTTGTGTTTTAGTAAAGGCAAGTTTACTCAAGTCAAGCTGATCAACAAATAAATCTATTAACCGCACAGCACTGTTTGCATCTATCTCCTGATCCAGGCATAGCATGCTGAGTTGTTCTCTTGTTATTCCTTGTTGAAAGTTCATACCCATCAGACAATTTTATCAGCCCCTTTGCTGTACCATTTAATAAGTTGTGCGTAAACGATACCTATTTTTTGAAATTAGTTTTTTCACAGTCTCACGATGATGCTATGAAATACAAATGGTGGTGACCAAAAATTTTTATTTCAACCTCTCCTCCAAATCCAAATTAAATTTTCTTGCAAAGTCCTTAGCAACATCATAGCCTGCATCGGCATGCCGTATTACGCCAAGCCCCGGATCGTTACGCAGCACTTTGCTTAGCCGGGCAGCCGCCGCATCAGTACCAGCGGCAACTATAACCATACCGGCATGTATGCCGTAACCCATGCCCACGCCGCCGCCATGGTGCAGACTTACCCAGCTTGCGCCGCCTGCGGTATTTACCAACGCATTTAATATGGGCCAGTCGGCAACAGCATCGCTGCCATCAAGCATAGCCTCTGTTTCCCGGTTAGGGCTTGCCACAGAGCCGGTATCCAAATGATCTCTGCCAATAACTATGGGGGCTTTTACCTTTCCTGTTTTTACCAGCTCATTAAATGCAAGCCCGGCTTTTTCCCTGTCGCCCTGCCCTATCCAGCAAATGCGTGCAGGCAATCCCTGGAAAGCAATTTTTTGTTGCGCCATTTTTATCCAGCGTATCATCCCTTCGTTGTGAGGAAATAATTTCATCATCACTTCATCGGTTACTGAAATGTCGTTAGGGTCGCCACTGAGCGCTGCCCAACGAAAGGGTCCTTTGCCTTCGCAGAAGATGGGCCTTATATATGCCGGTACAAATCCTGGAAAGTCGAAACATCTGTTGAGTTTAAAGTTATCAGTGACGAGTGATGAGTGATGAGTATTCGATGATGAGTTATTAGTTTGGTTGCTTCTTCCTTTACTCATTACTGATAACTGATTACTCTCCTCTGATAACTTATTACTTTTCACTGATGCCTCATGCTCCTGTGCTCTTGCTCTTATGTTGTTTCCATAGTCGAAAGTAATAGCGCCTTTGTCCATTAGTTGCAGCATGAGTTGTACATGGAGGTACATGCTTTCGTATGCAAGCTCAATATATTGTTGTGGATTTTTTTCTCTTAAAACGTTTGCCTGCTCAAGTTTGAGCGTATGCGGCACATAACCAACCAACGGATCGTGTGCGGAGGTTTGATCTGTTAGTGTATCAATCTTTATATTTTTTTCTATGAGGCGTTGTAATAAATGCACAGCATTGCAATGCACTCCTATGCTTATTGCTAATCCTTTTTGTTGTGCCTGCTGTGCCTTATCAATTGCCTCGTCAATATTTTCAATCATCACGTCTAAGTACTTTGAGATCAATCGTTTTTCTATTCGCCATTTTTCAACTTCGGCTATTAATGCTACACCTTCATTCATGGTTATTGCCAATGGTTGAGCGCCGCCCATGCCGCCGAGGCCGGCGGAGACATTGAGTGTTCCTTTAAGAGTTCCGGCCCCTCTGCCCCTATCCCCTGAAGGGGGAAAAGAAGCTTGGCTTCCAGATGCGGAATTTGAAAAGTGTTTATTTGCGACGGCCGCATATGTTTCATAAGTGCCCTGAACAATTCCCTGGCTGCCGATGTATATCCATGAGCCTGCTGTCATTTGTCCGTCCATCCTCAATCCTTTTTTTTCGAGTTCATCAAAGTGTTCCCATGTGGCCCACTTAGGTACGAGCTGCGAATTGGATATGAGAATTCTTGGTGCATTTTCATGTGTTTGTAAAATGCCAACGGGCTTGCCGCTTTGTATTAAAAGTGTTTCATCATTGTTCAGATCTTTTAATGCTTTGATGATGAGGTCGAGGCTTTCGAAATTTCTTGCGGCTTTGCCGCGTCCGCCGTAAACAATAAGTTCATCTGGCTTTTCTGCCACCTCGGGATCGAGGTTGTTAAGAAGCATTCGCAATGCAGCTTCCTGTATCCATCCTTTGCATGATAAATTGGTTCCAATGGGTGTTTTGTATTTTTCAATATCGTATTTGAATTGCGTTGTTTGCATAAGTGATCTTATTTTAAAATTCTTTGGTTCTCAAACTTTCTTTTGCTTGTGCAAAAGAAAGTTACAAAGAAAAGCATCCCGAAAACGATGCTCCATCCGCACAAAGCAATCCCTCCACTGCCCGCCGTTTTCGGCAGCTATGCTTCAGTATAGGTAAGTTTCTGATTTATGTACGTTTCGGATATTTATGTTTCGAAATTAAGAAATGTTTCGGTGGCGTTGGCAAGACAAAACGTGCGGAGCAATTGTGTTTGTCTTGAATTTTTTGTTTCTTTTTTGTTCAAGCAAAAAAGAAAGAGAAAAGAATTTAGGAAGCTATTATTTCTATAAGAGGCAAAAGAAGTGAAATAATTTAAAATAAATATCTTCATTAAAAGAAACCACGAATGAGTGTTCATATAAGCGCTAAGCCGGGAGAAATTGCAAAGATTGTTTTAATTGCCGGCGATCCTTTACGGGCTAAGCATATTGCGGAAGATTTTTTAGACGATAGTAAATTAGTGAGCAGCACTCGCAATGCCTTTTATTTTACAGGAACATACAAAGGAACACCTGTAACTATTGGTGCCAGCGGTATGGGGATTCCTTCTATTGGGATTTATTCTTATGAACTGTTTAATGAATATGAGGTTGAGTGCATTATCCGTATTGGAACCGCAGGAGCTTACTTTGAAACTTCAAAAGTGTATGATGTTATAAATGTTGACCGGGCTTACAGTGAATCAACTTATGCTAAATGTGCTTTTGGTGTTGATGAAAATAATATTCTGCACCAGGGTGCAGCTTATGAAATAATAAGTAACACTGCTGAAGCATTAAATATTTCAATCATTAAAGGAGCTATTCATTCCAGTGATGTATTTTATAGAAAAGATCCGGCGGTACCAAAAATTGCTGCTGACAATAATTGTTCTGCTGTAGAAATGGAAGCCTTTGCTTTATTTGCCAATGCAAAATATTTAAATAAGATGGCAGCAACAATTGTAACTATCTCTGATATTATCCCAACACATGAAGGCATGAGTGCCGATCAACGTGAACGCTCTTTGGAAACAATGTATAAACTGGCATTGGAAAGTGTGGTGGAGATTAATAAAATTATCTGAACCATGATTAATAAGATTTTACGATTTACATGATTAAATTCCATTAATCATGTAAATCCCATAAATCATGGTTCAGACAGCGTCAGACAAAAACTCCACCGCCTTAATCATATCATCCCGTAAAACTCTATCTGCATTATTGAATGAAACTTTTTAGAATCAGTGGTGGAGAAAAATTATCTAATTATGATTTATAGGATTCAGGGGTGAAAGGATTTGATTAATATTTATTGTCACTCTTATTCATAATCATAAAATCTTATATCAAATAAATCCTAATTCAGACAGAGGTTCAGAAAAAAACTCCACCGACTTAATCATATCATCCCGTAAAACCCTATCTGCATTATTAAATGAAACTTTTTCTCTGAAGGCGGAAACAATTTTTTCAATTGCCTTAGAAGAACGTAATGGCCTGCGGTATTCCAATGCCTGCACAGCCGTTAATAATTCAATAGCCAAAACTTTTTCTACATTCTGCACAACACGCAAACATTTTGTTGCGGCATTGGCACCCATACTCACATGATCTTCCTGGTTATTGCTGGATGACATTGAGTCAACCGATGCCGGTGTACACAATTGTTTGTTCTCGCTAACAATGCCGGCAGCAGTGTATTGGGGGATCATTAATCCAGAATGCAATCCAGGATTTTTTACAAGAAAAAGCGGAAGCCCTCTTTGTCCGCTTAAAAGCTGGTATGTTCTTCTTTCTGAAATGCTTCCTAATTCGGCCATTGCAATTGCAAGAAAATCGAGCGTTAATGCCAAAGGCTGTCCATGAAAATTGCCGCCACTTAATATTAGATCATCATCAGGAAATATGTTTGGGTTATCCGTTACAGAATTTGCTTCTTTTAGAAATACATTCAATACATGATCAAATGAATCTTTGGTAGCGCCATGCACCTGGGGAATGCACCGGAAAGAATACGGATCCTGTACCTGCGATTTTTTTTGTAAAGTGATCTTACTCCCTTTTAATAATTCTCTTAATTTTTTTGCAGTATCAACCTGGCCTTTATGAGAACGTATGGAATGAATTTTTTTATTAAAGCAATCATCTACCCCATCAAAAGCTTCAAAAGAAATTGCAGAAATTACATCGGCCCATGCAATTAATCTTTCTGAATTTACAAGACTATGCAATCCATAGGCTCCCATAAACTGTGTACCGTTGATCAAGGCTAACCCTTCTTTACTTTGCAACTCAATTGGCTTCCAGTCAAACTTATCCAGGATTTCCTTTGCCTCATGTTTTATTCCTTTATAATAAACCTCACCTAATCCTATCAAGGGTAAACTCAAATGGCTAAGTGGAGCAAGGTCGCCTGATG
>JBPCQG010000250.1:0-7199 GCA_050998315.1 Chitinophagaceae bacterium
TTGCCCACCTGCCTAAATTGTTTTTGTATTGTGGTAAGATGATATCGACAATAATGTTTTTTGCCTGCTCCTCTGTTGTAAGTATAGGTTCGTGAACATATTTTACTATTTCCGGATCACTGTTCAATTGCAGGATCAAGGGAGCATCATCTTGAGTAAATTGTCCGAGAATAAGTCGTGGAGTTTCAAAAACGATGTGCATGTTAAAGTAATGATTTTACTTTTTCAATCACTTCGTTTAGATGGCTTGCATCTTGACCGCCTGCAGTTGCAAGCGTTTTTTGTCCGCCACCTCCACCTTTAATAAGGGGTAAAATATGTTCTTTATTAATTTGGGTTGCGTCTAAATTTTTGGATGAAGCAATTACATCATCAATCATAACGACAACGTGAGGTCTTCGATCTATGTTAGCTGCAAGAACTACTACATAATTTTTTAACTCCCTTTTTAATGAGAAGCAGATCTTTTTTAAGGCATCTGGATTGCCAGTGTCTATTATTTCTCCAATAAAATTTATTCCGTTTATCGTTTCAATTTTTTGTAAAAGGGCGTTTTTTGTTGAGTCAAGATTTTTTGCATCCAGTTTCTCCAATAGTCTCTTTAATCCAGCATTTTCAGTTGATAAATTTTCGATTGATTTAGTAATATCTTTTGGGTTTTTTAATGAGTTACGGACATCACGAATTATTTCGAATTGTTCATTTATAAAGTCTTCAGCAGCTTTTCCGCTTACTGCTTCAATCCTTCTTAATCCTGCACCAATTGCCGTTTCCTGTTTTATTTTAAAGATGCCTAGCTCCCCGGTACTGCCAACGTGTGTTCCGCCGCAAAGCTCAATTGAATAATCCGGATCAATAGCAACAACCCGAACAACATCTCCGTACTTTTCTCCAAACAATGCCATAGCCCCATTAGCAATGGCTTCATCTTTTTTCATTTCCCTTATTACAACAGGAATATTCTCACGGATCTTTTCATTTACCAAAGCCTCAACTTTTGTCAACTCTTCATCAGAAAGTTTTGCAAAATGAGAAAAGTCGAAACGCAGGTATTCATCATTCACAAGGCTTCCTTTTTGTGCGACGTGCTTTCCTAAAACTGAACGCAATGCTGCATGCATAAGGTGGGTTGCGCTGTGATGTAGCTGGGTAGGAATTCTTTTGCCTGCATCTACTTTAGCAATTACTTCTGATGATATTATTACAGGTAGCTTCTGTGTGAAATGAATGATCAGATCATTGTCTTTTTTTGTATCAGTGACTTCAACTTCTTCACCATCAAAAGACAAAGAACCTTTATCACCAACCTGTCCGCCACTTTCTGCATAGAAAGGCGTTTTGTCCAAAACGATTTGGTACCCTTCTTTGCCCTGCGACGTTGTCTTCCTGTATTTTAAAACTTTGCTTTCTGTTTCAAATGAATCATAGCCAACAAATTTAGAAGAACCATTTTCATTTACAACAATCCAATCTTCAGTATCCAAAACTCCTGCTGCACGGCTACGATTTTTTTGTTGCTGCATTTCTTTTTCAAAACCTGCCATGTCCACAGACCATCCCACTTCTCTTGCCATTAATTCGGTAAGATCAAGAGGAAAGCCATAAGTATCATTCAACTCAAATGCAAATCCTCCCGCAACAATTTTACGTTTTCTTTCCTTTAAAAATCTATTCTGATCACTTATGCTTTTTTCTGTTTCATTATCATCTTCTAAGGAACCCATGACATAGCCTGAAGCATTACTTTTATTTTCTATGGTATAATTCTTAAATCGAGTAATTCCTTTTTCCAGTGTTCTTAAAAAACCTTGTTCTTCTTCTTGAATAACTTTCCCAATAAAATCCTTCTGCTTATCCAACTCAGCAAAAACATTTTTGAATTGGTCTGCTAATAAAGGGATTAGTTTATACAATAAGGGTTGCTTAACATTTAAGTAGGAAAAATAATATCGCACTGCTCTTCTTAATATTCTTCTTATTACGTACCCTGCGCCTGTGTTAGAAGGTAACTGTCCATCCGCAATTGGAAATGCAATGGCTCTTATGTGATCCGCAATAACACGAAATGCAATATCCTGCTTAGCCCCCTCCAAACCTCCCCCTGCAGGGGAAACTTCCGAAGTTCTATTATAATTTTTACCTGTAATTTTTTCAATTGCCGTTATGACTGGCATAAAAACATCTGTATCATAATTGCTTTGCCGGTTTTGTAAAACTCTCACCAACCTTTCGAGCCCCATTCCCGTATCAACATGTTTGGCAGGCAAAGGTTCAAGGCTTCCATCTTTCTTCCTGTTATATTGAATAAATACGTTGTTCCATATTTCTATTACATGTGGATGATCATTATTTACCAGACTTTTTCCATCAACATTATTTCTTTCTCCATCAGTTCGGGTGTCCACATGAATTTCTGTACATGGTCCACATGGACCTGTATCCCCCATCTCCCAAAAATTATCTTTTTTGTTGCCCATGATAATCCTGTCTTCACTAACCCACTTCTTCCAAAAACTTATTGCCTCTTCATCTCTCGGAAGATTTTCTTTTTCATCACCTTCAAAAACGGATACATATAAACGGTCTTTGGCAATCTTGTAAACTCCGGTCAAAAGTTCCCAGCTCCATGCAATCGCTTCTTCTTTAAAATAATCGCAAAAGCTCCAGTTACCCAGCATCTCAAACATGGTGTGATGATAAGTGTCTACGCCAACTTCTTCCAGATCATTATGCTTCCCGCTAACCCGTAAACATTTTTGTGTATCTGCAATTCTTGTATGCTGTGGTTTTTTATTTCCCAGAAAATAATCTTTAAACTGGTTCATCCCTGCATTGGTAAACATCAAAGTAGGATCATCCTTTACAACAATTGGGGCAGAGGGAACAATAGTACGTCCTTTCGATTTAAAAAAATCAAAAAAATGTTGTCTTATTTCCGAACTCGTCATCATGCCAATGCAGTATTTATGATTGATTTTTTCTGATTAAGCAGTTATATTTGCTGTGTTCCGGCAAAGATAAGAAAAGCCCCTTCTATATCTCTTAGGGGAGACTTGCTAACACACAAACCATGTCTGCTGAATGGGGAACAGAAAGTAGAAGTGAGTGACACAATCCCGCAGTTGCGGGACCTTTGAAAACCTTCTGCCGGTAAACAAAATAAATTTAGAGGTTTTGAATTGCAGAGGTTACCATGAAAAAAATAAAGTACTATTATAATACCAATACACTTCGTTACGAAAAACTTGTTACCCCGCTACGGGTAAACCTTCTTCGTGTTTTTGGGTTTCTTGCTGCTGCTCTTGTAACAGCATTAATCCTGGTTTCAATTGCATTCCGGTTTATTCCTTCGCCTGAAGCAAAATTAGCAAGAGCCCAATATCAGAACATGAAAGAAAATTATGATGTGCTGAATAATAAAGTGCAATCATTACAACAGGAGATGGCTTTACTGGAAAATAGGGATAATCAGGTTTACCGCTCCATTTTTGAAGCCAACCCTTTGCCGGATAGTGCAAGAGCAAAATTAATAGAACAAAAAAAGGAAGTTGAAAAGGTTGAGGCAATGAATGAGGAGAAACTTGGGAATGAACTTGCAAAAACAATAAATAATCTTAGTGCAAGAATAAATTACCAGTTTGATAGCTACAACGATATTGAAAAACTAATAAAGAACCAGGGAGAAAAATTAGCCAGTATACCTGCCATACAACCAGTAAGCAACCGCGATCTTGATAGAATAGCCTCGGGTTTTGGTATGAGGATAGACCCTGTTTATGGCACTCCTAAAATGCATAAGGGACTTGATTTTACAGCCCCACAAGGCACACCAATTTATGCTACAGGAAATGGTGTAATTAAAAAAGCAGGGTTTGTTGACGGTGGTTTTGGCAACCATGTTGTTATTAATCATGGCTATGGCTATGAAACTTTGTACGGGCATATGGTGAGGATAAAAATAAGACCGGGACAAAGAGTAAAACGGGGAGAATTAATAGGGTGGGTAGGAAGTACAGGCAAAAGCACAGGACCGCATTGTCATTATGAAGTTCATATAAATGGGATTGAAGTTGACGCTGTTTACTTTTTTTATAACGATCTTACACCAGAGCAATTTGACAGATTATTAAAAAAGGCTGCGAATGGCAGCGCTAAAAGTTTGGACTAATGGCACCAGATCAAATAACGTTTGACTTTAATGACCCTTCAGAAAAAAAGGAGAACAAAAAAAAGAGTGAAAACGTGAAAAAAGAATTCGGTAACAATTTAAATTCTGCGGGGAAAATTAAATCTCCCAGGGGAAGAAAAAACTTAAAGGATATTGTAGATGACGATTCAATAGAGATACCAGAAGATGAAATTCTTTTTAAAAAGGTGTACTATTCAATCGGTGATGTATCAAAAATGTTTAATGAAAATGCATCTCTGATACGATACTGGGAAAATGAATTTGATATTTTAAAACCAAAGAAAAATGCAAAGGGTGACAGATTCTTCCGCCCCGAAGATGTAAAAAATCTTAAACTTATTCACCATTTATTAAGGCAGAGGAAATACACAATTGAAGGAGCCAAAGAATTTTTAAAAAGCAATAAAACTGCTGCCGAAAAATTTGAAATGATACGCTCATTGCAAAAGTTGAAATCATTTTTAAATGAATTAAAAGCAAGTTTATAAACCCCTCTAAATCTCCCCTAAAGGGGAGACTTTCGAAAGCTTTTTTTAATCAAAAATTATTGAAGCGTATAGACCTGGAGATTATTATCCTTTAAAAAATAGATTTTATTAACTCCTACTTTTAAAGAGGTGTAATTTTTAAATGCCCCAGGCAATGGATATTGCTTCAAATTAAGAGTGCCCAGGCTATAGCTGTACAAGTAAGCATTATCAAATCCATAGAGATTTTTTTCTATCACTTCAATGTTTTTCCAGTTTAAAAACAATAGCTTGTTTTTAAAGCTTCCATAATAATCAAAAACATAAACACCTTTGCCGGGATCATACAAATACACAAAACCATCTCTGTCTACAATTTGAACAGGCGAAGGAACAGAGTCAAAGAGCAAACGAAAGTCAACAGTTTCCGTAAGAACTTTACCTGCATCATCAATTTTTTTTAATTTATTTTCCTGCTCATCAAACAGCCAGATATTATTATCATAAGAAGGGGCAACTGTTTTAACCCCAAAAATATTTTGTTTACGAAGATTTATGTTGGTTAGTACATTTAAATACTTATCAAGTAAAACTATTGTTGAGAAATTTTCATAAAACAGGATCGTCTTCCAGGGATTTTGAGCATCTACATAGGAGAGCTTTCCATATTTTGTAACCTGGTTGAAGACTCCGACAGAATCTCCTCTCTGATTTAATTTTTTGAGCTGGTTATTACTGTTGATGATATAAAGCTCGCCAAGATTATTAACAGTAAAAGAAGCAATGGGATAATTAATAGCCCGTTGAAAACGAAATACCGTATCCTGCTTTGCAGAAAGAGCATCTACAGAATCTTTAGGTGCGTTTTGCGCAAATAGATGGTTGGCAGGTAAACTAACCAGGGCGATGCTAACTGCTATTACAATTATGATATGTAACCTTCTTCTCACTCGGTATAAAATTTCAGTTGTACATTTTCACCATTAAAAACAGCGTAACTGTTATACTTTATCCAGTCGCCCAAATTAATATAACGGGTTGCATCGCTTAGTTTAAAATCAATTGGCAAATGGCGGTGACCAAAAATAAAATAATCATAATGCTTTGTTTTCATCTTCTCCCTGCTAAAAATTATCAGCCATTCTTTTTCCTCCCCTAAAAAGTGCTCGTCTGTTTTTCCCGTGGCCTCCCTGCTTCTTCCGCTGAAATAATTTGCTAATCCAATTCCAAAGCCGGGATGTAAAAAGCCAAACAGCCGTTGAGAAAATTTATTCCTGAAAACTTTTTTCATGAATTTATAGCGATGATCTTTTGGTCCTAATCCATCCCCATGACCAATAAAAATTTTTTTCCCATCCAGGTCAAATTCTGCAGGATGATAATATACTTTAATGTTTAGCTCCTTTTCAAAATATCCTTTCATCCACATATCATGATTGCCAACAAAAAAATGCATTTCAATTCCTGAATCCGTTAATTCAGCAAGCTTTCCTAAAATTCTTACAAATCCTTTTGGCACAACTCTTTTATATTCAAACCAAAAATCAGAAATATCTCCCAGGATGAATATTTGTGCTGCATCAGTTTTTATTTTATCAAGGAATTTAACTATCCGCTTCTCCCTTATTAGGCTGCTTGCCTGGTCGGGTGCACCGAGGTGAAAATCGGAAAGGAAATAGATTTTTTTGCCTGCAGTAAGTCTCATACTTGTACTGGAAATTGCTGCTAAAAGATCTCTTTAGCAATTTCTTCTTTAGTTTTTTTAAAGTGATTAGCAATATCTGTAATTATTGCTGACAAGGTTCCTAATCTTATTGGATCGTGATTTGGAATAGTAATGTGGTGTTCGCCTTGATGTATAGTGGTAAGTCTTATATGACTTCCTTTTTGACGACTTACCTGGTAACCTAATTTTTGTAAAAGTTTAATTAATTCTGTTGAAGAAGTATCTCTTGGTAATCTCATACAGCAATTACTTCTTCTTTTATCATGTGAAGACGAATAAGTTTTGGTTTTTTGCCCTCATCAAAATGACATTCAACTGCCTCTTTGATATTTACCTTAATTTCATCCATTGTATCTGCCTCAGTGAATATACTTTCCCCGATTGCTTTAGCTGTATAACCTCCTTCCAAAGCTTCTTCTATCAGAAAGATAATTTCATTCATCATATAAAGTTAGCTTAATCCTCAAATAAGTTTCTGTAAAAAATTACACTTTATCTACCAAAAATAAATACACTTCTTTTGGACCATGAACACCAACCACTAAAGTTTTTTCAATATCTGCCGTACGGCTGGGGCCGGTAGCAAAAGTTATAGAGGATGGTATATTGCCTTTGTATTTTTCTTTTAATAACTGCAAAGCTTCTTTTATATCATATACAAGCTGATTAACATAAGCAATACATATGTGCACCGGGGCATAAACACTTACAGACCTTCCTGTTTGTGCTGTACTCATTACAATTGTCCCCGTTCGTGCAATTAAATATTCACAGGTAGTTATTGAAGCATCGCAGTCAGCCAACGTGGATTTATCTA
>JBPCQG010000344.1:0-4567 GCA_050998315.1 Chitinophagaceae bacterium
GTCATGGATCTAAATATTAATGCTGCCCCACTTTGCTCACATCTTGTGCCATTGTGGGGCTTTTTTAATACTTAGTTATCACCAAACCATTGCCTATTGTGGATTATGGGTTTTCAGGAAGAGCCTTTATGACTGCCTGTCAGGAATAATACAGCCACATACTGGGTTGTAAAAAATCAAAGGAGCTTACCCACAATTATATTTTTGCTAAGTGTAAAATCATCGAAAATGATCTTCCCTGTTAAGCTACTCTTTGCCGGCTATGTAATTTGTTCAATAGATAATCTAAAGTAATAAAACAGGAACTGTTTTAATTAGTGAGCAGGTTATCCAATTACGCATCAAAATCCACTATAAAAAGATCTCGTACGGTTTACTCTTAAATCTTTTAATAAGCCTGACTTAGGACTTATATTAATGCTATAAAAACGGTATCTGCCTACTGGAGATAAATTGATAGACATTTGCCAACAATGCATCTCTCTTGATATCGAGACAGAGATAGTACCTAATTGATGCTCTGTAATATTATAAAAACCATTTATTCCCATTTGCCATTTGGGAGTAAGATTTAAAGTACCACCGAAAGTAACATCCTGATTAAAATTTGTTTTAAAACCACTATAGTCAGATTTAAAAACCCTGTCAAAGCGGAGAGCATAAGACAAATTAACTGACCATGGAATATTAAAGTCGGCAAACTCGCCGGGGTTATTTCTTACATATGCTAATTCATTTTGATACTCATCAGTTGAATAGCCTCTTGGATAATCATTTGTTCTAAGATCAGGTTTGGTGGATGCATTTTTGCTTTTATCTCCTCCCGTAAACTGGCTTGATAAAGAAACGTTTCCATTAACTAATCTGCCAAACGATAATGGTTTTCTTTTCCACAGTAGTGTCTTTAACCGCCTGCCGGAGGCATCTACATCATATGGATCAATTTGGGCACCTGCGGTTATGCTTACTTTATTATTAAATAATGAGCTGCGGGCATGTAAATTAAGATTACTGAGTGCAAATGAATCTGCAAAAAGGTTATAATTTCCATTTATACTCAGTCCATCAATAATCGATATCTTCTTTATAGCATTTTCTCCGGTATCTTTTTTATTGCGCACTTTCATCTGCAGGTTATTATCAATTCCAAAACCCAGGCCACCAAATCTCCCGGTGCCGTAAGGTCCAAAAACATTTCCTTCAAATACGGAGAACTGCGCTTTGTTATTCATTGTATCAATCTGCGTTATATAATAATTCTGTTTATTAAAATCAGGATTGAAATTAAAACTGAGAGTAGGAGTTATTTCATGACGTATAGCCTGTATTTTAGCATCTTTATTTTTTGAAGTGAACAACCCATATATCCTGGTAGATATACCCAAACCAAAACTCATTTGCCTTGCCGTGTAAAACCCTCTCGTTATTGTTGTATCTACTTTGTTCTTTGCAGTATTCCAACTCCTGATAAACTTTCTTTGATACCAGGTTTCTTCATAGCTAACTGATGGTCCTACCTGGAATGCACCAAGTGGCGGTAAAGAAAGTGATATAGGGATTGAATGATGTGCTCCCCATTGAAAGGTATCAAGTATATGTTTGAAAATATTTTCAGTAGTATCATAAAAAGAAAAAAGGCTTTTAGCGTTTCCATTGTAACCAATTCCAATATTTTCAAACCACTTTGGCGTACCTACTGCTTCCTTTTTTCTAAAAGGATATAGCGTGCTTAAATTAAAAGCAACATCAGGCAAATTAATATTAATAAGGTTTTGATTTGTGTTTTGATTGTGGTTTGCTGATATAGTTAAATTATAGGGTTTGTCTTTCCAGCCTTCCCCCAGGCCTTCGAGCGTTCCTGTTTTAGAATACACGATAGAAGAATTGAGCTGGTTGCTGAAATTTTTATACGGATTATCAGGAACGTACCTGTTAAAACTGCTGCTGCCGGCATTTACATTTGCGCTGAAGCTTACACCAGGCCTGGCTTTTGAATCAACACTATGACTCCACTGAACATTATAACTCTTGTTTTTTGAATAGTCAGGATCACCCTTAAAGTTTTGTTTGAAGTTTTGAACGTTTAGCGAAATATTTCCGTTATATCGATATTTTCTGGTGTATTTAGGGTTAACGTTTAATGTCCATCCGCCATAAGAATAAATATTTCCTCTTACAATTACATCCCAATAATCACTCAGCACTTTGTAAT
This sequence comes from Chitinophagaceae bacterium, assembly GCA_050998315.1. Classification (GTDB taxonomy): domain Bacteria; phylum Bacteroidota; class Bacteroidia; order Chitinophagales; family Chitinophagaceae; genus Ginsengibacter. Next base: position 2,213 of record JBPCQG010000344.1, read on the forward strand.
ATCCTAATCCCTCCAGCCCTAAGCCTAATTGCTGGTTTGATGCAAACTGGGGTGCAAGAAATCCGGAATGCCTCCCCTGGCTTAACGGATAAATTCCAAATGGCAAATATACTGGTATAGGCACCCCTTCAAATTCAGGGTGTACAGGACCAGTGATGGCAAGTTTTTGGCTTACCAGTTTCATCCTGTTGCTAACAAAAGCAAAATGAGGCGTATCAAGATCGCATGTTGTAATTCTTGCACGATTTGCAAAAAAAACGTCGTTATTAAATTTTTTAATGGTTTCCCCATACACATACATTTCGCCCTGCTGGGTATATGTGCTTTTTGTAACCCCCTTTCCTGTTTTCATGTTAAATCGTATAGAATCACTTTGCGATGTAAAGTCTGCCTGGGTAAATGTTGGCAATGCGATCACTTTACCGCTGCTGTCTCGTTTTATTGAGGCTGTAATGTTTCCGGTAGCCTGGTCAAATTCAATAATGGGAGCACTTAAATTCGCATCCTTGTACTGTGTTGTTGTTTTGGTTCCATACAAAGTAATTTTTTTTGATGGTACATCTAATATCATTGAATCTTCAGCGTTATATTCCAGTATGGCATCTAACGAATCTTTTGAAACTTTAATATCTATAGTATCTTTTGAAATTTTAAGATCTGTAGTATCTTTTTTTTCAACTATAAAAGATGAATCGCTTTTTACAATTTTATTTCCTTGCGGTAATGTATCAACATTTATTACGGGTGGAAGTTTAAATCTCTTTCCGGGTTTTATTGTATCTGCTATTGCAGTTAAATAATTGTGAAATGAATTCGACAGATGAACTTTATTCTTACTTTGAACAGTTAATATTATTAATGTGAATGCAACAAAGGATGCTAATTTATATTTTGAGCTAACTTTGTTTGCGTTGTTCATTACAGAGTAACAAAAATAGTTATTATACGATTAACACAATGGTAAAGAGTTGAACATTAGCATTACTAACGCTTTAAAAAATATTAATATTTGATGTTGAAAATAAAGGAGTATGGTTTTGCAGTTTTTGCTGCTTTTGTATTGTTATTTTCCTGTTTAAACATTTTTGCGCAAACCCCAAAAAAGATCAGGACAATTATTGTAGATGCAGGTCATGGTGGAACTGATGTTGGCGCTCATGGTGAATATGAGGGCACATTAGGATCGCTGGAAAAAAACATAACCCTTTCCATCTCCAATAAATTAGTTGCTGAATTAAAGAAACAGCTGCAGGGTGTTCAAATAATTCCAACAAGAACCACAGATATTTTTCAAGACCCAAGAGAGAAAGCAAGAATTGCAAACAACAATCATGGAGATCTTTTTGTATGTATCCACGCCGATGCGGTTGCTTTAAAAACGGGATCAAGAATTATTGGCTACAGAACCGAAACATACACCACTACAAAATATATTGGCAAAGGAAAAAAGAAGAAAAAAATTGTAACGCCTCACCAGCGTGAAGTTGCGATAAAACAATACTTTAAAATTCCTACAACCCGTAAAGGAACAAGCACGTTAATTTTTGCCGCCCGTAACACAAATGCTAAAATTAAGGCGATGGAAAACAGCGATATGCTTTTTACGACTGAAGAAAATGATAGTTCTCTCGATATTAACTATAACAGCCCTGAATGGAAAGCCAATGCGTTACTTTATACCCAAAACTATTTTAAAAAAAGTTATAAGTTAGGTTCTTTGATACAGGATGAAATAGCAAATATGAACAGAGAAAATCTTGGAGTATGGCAACGGGAAAAAGGCATATGGGTTTTACAGGCTACACAAATGCCTGCTGTTTTAATAGAGACCGGTTTTATTGCAAATCCTGATGATGAACGTTATTTGAATAGTGAGAAGGGACAACAGGAGATTGCTGAGGCTATTGCAAAAGCAATAAAAAAATATAAGGACCAGGTTGAAAATCCTAAAACCGCTGATCAAAACACCGAGACCACTTCAAATAAATAATTGATAAGCTTCTTTCACTATCCGGCTGGTAAATTAAATCGGAATTTATAACAATTAAACTTTTACTATTTTCGTAATAGTAAAAATGTGTTGATCAAAATCAGATAAGGCGATCAACCAAAAAAAAATTTTATGAAAGTTAATAATGAAACAAAAATAGGCGTTCTAGCTATTGTGGGTATTTTGGCGCTGATATTGGGTTTTAATTTTTTGAAGGGAAAAAGCTTTTTTAAAAAAGAAAAATATGTTTATGCTGTTTTTGAAGATATACAGGGGCTGGGAAATTCGAACCCTGTTGTAATTAACGGACTTCAGATAGGGCATATCGCAAACCTTGATGGCGGTAAGCTGCTAAAAAGAATTAT
>JBPCQG010000377.1:0-5523 GCA_050998315.1 Chitinophagaceae bacterium
CGAAGTACTCCTGTAACTGTATCGCTATGTCCGCCAATATATTTTGTGGCGCTTTGTAAAACCATATCAATTCCAAACTCAATTGGCTTTTGATAGACTGGAGAGCAATAGCTATTATCGCAAATAGTTATGATACCTTCCGACCTGGCAAGTTCTGCAACCGCTTTCAAATCCTGTAAGGCAAAGTCCCAGCTGTTTGGGCTTTCCAAATAAATTAAAGATGTATTTGGCAGAATAGCTCTTTCAAAATTTTCAATGTTTCTTCCATCTATGTATGTGGTGTTTATATTAAACCTTGTTAAAATATCATTGAACATTTTTTGCGCCCAGGTGTATGGCTTATTAACTGAAACGATATTATCTCCGGCTTTTACATTTGCAATAACAGATGCAAAAATTGCTGCGGCTCCGCTGTTAAAGACAAGGCAATCTTCTGCACCATCAAGCGCAGCTAATTTTTTACGGAGAATATCAACAGTTGGATTTATGCCCCTGCTATATAGATACGTTGATGATTCATCTTCAAATGCTTTTCTCAGGTCTTCAACTTTATTAAAAGAAAAATTGCTGGTCTGGATTATCGGTGGGGCTATCGCATTAAAATATAATTCACGGTCTTCACCCAATTCATTCAGAATATAAGAGATATCATTATTTTTTTCAAGGTCAGACATTGTTATTTTTCTTTTGAAATGAGTGTATTGCAAAATATATCCCAATAAAGCCCGCCAACACAGCCAATCCTATTAAACAAAGTTTTGTTTGTGTTACTAATAAACTTATTGCTACAAAAGTATATGCGGCTATGAATATTAGTGGCAGTAATGGATATAATTTCATTATATATATTCCTGAATTATTTAAATGTGCCGTTTTTTTTCTTAAAATAAAAATGCTGCCGGCAGATAATATCATTCCAAAGCAATCAAGAAAAATGCTAAAGCTTAGAATGGTGTCAAATTCTTTTGCCCAAAAAACGATTAAGATACATAACGCTGCAAAAACACTTAATGAAGTTGTAAGCGCATCAGTTTTTATATTTCGTTTTTTAAAAGACGCAGGTAATATTTTATCATCACTCATGGCAGCCATAACTCTGGGGTTGCTCATAAGCAATACATTTACATAGGCAAGAACACTAAAAAAAAGAAGCACTGATAAAACTCTTTCGGCATTTATGCCAAATATTTTTGAAGCCATTATTGCAGCGATATTCTTGCTGGTTTTTAATTCTTCAAAACCAATCACTTTTACATAAGCATAGTTAATGATCAGGTAAAGAGAGATGATAATGAATATTCCAAAGAAAATTCCGCGTGGTATATATTTTTTTGGCTGGTTAACCTCAGCTCCAAAATTAATGGTCTGTTGATAGCCGCCGTAGGTAAAGCTTACAGCCACAAGTCCAATTCCAAATGCTTTTAAATATTCTGTAAACATTGGTGAGGTAGAATTTGTAACAGCAACCTCTGACGTTGATTGTGTTGCAAAAAATAAAGGTGTAATAAGCAATAATATCATAGTGATCTTGACAACCGTTAAAACGTTTTGCGTTCGGGCACTCATTTTTAGCCCTAAAAGATTAACCCCATAAAAAATAATAATGGCGGAAATAGCAATTACGATTTGTATGGTTTGTATTTGTTGTGCATTGCTTGCATCATTTAGCCACAAAGCATCTTTTGATAGCGGTATTAAAATACCAATAATATATTCTCCGCCAACCAATGCCACACCTGCCAGCGAAGCTGCATTGGAAACAAGTATTAAACAGTTAACTCCAAATGCAATTGATGGATGGTATGCATAAGAAAATATTTTATAATAACCACCTGTTACCGGAAGCCTGCTGCCAATTTCAGCATAAGTAAGAGCACCGCACAAAGCAATCAGTCCTCCAACAATCCATACGGCATAAAATATGAACGGTGTGTCTACAGCCTTAGCAACATTTACCGGTGTTCTAAAAATTCCCATACCTATTACCAAACTCACCACGATCATTGTAAAATCAAACAGATTGAGTTTTTTTGCCGCCTTCATTTAGGGAAGATAAAAAATTATGACAACTAAAATTAGTTTTGGAAATACACCGGTATTGCACCTACTTTTGCGCCTTAATTGGTCCCCGAATATTCGGGGTTAAAAGGGAATCCGGTTGAATTCCGGAGCTATCCCCGTAGCTGTAAATAACACCCCAAACCCCTAAAGGGGCTTAAGGAAAATTTCTCAATCTTCAAACCACTGTGTAAAACGGGAAGGTTATTCAGAGATCGTTATAAGCCAGAAGACCTGCCGGTTATTAACAATCATTTCAAAGCTTTCGGGTGAAAAGCAGGAGTGTAACGGCTTTACCGCTTTTATACTACTTCATTATCCGCAAGCAGCCATTAAAATTTCAAAAATGAAAAGGAAAATTTTATTTGTGGCTGCATGTATTACAGGCAGCGCACTATTTGCACAGGACAGTTCCAAAATGTTAAATGAAGTTATTATCAACGTCACAAAATTTCCCTTAAAACAAAGTGAAACAGGTAAAGTGATAAACATAATCACTCAGGATCAGTTGCAAAACAGCTTAGGGAAAACTTTCTCAGAAGTTTTAAATCAGCAGGCAGGTATAACAATCAGCGGAGCCAATAATACCTTAGGTACAAATCAAAGTATTTATATAAGAGGAGCATCATCTGCAAATACATTGATCCTGCTGGATGGTATTCCTTTATATGACGCATCGGGTATCAGCAGTGAATTTGATATCAATAATTTTTCATTGAATAATATTGAAAAAATAGAAATTTTAAAAGGATCTCAATCTACTTTGTACGGCTCTGATGCAGTGGCGGGAGTTATAAATATTATCACTAAAAAAACTTCTGATAAACCTGTAAACTTAGATATAAACCTTTCTGCGGGAAGCTATAATACTTACAAAGGGTTTGCATCTATAAGTGGAAGTAATGATAATGGACAAACATATTTTATTTCATATTCTAATATTCACAGTAAAGGATTTTCTTCTGCTTATGATTCCACAGGGAATAAAAGCTTTGATAAAGATGGGTTTGATCAGAATGCCTTTCAGGTAAGCTATGGGTTTAGACCTTTAAAAAAATTAGAAACAAAATTGTATTCAAAATACAATATTAATAAAGCAGATATTGATGCCGGGGCTTTTGCGGATGATAAGGATTACACCTATAAGTACAGAAATTTTATAACAGGGATTGCTGCCTCTTATAAATTATTGAAAAGTGTTTTACATCTGAATTATAATTACAATTGGTTTGAAAGAAATTTTACTGATGACTCGGTTTCTGTTGGAGGATTTGCAAATTATCAAAAGGGAAATTATGCCGGTAAGTCTCATTTTGCAGAAGTTTACAGCAAATGGCAATTGAATAAACATTTTGACTTGCTTGCAGGAATTGACTACCGAAGGAATGCAACCGACCAAAATTATTTTTACTTTCCAAACTATGGTTTTTTATCACCGGCACTTTCATCGGATTCAACGAAGTCATCTCAGGTTAGCGGTTATGCATCTTTATTTCTGAAAAACTTTTCAGGGTTCAGCGCTGAATTAGGAGGCAGATGGAATCATCATAATATCTACAGGAATAATTTTACCTATTCATTCAATCCTTCATACTTAAAAAATAATTTTAAAATATTTGCAAATATTTCTTCAGGGTACAGGGTGCCGTCTTTGTATCAATTGTATTCAGAGTATGGGAATAAAAATTTAAAGCCTGAAACATCCACAAGCACAGAAGCAGGCCTTCAATTTATTACAGACAAAATTAATGTAAGAGCAGTTTTGTTTAACAGGAATATTAAAGATGTTTTTGTTTTTTATACTGACCCTGTAACGTTTGCCGGGAAATACATTAATGATGATAGACAAAAAGATCATGGAGTTGAAACCGATATTATCTTACAGCTTTCTGATAAACTAAATATCTCTTCAAACTATACTTATGTTGAGGGCAAAATTTATACGAAAAATTTTATCGGAAAAGATACAGCCTACAATAACTTATACAGAAGACCATCCAATACATTTAATGTTACCATAGGTTGCCAGGCTTTAAAGAATCTTATTGTTTCTTCTCATTTTAAAACGGTCAGTAAATTTTATGAGCCTCAATTCGCAGCAGCGCCTTATCAATTGAAAGGTTATTATACAATTGGTTTTTATGGGGAATATAAGCTGAATAAAAAGTTTAAAATATTTGCCGATTTTCAAAATATTACAGATCAGAAATACTTTGATGTAAGAGGATTTAATTCCAGGCGATTCAACATTAATGCAGGGATAAATCTCAATTTATAAATACTCATCTGTTATCGGTGGTCTGCTGAGTCTAATTATATTTGTAAAAATTTGAATGATGGACCTGTCCGAAATATTTAGTAAGGAGATGCTTACAGTAAGTTTTACATTATTTGCTGTGATTGATATTATTGGTGCAGTGCCTGTATTGATCGGGCTAAAAACCAGACTGGGTGGTATAAATGAGTTTAAGGCGACTTTGGTTTCAGGAGCATTAATGATCTTGTTTTTATTTATCGGAAAGTCCTTCCTTAATTTACTTGGGCTTGATATAAGATCATTTGCAGTAGGCGGGTCTATTGTAATTTTTATTCTTGGACTTGAAATGGTTTTGGGCGCTGAATTTTTTAAAAGCGAAAAAGATTTTAGGACAGCAACTGTTGTTCCGATCGCTTTTCCTTTAATTGCAGGTTCCGGTACATTAACAACAATAATTTCTTTAAAAGCAAATTACAACGAGATCACAATTCTTATTGCTATCCTGCTTAATCTTATAATTATTTATGCAGCGCTCAAATCATTGAGATTTATTGAGCGCATTTTAGGACCAGCCGGTCTCATCGCAGTCAGGAAATTTTTTGGTGTAATTTTAATCGCCATAGCTGTTAAAATATTTGCCACAAATGCACATGGGTTGATAAGATAAATGTGCAGATATGTAAATGTGCGGATATGCAGATTGGTTTTCTTCATTTGCACATCTGCATATATTTTCATTTGCACATTAAGTAGGCCTTGTAGTACAATGGATAGTATAAGAGTTTCCGAAGCTCCAGATCCAGGTTCGATTCCTGGCAAGGCCACATAAAATATAGAAATGTTTTATGCTTATGTACTTAAGAGTATAAATCACGACTTTGTTTACAAAGGGCATTGTGAAGATCCTGAAGGAAGACTTAAACAACACAATTCAGGTATGACTGAATCTCTGCGGCCTTATATTCCCTTAAAATTAATATACAAAGAAGAGTTTGTTACAAGAGAAGAAGCAATAGTAAGAGAGAAATATTTTAAAACCTCTGCGGGAAGAAGATTTTTAAAGAAATGGATTTTATAGTACAATGCCCGCCCGGCTGAACGCCGTTCGGACGGGGATAGTATAAAGAGTTTCCGAAGCTCCAGATCCAGGTTCGATTCCTGGCAAGGCCACATAAAATATAGAAATGTTTTATGCTTATGTACTTAAG
>JBPCQG010000432.1:0-4502 GCA_050998315.1 Chitinophagaceae bacterium
ATACAATAGGCCGCTTTACAGGCACAATTGATTTTGACCCAGGTCCTGGAGCATTCCCTTTAACTAGTAGGGGCTCATTTGATATTTTTATCTTAAAACTTGATCCCACCGGCAATTTTATTTGGGCCAAAAGAATAGGTGGCAGTGGGGTAGATGGAGCAGTTGATATTAAAATTGCTGTAGATGGCAGTATTAACTTTGCTGGAGGATTTGGTAATACAGTGGATTTTGATCCGGGACCAGGAGTATTTAATCTTTCAACAAATGACCCCAATAGTTCTGCATCATTTATATCAAAACTGGATAAGAATGGAGATTTTTTATGGGCAAAAAAATTCGAAAACACGGGCATCACTTCTATGGACATAGATTTAAATGGAAATATCTTTGCCTGTGGTGGATTTTATAATATAGCAGATTTTGATCCGGGGCCGGGAATATTTAATCTAACTGCAACTGGTTATACAGGTCTATCAACAGGTATTCAAGATATTTTTGCGCTGAAACTTACAATGGACGGAGATTTTGTTTTTGCATTTAAAATCGGAAGTACATCAAGTGAATACGCTAATAGAATTTGTGCTGATAAATCCGGAAATTTTGCCATTACCGGTTATTTCGCTTTTACTGCAGATTTCGATCCATCATCAAATACATACAACATGATTTCTGATGGTGCAGATATTTTTGTAGCTAAATATACAGCCACCGCCTCTTTAATATGGGCCAAAAAATTCAGCGGAGGAGATGTAAGTGATTTAAGTTATGATATTAAAGCAGATGCTTCAGATAATCTTTATTTAACAGGATTCTTTCGAGGTACGGCAGACTTTGATCCTGGATCCGGAATACTTAATCTCATTTCAACAGGTGGAAATACAAGTGCTTTTATTGTAAAGTTAGATGCAAACGGAAATTTAGCCTGGGCTAAACAAACTTCAGGTACTCGATCACAAAGGGCGTTTGGATTGGCTTTGGATACTTTTGGTAATTGCTATGTAACCGGTGATTATGAGGGAACAGCAGATTTTGACCCGGGAGCTAATATTTATAATTTAACCTCCAATGGATTTTCAGATATTTTTATAATGAAGCTAAACACAGATGGAACTTTTGCCTGGGCAGTAGAAATGGGGTCAACAATTAATTATGATTTTGGGAAAGGTATTACCATAGATCAATCAAGAAATGTTTATACTACCGGTCATTACTGGGGAACAGTAGATTTTGATCCAGGTCCTGGAGTTTATAATCTCACTATGACGGGTACCGGCGATGCATTTATTCAGAAATTAAGTCAATGTGTAAATGTAACTTATAATAATGTTGATGCTAATGCCTGTACCACTTATACATTAAACAATAAAACCTATAATACTAGCGGAACCTATACACAAGTAATAAAAAATACTTCAGGTTGCGATAGTATAATAACGCTTCACCTTGTTATTGGGGGCTTTAATGATACTTCTAAAGTTACTGCTTGTGATAAATATACATGGAATGGCCAAACATATAGTTCCGCAGGATTTTACAGTAAGACATTCACCGATCGGTATGGCTGTGACAGCATTTTAAACCTTGATCTTAAGTTGAATTATACGATCCGTACATCAATCAATGCTGCAATATGCGAAGGCCAAACCTACAGCGGTCATACTACTACGGGAGTATATATCGATACAATTAAAATGGTTATTGGATGCGATAGCATAATAACATTAAATCTCTTGGTGAAACAAAGGACATTCTCCAATCTAAGTGCAACCATCTGCGAGGGGCAAAATTATTTAGGCCATACAAAGAGTGGGATATACCGTGATACGCTGGCAGCAACTAACGGGTGCGATAGTATAAGAACTGTTACACTCACTGTGAATTCAGTACAGGTACAACATAAAAATATTTCTATTTGCAAAGGCCAATCTTATTATGCCGCTGGTTCAAATCAAACAACGTCAGGAATTTATCGAGACACTTTACAAACATACTTGGCATGTGATTCAATAATAATAACACAACTGTCTGTGAATTCATTACCTGTTCCTGATCTAGGGGCGGATAGAAATATTTGTCAGGGAGAATCTGTAACATTTTATCCAGGCTCTTTTATAAGCTATGAATGGCAAAACGGAAGCATGTCCTCTTCATTTACTACAAGTAATGTTGGACTTTATTGGGTGAAGGTTGCTGATAACAATAATTGTACAGCAACAGATACATTAAGAATTTTAAGTGTTTTACCCGCTCCTTCCAATTTTTTAAAAGCTGCTGACAGTCTTTGCCAGTATGATGTTTTAACGATTAAACCTTTAAATACTTATATATTTTATTCTTGGTCAACGGGATCAAATAATCCAAGCATTTCAGTTAGCAAACCCGGTCAATACATACTTAGCGTTAAGGATATAAATAGTTGTCCCGGAAAAGATACTATTCAAATAATCCAAAAGAATTGTTATACAGGGGTTTATATTCCAAACGCATTTACACCAAACAGTGATAATTTGAATGATATATTGAAAGCAAAAGTCTATGGCAAAGCCATTTCGTTCTCATTTAAAATTTATGACGGGTGGGGTAACTTGATTTACAGTTCAACGGATCCTCAAAAAGGATGGGATGGAAAAAATAAAGGGATTCCATCCTTAACGGGTGTGTTTGTATGGCAATGTAATTATCATCTCGAAGGCTCACAACCCGAATTCAAAAAAGGTACAGTAACATTAATTAGATAAGTATTTACCAGAAGTTTGTACTCTAATAACTATAATATTAAATGCTCAACAATGCTATGATAATACATAAGAGATTAGTGAATTAAGTAATTCTGATATTAATTCGATTTTAAGCGGCTTTTCCATTTATAGCAACAGATAAAGAAAAATTTATAGGTATCGTAAATCAATTTTTAGATTTACCCCGACCGGGGATCTTCGGGAGCATGGACTCTTTTTTCTTTTCAGCAGCAATTCGGTGAACGTCGTATTGGCCAGTAAAATCGACTTCTTTCTCTACCACTTTCTTAGCAAAAAAATTTTTATTTAAGTTGTATAAACTGTCAGTATAATATGTTGCCTTTAAAAGATTACTATTACCATTTACTTTTAAATATCTATACTTTATATCATTGGCCTCAAAAGCTTTTTTTTCATTGTGGCAACTAACCCATCCATATGAAAGCAAGGCACAAAAAAAAAATAAATAATACTATAGTAATCCAAATACCTTTATGAAAATGATGACTATGTTTAATTTGCTCTGCTACCGGGTTGGCTAATCTGATACTTAATGCAATTTTTAATAATTCGTCTATTTTTTCAGTACTTTTTTCAAATTGCAAAGGCCATTTTACCAACTCTGATTTAAATGATTTGACCTCTTTTAATAAGGCTTGAATTGCATCCTCTTTAACCGGATTATTATCTTTTAATAACGATATTTCTATGGCTTCCAATTTCTCTACAATCGACTGCAATAATACCTCACTCATCACCATGTATTTTTAGTTACAAATTCAATCCTTTTTTCTTTTTTTTCTTCTTGTCCAATCTCCATTGATGTGGTAATAATTGGTCACTTTTTTCCGGTTTCATTAATTGTTCTACAATACTTTTGCTTTCACTTTTATGGTTATTTATTTCAAGGTTCGTTTTTTGAGAAAGCAGTTTTGAAACCGACGAATTTGATGGACTTTTAAGTAAGCTTTGAATCTGTTGCTGACGAATAATTTTTTGAAGATTTCCAATAGAAAACTTTCTGTCAATCTCGCTCCCCTTATATTTAAATTCTCCCAGCTTAAAACTAATTCCCTGTAATTCGTTTGTAGCACCCTTGTATTTGTAAAGGCTTTCAATATTTTGCTGCTGTAATTTTTCTATTAAATCATTAAGACTTTTGCATTTCGGAAGATTTTCAGAAATAGCCTGGTAAATTATATACCGGTTGGCTTCTTTTTCATTTAATGCCTCCAGATTTATCAGCGACAGGTTTTTTGACACAGCTTCTTTCAACCCATAATGGCGGGTAAGTTTTTGAGATATCTTTTTACCTTTTAACCCTATCCAGTTATCCTTTATTGCTTCTCCTTTATTGTTTACTAAATTGGCAATGATGTGTAGGTGACTATGATCTTTATCCATGTGTTTTACAATGGCAAATTGGGTATCCACTATCTTCATTTCCCGTAAATATTCTTTTGCTATTTCTGCCATTTTTTGATCTTCTATTTTCTCTCCTGGATAGAAACTTAAAATACCATGAAAACTGCTTTTTTTAATGAGGGTCTAAAAGCCTGCTGCATTTCAAAGTCCTTTGCCATAAGTTTATAATCATAGCCTCTTACTCCATCTGCCTCTAATACAACCGCTCTCTTCTGATCCATACAGACATATCTGCAGGCACCATAAAATGTTTTTCCTGTTATCACTTTACTTATCATGGTTTCAACTTCTCTAAAAGTTCATCAATTAGTTTCCTGTATTTTTCAAACATCAATACTG
>JBPCQG010000433.1:0-7432 GCA_050998315.1 Chitinophagaceae bacterium
CTGCATTGGTGATGCCATACACACAAATACTTGAATTTATTGTTGGGGTTACCCAGCCAAATTCTTTATCATAAACATATTTGCCTTGTCTTTCTAATTCCTTCTTTGACCCCTCAGTAAGGTAGGGCAGCACGGCATCGTAAACTTCATTAAGTTCTTTAAGTTCTTTATTTTCAAGCGGCGCACCTGCATCTCCATCCACGCAGCAGCCACCTTTGCACTTGTTAAGGTCACAAACAAATTGCTCTTCCACCACAAGATTGCTTATAAGAACATTGTCAATAGCTATCATTTAATAAAGATACGGATTGTGAGTAGTGAGTTGTGAACTGTGAGTGAATTATAATCCATTTTAAAATATACCCATCTCACAGCTGACAACTCATAACTCACTGTTTCCATTGCAAAGTATTAATAAGATGTTTTAAATCTTCCAGTAGAAAGGCGTTTACAGGTGCTAGAGAATCTTCGTTAGGCGTAACATCAAAATATAATGCTCCGCGTAGGAAATGCTTTACTGAATCTGTGAGAAGAAATTGTTTCGATGTTGCTACGCTTCCGCCAACTTTAAAAAAAATACCTGTGATATTATTGGTAGTTTGCATTACGCTATCCTCAATAGAATAAGCCTTTACATCATTTTTAAAAGTTAATTTATAAGAATCGTTTATCAAATTTTGAAACGTATTTTTTCCAAGAGAATCTTTATAACCAGTTGGCGTTTTTATTTTAAAAACAGAACTGCCACCAATGGATTTGTAGCTGATAAATATTTTGCCATGGAAAGAAGGGAAGTCTACATTCACCCAATAAGGATTATCAAGACTACTGTCAAAGTATGAACTATCCTTAACAATATTTGCATAAGCAGGATATTCAAATGAATAAGGAAACCCTTCTTTTTCAAATTGTACATATTTTCTTTCGGGAAAATCAGCTTTAAAATATCCTTTAGGTTTAGATGTATATGTAGAGTTGCAACTGGCGAAGAAACAGGCAATTGGCACCAGGCAATAAGCAAGATGATGAATAAAAAAAACAATTGGCAATTGGCAATTGGCAATAAAATAATTTTGTACGATATACTTTCTCATTTGTGAATTGCCTATGCCTTTTTTTGTCTATTGCCTATTTGCTTTCCTTATTGTTTATTCGCTTCAACGGGTTTAATCTTCACTTTAACCTTTTCTATCCTGTTTTTATTTATTTCCATAGGAATAAAAGTAAAATTATCACAAGTTACCTCTTCGTTTACCTGAGGAAACTCGCCGGCAACTTCCAATACCAATCCCGCCAACGAATCACTGTCACCTCCTACTTTATCAAATATTTCAATAGGCAAACGCAATACTTTGCAAACATCGTTTATCATTGTTTTGCCTTCAAAAATATAAGTATGGTCATCAATTTTTTTATTGCCGCTTATTTCATCATCAAATTCATCATGAATATCACCAATTATCTCTTCCATAATATCTTCCAGCGTTACAATGCCTGAGGTGCCGCCAAATTCATCAACCACAACAGCAAAATGCATTCGTTTGTTTCTAAACTCCTGCAGCAGATCTTCAATTAATTTTTGTTCATGCACATAAAATACGGGGCGCATTAATGAATGCCAATCATAATCACCCTGTTCATTTAAAAATGGAAGCAGATCCTTTGTGTGTAGAATGCCAAAAATCTCATCCAGGTTATTTTTAAAAACCGGTAATCTTGAATAATGCATCTCTTCCACAATATTTATTACATCTCTAAAAGAACTGTTATAGTCAATTCCGCTCACATCAAGCCGTGTACGCATGGTTTGCTTTACCGTGGTATTACCAAATTTCCTGATCCCTTTTAAAATTTGTTTTTCTTCATTTGTTGCTTCATGGTCAGGTAGCAGGTCAATGGCATAATCTAATTGTTGATTATCCATACCGGACAAGCCAGAATTAAATTTGTTTTCAATTTTATCACTAAGCTTTACCAGGCGTGAGCTAACGCGAAAAAAAATACTGTTGAATATTTCAATGATAAGTGAAGCAGATGATGCAAACCAAATATTATGATGGGCTGCCCAAACTTTTGGTAAAACTTCGCAAAACAAAACAAGTAAAGAAGTTACCACCACTACTTTAATAATAAACTCAATAACAAAGTGCATCTGCAGGGTATCAATCCAATTCTGCATTAAAAGATTAGAGATTAAAATAATACCAATGTTTACAAAACTGTTTGTAATAAGCATTGATGCCAGCAGCGTTTTTGGCGTTTCCAGCAAAGTAACTATTCTCCTGTACGAAGGACGTCGCTTTGTTTTGAGCATATTAATATCCTTATAGGTAAGAGAAAAAAAAGCCACTTCGGAGCCGGCTACCAAAAAGGAAATAATAACAAGAATAAGTGCTGTAAAAATCAGGATAGTTGTTGCCGCAGGAGTTATTGCTAAATAAGTAAGGGAGAAAAATTTAAAATTTACAATTGCCGAATGATAATCCAAAACAAATAATTTTAATTAAAAATACTAACCAAGGAAAATGTAGGTATTGGTTAAAAAGGAAGCTTTTCTGAACCGTCGTCCATTGGTGGAATATCTGTATCAGCGCCGGGCACTCCTTCAATATCTCCCGCTCCTGAATGTGTACCCTCTGAACGTTTATCTAACATTATTAAATTATCTCCTACAACTTCTGTTGCAAATTTTTTGTTATGATCTTTGTCTTCCCAGCTTCTGGTTTTTAATCTGCCCTCAATATATACCAGGCTTCCTTTGTGTAAATATTTTTGCGCAAGTTCTGCAAGCCCACGCCAAAGCACAACAGTATGCCATTCTGTTTGTGACATCAGTTTGCCGTTTTTGTCTTTGTAGCTTTCCGTGGTTGCCAATGAAAATTTTGCCACGGCGATATTGCCCTCCAAAAACTGCAGATCCGGATCTTTACCTAAATTTCCTATCAACATCACCCTGTTTACACCTCTCATTAATTATTATTTTTTGGCTAAGAGACAAAGAAGAAAAGAGTATTACTCTTTAAGCTGTTTACACTTTAATCTCTTATTACACTCAAATTTAAAGATACATTTTAATCTTTCAAATGTGTATTGATAAATTTCGGGAAAGGAAGTTGTTTTATCTCTTCTGTTGATACCAATTTATAATTATTCAAATCCAGAGGAGATTTTACTGTGACATTAATAAACTGTCCGTTAATAGTTTGATGAGTAAGCTGTTGCTTATGTACCTGCGATATGTTTATTATTTTGAATTCATTTTTCCTGAAGATGGAACTGAATATTTCAGATGCTTGTAATTTTTTAATTGTAAAGGGTTTTAAGGTTTCTACCAGTATAAATTCATACAGATTTTGCCAGATATCTTTTTCTTCTCTTTTTCTTACATAAAATTTATTTCTGTATTTAACTACCAGGTAATACAACCACCTGCATTTTCTTAAGACCACCTTTTCTTTTACCGGCAGTTCAGATTGTATGCCTCGTAGATAGGCTATGCATTTGCTCTTTAAAGGGCATATTTCACAAAGTGGTAAAGGTTTACAAACAGTTGCCCCAAAATCCATGATGGATTGATTATAAACACCCGGAGATTTTTTATCTAATAATTCATACGCCAGATCGCTGTAAAGCTTTTTTCCCTGCATATTATCAATAGGAATTTTTATTCCAAAATATCTCGACAATACCCTAAAAACATTACCATCAAGAACAGCACAGGGTAAATTATATGCAAACGAGGCTATGGCAGACGCAGTATAGCTTCCAATGCCCTTTAATTGTAAAATATCTTCATAGTTTGAGGGAAAGTTCTCATGCAATTCATCTGAAATATATTTAGCTGTTGCTATAATATTCTTGCATCGGGTATAATAGCCTAATCCTTCCCATTGTTTAAATACCTCTGCCTCCGGCGATATGGCAATACTTTTTACTGTAGGATATCTTGAAATAAACCTTTTGTAATATTCAAATCCCTGACTTACCCGTGTTTGCTGCAGGATAATCTCGCTAATCCATATTTTATAAGGGTCTTTTTCGTATTTCCAGGGCATAGCACGGTCATTATCGTATTTATTCCATTTTAATAATTCTTTTGTAAAAAATTCTTTTGCAATCATTAAAAGGTATTTTGATAAAATCATTAAATTAATCCTCAATGAGTTAGGATTTTACAATAAGATTATTAAATTTGTAAAAGCCAGAACCTTATTTTGCTCAAAGTAATTATCAAAAAATGAGAAAAGCAGATTTAATCAATCAAATTTCAGAAAAAACAGGCATACCAAAAGTTGACGTTTTAGTTACACTTGAAACTATGTTTAAAGAAGTAAAGGAATCTCTTGCCAAAGGAGAAAATATTTACATCCGCGGGTTTGGGAGTTTCATTACAAAAAAAAGAGCAGCGAAAATAGGAAGAAACATTAAAAAAAATGTTGCTGTCCATATTCCTGAACATTTTATACCCGCTTTTAAGCCTGCTAAAGAATTTGTGCAGGATATAAAAGATAAAAATGAATTAAGAAAAGGACAGGAGTAATTATCTTTGCTCCCCTAAATTAATTCGTGAAACAACAACTTATCTTAACTATCGCAGGAATTATATTATTAGCAAGTCTGTTCTTCTTTGGGAGAATTGAATCTCAGAAGAGCAATTTCCCGCATACAGAACATACACCCGCAGCTTTTAATATTAACGATTTTATCCAAAAAGCAAAACAAACTCTTTCTGCCTCCCGGCTTTTGTATGTAAGTAATTTAGAAAATAGTATTACAAGGGGAGATGTAAAGCAACAATTCCACAATAATTATATTCATTTGGCTAATTTTTGGAAAGATTCAATAAAGGCATTTGTGCCTTATGCCTACTATATTAGCGAAGCTTCTAAGTTGGATAATTCGGAAAAAAGCCTCACCTTTGCTGCCCGCTTGATTTTGGACAGCATGCGACGTGAGGAAAATGATATAATAAGAGCCTGGGAAGCCGAAACAGCGATAGTTCTTTTTAAAAAAGCCATTCAGTTAAATCCCAATAACAATGATTTAAGAATTGGATTAGGAAGTTGTTATGTATATGGTAATGGAATGAGTGGTAATGCTGTAGAAACTATGAAAGGAATTCAGGAGTTGCTTAAAGTGGTTGCCAAAGACTCTAATAACATGAAGGCGCAAATGATTTTGGGAATTGGTGGGGCAATATCAAAACAATATGATAAAGCTATTATCCGTTTAAATAAAGTAGTGGCAGCCGAACCTGGGAATTTAGAAGCAGTATCATGGCTGGCTGATGTATATGCGGAAAGTGGAGATAAAACACACGCTGTTAAGTGGTACGAGTACAGCAAAAAGCTTGTAAATAATCCTGCCTACAGCAGAGAGGTTGATAACAGGCTAAAAGCATTGCGCCCCAACCCCTAAAAGGGGCTTATGAAAATTATAATTGTTAGTGTTTTTAAAAATATTAAAAAATAATTATTAAAAAATTGAGTTATGCCTTGTGGTAAAAAGAGAAAACGTCATAAAATTGCTACCCACAAACGTAAAAAGCGTTTAAGAAAGAATCGTCATAAAAAGAAATAAATTTTCTTTTCTTACCTATGCCGACATTCGGCTAAGTTCATGTTTACTTCCATGCTTTAGGCATTAGATTAAAAGATTTAATTTGAACAAGGAATTAATTATAAATGCTGCCCCACAGGCAGTAGAAATTGCCCTGTTAGAGGATAAAAAACTGGTTGAGCTGCACAATGAAAAAGCTGATGCAAACTTTGCCGTTGGAGATTTCTATCTTGGTAAAGTAAAAAAGCTTATTCCCGGTTTAAATGCTGCGTTTATTGATGTGGGATTTGAAAAAGATGCCTTTCTTCATTATACTGACCTTAGCCCATATGTTCGCTCCATTTTAAAATTTACCCAATTGGCTATGCATGACAAAACCGTGCATGGCTTTGATTTTAGTAAATTTGAAGTGGAACCAGAAATTGTAAAGACAGGCAAAATTGCCGAAGTATTAAGTGGAAAACCCAATATTTTAGTTCAGATATTAAAAGAACCGATAGCCGCTAAAGGTCCACGACTCAGTTGTGAATTATCACTTCCCGGCAGATATGTTGTCCTTACTCCTTTCAACGATATAATTGCTGTATCACGAAAAATTCATTCGTCAGAAGAAAGAAAACGCCTTCACAAAATTATTGAAGCTATTAAGCCTAAAAATGTTGGCGTAATTGTACGAACAGCAGCTGAAGGTAAACATACGGCTGAGTTGCATGAAGATCTTTTATCACTTATTAATACCTGGAAGACTATCCAAAAAAATTTAAAAGGCGCCGTTCCGCCAGCAAAAATTCTTAGTGAAGAAGGTAAAACAAATAGCATTTTGCGTGACCTGTTAAGTGAGGATTTTAATAAGATTGTTGTGAATGATAAAAATATTTATAACGATACAAAAACGTATATACAAAGAATAGCCCCGGATAAAGCTGAGATACTTTCTTATCATAACAACGGCGCTCCTATTTTTGATAGCTATGGCATAACCAAACAGGTAAAAGCATCATTTGGTAAAACAATAAACCTGCCCAGCGGTGCTTATTTAATTGTTGAACATACTGAAGCACTTCATGTAATTGACGTTAATAGTGGCTATAAAAGTGTAAGCAATAACCAGGAACAAAATGCCCTGGAAACCAACCTGGAAGGGGCAGCAGAGATTGCACGACAATTAAGATTAAGAGATATAGGTGGAATTATAGTTGTTGATTTTATTGATATGAAGTTGTTAGAGAACAAGAAAAAACTCGTTGAGCGGATGGAAGCTTTTATGAAATTGGATAGAGCCAAACATGCTGTTTTACCTATTAGTAAATTTGGATTGATGCAAATTACCAGGCAGCGGATGAAGCCCGAAATGAATATTAATACTTCTGAAGTTTGCCCAAGCTGCGCAGGCACCGACAAAACTTCTTCCACACTAGGTTTAGAAGACGAGATTGAAAAAAACTTAATCTACCTCATTATGCAAAAACATATACAGCTTACTGTAGAAGTACACCCTATATTATTCGCTTACCTCACCAAAGGCTTCCCCAGTAAAAGAATGAGATGGTGCTGGAAATACAAGCAAAAAATTCGCATAAAGCAAAACAGTAATTATCATCTTACTGAATTTCATTTCTACGATAAGACGGATGAAGAGATAAAACTCTAAATCGATCGGCAAAATGACAATAAGCACTTAGCAACTTCTTCCCATCGCGTATTGTTAATCCATGTTCCTCATTGGTAATCAATGGTATATTATACAAGATGGCGATACCTGCAAAGAATGCAACAAAATTGGTTAGTGTTACCATTTAAAGTTGCTGTTGCCATGTATGGGTATTTGGAATAATTAGTTAAGTTACTTTTAGCAATGCCAGTAACAGTAAAT
>JBPCQG010000450.1:0-15215 GCA_050998315.1 Chitinophagaceae bacterium
GTCAAGTAATTCGTGACCGAGACGTAAGGTTGATGTAAAGTCTGCCCCTAATTTTGATGAAAGGGTTGCTATAAAAGTCGAATTTAAAGCCCGGTAATTAGTATTATATTCTCCAACAAAACCCTCAGCGTTATCGTATGCTCTTTCCCCGGTTATACCTCTAAGTCCGGGTGCGGTGCGAAAACGGTTCTCAGAATATGTATCTCCACCAACCCGATAACTAAAGTTAAGCCAGGAGAAAGGTGAGTAACCTAATGAAATACCACCGACAAAGCGATTTACATTATCCTTTAAGCGGTTTGTAGCAGCACCATAAATCGGGTTGTTAGTGCCACGCCAGAGTTGGGTTCCGTCAGCATTCAAATAATCATTCACATCCCATCTTCCTGAAAAATAGGCAAGACTTTCACCAAAGCGATCAGCCTCATATCTATACCCTCCTGAGTTAGTGAAGCTCATATTTACAGATGACCTGATTTTTGAGCTTATCTTAATATCTGTGTTTAACCGGGCTGATATATTTTTATAATCTGTAAATGGCAACATTCCTTCCTGGTCAAAATAAGAAAGCGATGAAAAGAATTTAAATGCTTCCGATCCCCCGGTTACATTTACAGAATTACGCAATTGCGTTCCTGTACGATACGCCTGCTTATAATTATGAAAAAGTTCATCTGGATGTGTTGGATCTGCCGCAACAGTTGGATTTCTTGGATCGGTACCATTTTTTGCTTCGGCAATAGTGGGTCCCCATGCCGGACCCAAGCCTATAGGTGTATATTTACCTAAAATTCCTGCTGTATAAATTTTTTGGATTTCAGGGATTTTATTAATGTTGTCAACACCATATGTGCTGCTAAAATTTACTCTAACCCCATCACCTTTACCTTTTTTTGTTGTAATTACAATAACTCCATTTGCACCCCGTAAACCATATAATGCGGTTGCGGCGCCGCCTTTCAAAACATTTATCGTTTCAATATCTTCAGGATTAATATCTGATGCACGGTTACCTACGGACCTTACATTAATACCACGACCTGCACCCAAAGTAGAGGTAGAGTTATCTAATATTATCCCATCAATTACAAAAAGTGGATCATTTGACTGAGTAACATCAATTGAGTTAATACCCCTAACCCTAATACTTGCACCTTGTCCGGGACCGCCGCCAATGCTTGAAATTGTAACACCAGCTACTTTCCCCTGTAATGCATTAACAAAGTTCGATTGATGATTTCTGTTAAGGTCACCTGCTTTTACTTCCTGAGTTGCATAACCTAATGCTTTTTTCTCTCTTGAAATGCCCATGGCAGTAACTACTACTTCAGATAGATTTGATGTGCTCACCATACCTACAGAAATATTATTAGTGTTTCCAATTCTTATCTCCTGAGCTTGATAGCCAACAGATGAAATAACGAGTACAGGATTAGCCCCTGACACTGGAATAGAGAATCTTCCATTTTCATCAGCAGCAGTTCCGGTAGAGGTACCTTTTACTGTAATTGAAGCTAATGGCACTGCATCTCCCTTTGTGTCGGTTATCCGTCCGCTGATTTGACGTGTTTGGCTAAAAACCAGCAAGGGCATGGAAAGTATAAGTACTGCCCATAGCAATAGTAGTTTTGATTTCATGAAAAATTTTTAAGAGTTAAATTGAGTAAATGATTGAGCAATTGATTTGGAAATTTACGAAAAAATTTAATACTTTCTCCGGATTCTAATATTGAGTTAGACAATAGAACTTATGGGAATGCTGCATTAAATAAATTCATTTTGGCTATTAAAAGTATCCTGTCAGGAATTTAAACCTTTGTTTTAAAAAGTGCTTTTTATACTCGCATGAGGCAATGCAGAGAGCAGCATTAGTCATAATTTTATGAATATTATTTCAGAGTTAAATAAACATATGAACCAAACAAAACTTTCTGTAAACATTAATAAGATAGCAACGCTTCGAAATTCACGTGGAGGTAATAATCCTGATCTCATTAAAACAGCAAAAGATAGTGAAAGCTTTGGTGCAGACGGAATTACCGTACATCCACGTCCTGATGAAAGGCATATTCGCTACGCGGATGTTTATGCATTAAAAAAAAAGTATTACAACAGAATTTAATATAGAAGGCAACCCTAAAGAGCAAAAATTTGTAGACCTTGTTTTAGCGAACAAACCGACACAGGTAACATTGGTACCGGATGCGGAAGGACAATTAACTTCTGATCATGGATGGGATACTGTTACTAATAAAAAATATTTAATTGATATCATTTCAGTGTTTAAAAATGCCGGGATAAGAGTTTCAATTTTTGTAGATGCAGATATTAAAATGATTGAAGGTTCAAAAGAAACAGGGACTGACAGAATAGAACTGTATACAGAATCTTACGCTAAACAATTTGCAACAGGCAATAAGCAACAGGCAATAGAACTATTTGTTGCGGCAGCAAAAAAAGCAAATGAATTAGGAATAGGAATCAATGCAGGTCATGATCTTGACCTTAAAAATTTAAAATATTTTTCTCAGAATATTCCCGGGCTTCTTGAAGTTTCTATCGGCCATGCATTAATATGCGATGCCATCTATCTTGGATTAGAGAATGCAGTGCAGCTGTACAAAAGACAGTTAATGAAGAATGAATGGTGAATTGAAAAAAAATTATCTCAACAATGCATTAAGCCTGCTTGCCAGGACACCACCACGAAGGTTTTTCGCAATAATTCTACCATCGGGGTCTAATAATAAATTCTGAGGAATGCTGGTGACTTTAAAAATTGCAGCTACCTGGTTTCCCCATCCCTTCAGGTCACTAATATGACTCCAGTTAAGTCCATCCATTTTAATCGCATCTAACCATGCCTTTTTATTTTGATCTAAGGATACACCTAAAATAGTGAAGTTCTTATTTTTGAACTTATCAAAAGCCGCCACTACATTTGGATTTTCCTGGCGACAGGGACGGCACCAGCTTGCCCAAAAATCAATTAAAACATACTTACCTCTAAAAGCAGAAATAGTAACAGGAGTACCTGCTGTATCTGTTTGAGAAAAGTCTGCAATAAGGGATCCTACAGGATTTATTTTTGATTCAGCAATAAGCTGATTTACATAATTTCCTAAAGAACTAAATTGAATATCTGCAAGGATTAATTTATACAGTTCTTCGGTTTTTGTCCCATTTTGTGTTGCCTGGTATAAACGTATTATTGCTAAAGGAGCAACATAAGAGGCAGGATATTTTTTTACAAAATCTTCGCTGATCCTTGCAATATTATTAATTGCAGCAGAGTCATATTCAGCATCAGGTAAAAGAGATTTTTCATATGGTTTTATCGCATCCGTATAAATTTTAAATTCGTTTTGAGAAGGCGAACCTGTTATAACAAGCTTATCCAAGGCATCTTTACTGCCTGTAATCATTATATTACTGTTATCAAGAAATAAAGGGACTAAAGGTTGAGCATTATTAAATATCAATCCTTTAAAAGCGGGCTGTTTCAATTTTCCTTTTATGATAAACTTTCCCTTATTAATTACAGCCTGTTGTTCCGGTGCGTTTGTTTGTTCGTTTAAAAAAGATACAGGCGTTCCATCTGCAAAACCTGAAACAATACCTGTTATAAAATATCCGTCAAACGAAGGAACCTGCACTTTTGGTTTTGTCTTCGTTGTTTTTTTTACCTGGGAATATCCAATTAAAGGCATTAAAAAAAACAAAATTAATATTGATCTCATCGTTATTTTATTGTGGCGCAATTTACTTTGTTTTATGTAGATAAAGACTGCTTTTTATCACACAGGGTTTAGAATGATATTTATTAACGTAAAACCTTGTTAAGGAATTGTTGTGTTGCACTGTCAATATCATTTGCAATTTGCAAAGCATTGATGTAAGCACTGCCGATAATTGCGCCGTTACTATATTTACATGCTGCTTGAAAAGTTTGCTTGTCTTTAATACCGAACCCCACAAGTATGGGATTTTTTAAATTCATTTTCTGCAATTTTAAAAAATAATTCTCCTGCTGATCCATCTCTTTGTTATTACCCGTTGTGGAAGATGATGATACGGCGTAAATAAACCCTTTACTTAACTTATCTATTTTCCTTATTCTTTCTTCAGAAGTTTCCGGGGTGATCAAAAAAACAAAATGAAGATCATTTTGTTCAAAATACTGTTTGTATTCATTCTCAAATTCATAAATAGGGAGGTCGGGCAGAATGATCCCATCCACTCCAACTTCCTTTGCCAGTTTACAAAATTTTTCAATCCCAAATTGCATAACGGGGTTCAGATAGCCCATTAGTATCAAGGGAAGGCCCCCATCCCCTAAAGGGGAGCCTGGATTTCTCCATTGCGAAAGTTGTTCAAATATTTTTTTGATAGTTATTCCATTTTGTAATGCAACTGTACTGCTTTGCTGTATCACAAGCCCATCTGCCAAAGGATCACTATAGGGCATTCCGATCTCAACCATATCAGCACCATATTTTTGTAATGAAAAAAGAACTTTTAAAGTATCATTTAATTGGGGAAACCCTGCAGTGCAGTAGACATTCAGTATATCTTTCTTTTTTTCAGAAAATAATTTTGTTATGCGGTTATTTACCTCACCCCCAACCCCTCTCCTTTTGGAGAGGGGGGCAGTACAATCAACTATTTTTTTAAGAACGGTATTTATATCACTGATAACTTCGTCATTTTTAAATCGAACAACACTGATCCCGTTTTCATTTAAAACTTTTGTGCGCTCATTATCATTTTCAATTATTGCCTTTTCATTATGAACATTGCCATCAACTTCAACGCACAACTTTACTTCATGACAATAAAAATCCAATACATATTCTGCAAAGGGATGTTGCCGCCTGAATTTTAAATTATTTAATTGCCTGTTTCTTAGATTTTCCCAGAGTATATTTTCTGCTTTTGTTTTACACTCTCTTAGAAATTTTGCATTATCATAAGTAGAACCTTTTGCACTATTATGTAGATTTTCATTATACTCTTTCATAAAAATTCGCTTTGTATCCTGTGTTGCCTTCTCCTAAAGGAGAAGGATAGGATGAGGTTATTTGATATATCTCATATAAGTTGCCAGATCTTTATCTCCTCTTCCACTAAGATTCACAACAACGATATTATCTTTTTTTATTTTCACCTTTCTTAAAGCAAACAAGGCATGCGCAGGCTCCAGGGCAGGAATAATGCCTTCAAGCTTTGCTAATTCCATCGCTGCTTCTACAGCTTCGCTATCTGTAACACTTAAAAAGATGCCTCTTCCTGATTTATATAAATGTGCATGCATAGGGCCAATTCCCGGGTAATCCAATCCTGCTGAAATACTGTGGGGCTCTACAACCTGTCCGTCTGCAGTTTGCATAACAAGACTTTTGCTTCCATGTAAAATTCCCGGTGTACCCAACTGTGTTGTTGCTGCTGAAAAACCTGAATCAATGCCTTGTCCTGCTGCTTCAACAGCAACCAATTTTACAGAAGAGACATCTAAAAAATGATAAAATGCTCCTGCTGCATTGCTTCCCCCACCTACGCAGGCAAACACATAATCAGGTAATTCATTTCCTGTTTTCTCCAGCAATTGTTTGCGTATTTCTTCACTTATAACACTCTGAAAGCGGGCAACCATATCAGGATAGGGATGCGGACCAACTACACTGCCTATAATATAATAGGTATCTTCAGGATGATTTATCCAATCCCTGATAGCCTCATTGGTAGCATCTTTTAATGTTTTGCTTCCACTAAGCACAGGTATCACGGTGGCACCGAGCATTTTCATTCTTGCCACATTTGGGGCCTGCCTTTCCATATCTTTTTCCCCCATGAAAACAATACATTCCAAACCTTTTAGAGCACAAACAGTTGCTGTCGCAACACCATGTTGCCCGGCACCGGTTTCTGCAATAATTCTTTTCTTTCCTAATTTTTGAGCCAACAAAATTTGCCCAATGGTATTGTTAATTTTATGTGCACCTGTGTGGCAAAGATCTTCACGCTTTAAATAAATTTTGGCACCATACTTTTCACTCAATCGCTCTGCTAAAAACAAAGGTGTTGGTCTTCCTGCATAATCTTTCAACAGCTTATCAAATTCTTTTTTAAAATCTAAATCACCCATTATTGATAAATACTTTTCCTGTAATTCTTTCACATTAGGATATAGCATTTCAGGAATAAAGGCGCCGCCAAACTCGCCATAGTAGCCATGCTCGTTTACACTCCAAACACTTAAAGTGCTTTGTTTTCTTTTAGCTTCTTTCATTTTATTTTTTTGAAATCCCTTCTTCTAATTCCTGGATAAACATTTTAATTCGGTTTAAGTCTTTAACTCCTGGTTCTAATTCCATCTTACTATTTACATCTATGGCATATAAGAAGGGATGATGAAAATTTTTGATTTTATCAATATCCTCTAACCCTATTCCTCCACTTAAAAAAAAGAGTTTATTAATTTTATTACTGTTTAAAATTTGCCAGTCAAATTTTTCACCTGTCCCTCCATAAGCTCCTTTTCTATTGGTATCAAATAAATAATAATCACAAACATCTTCATAAGGTTTTATCATCCAGTCAATATTTTGTTCATTGTTCTTAGTTATTCTGAACGCCTTTATAACGCTTACAGCATTACTGATGTGCTTACAAAATGCAGGTGTTTCATCACCATGCAGCTGAACAATATCTAACCCATACAATTCAATTTGTGTCATAATATCCTCTTCAGATGTATTTACAAATACACCCACCTTTTGTATTTTAAGTTCCAATTTATGTACAGCTTCACTGCGTAATTTATTTAGAACATACCTTGGTGAACGTTCGTAAAAGATCAATCCGGCATAATCAATTCCAAGTTCATCCAACTGTTTTAATTGCTCTATCTGCGTTACTCCGCAAACTTTTATTTTCATTTATTTTTATTTAACTCTTCAACAAAAATTTTAAATGCTTCCCCCGGAACTTTTTCTTTCATAAACTTTTCCCCCATTAAAAATCCATTAAACCCGTGTTGCTGCAAAAGACTTATTGTAGCTACATCTCCGATTCCACTTTCTGATATTTTGATTTTATCAGAAGGAATTTTTTTGCTTAATTCTTTCGAGCGATTGATATCTACAGAGAAAGTTTTAAGATCACGATTGTTCACACCAACAATGTCAATCTCATCACTTATCCAATCTAATTCCATTTCGTTGTGAATTTCTAAAATAACTTCCATCCCTAATTCATGCGCCAGTTTTGTGAATCGTCGAGTTTCCAATTTTGTTATTACCGCAGCAATTAATAAAACAACATCTGCACCCAATGCTTTTGTTTCCACAACCTGGTACTCATCCACAATAAAATCTTTTCTCAAAATAGGGAGGGAAAGCGATGATGATACGGTAAGTATATCATCATTGTTACCCCCAAAAAAAATTGGCTCAGTAAGAATCGAAAGCCCTGTGGCACCATTCATCTGATAATCCAAAACAACATCAAAAACATCAACATCAGCATTTATAATTCCTTTGGAGGGAGATGCCCTTTTGAATTCCGCAATTATTCCGGTGTTGTCTTTATCCAACAATGCCTTTTTAAGAGATACACATTCTTTTAGAAAAAGCGGCATCATTTCCCATTGTTCTTCTGAAATTATTCGCTTCAATTTTTTAATTGTGCGTTTTCGCTCTTTAACTATTTTTTCCAAAATATTATTCATGTTGCCTCAATAACTTTATTTAATGACCGTAATGCTGCTCCGCTTTCTAAACTCTCCACTGCAACTGAATAACATTGTTCATAATTATCGTACTTGCCAATACACTGCAAAGCCATAGCTGCATTGGCTATCACCACAGCATTTTGTGCCCATGATCCTCCTCCTTTTAAAATTCGTAAAAAGATTTTGGCAGCTTCTTCAACTGAATTTCCTCCCTGAATATCTTCAGGACTTACTGATCTTTTCCCAAGATCCTGAGGCGTTAAAATCTTTTCACCTTTGTTAGTGATCACTTTGGTATCATTCGTTAAAGAAATTTCGTCATAGCCATCAAGGCTATGAATGATTGTGAACGTTTTATTTGTTTGCTGCAATAAATAATTATATATCCTTGCCATTTCCAAATTAAAAACTCCCACCAATTGGTAATCAGGAATAGCAGGATTAACCATTGGACCTAACATATTGAAGAATGTTCTTACACCTAAGTTTTTTCTTATTGGTGCAACAATTTTTAAAGCGGGATGAAATAAGGGCGCATGTAAAAAGCAAATATTTGCCTCTTCTATCTGCCTCGTTAAAATGTCTTTATCATTAGTGAACTTATAACCCAATTGTTCCATCACATTACTGGAACCGCTTATTGAAGATGCCCCATAATTACCATGCTTGGCAACTTTGTTTCCTGTGCCCGCAACAATAAAAGAACTAAGTGTTGAAATATTAAACGTATTTTTTCCGTCCCCCCCAGTACCTACAATATCCAGAACCTGGTGACCCGTAAAATTTACCGGAACACATAATTCGATTAATGCATCTTTAAAACCCAGCAGTTCATCAATAGTAATACTTCGCATAAGAAATACCGTGGTGAAAGATGCGATCTCACTTTCGTTGTACAAACCTTTGGATATTTTTAATAATACTTCTTTTGCAGAAGCTCTTTCTAAAGTTTTGTGTTCGAACAAAAAAGAAAGAATTTTTTTCATTTATCTGAGGTGGGAGTAATGGGATGAATTGGATTGGTGGGATGTTGAATAATTTTAACCTTATTTTGAATAATTTGAGGCCTATATTTTTTATTTGTAAACCTGTTAAACTCTAAGCGCTTTGCACCAAAATTTATTAATAATCCAATCTCAAGATTATATGCTTCCAAATAATTTATGCCCTGGGGTATATGTACATCTTCCAATTTAATTATAGCCTTAAGTTCTAAGCTAATTAAATTATTTACTAAGAAATCTATTCTCCTGGTTCCTATTTGTTGATCCATATAATAAATAGGCATATCAACTTCCCTTACAAAATCCAGGTGAATTAATTTAAACTCTAACTCCATTGCGCTTTGATAAATGACCTGCTGAAATCCATTACCTAATGCACCGTGCACTCTGAATGCAGCACCAATGATCTTCTCTGTTATTTCACCATACTTAAAGTCTGCCATAAAAAGTTTTTTATTTTAAATCATTTCCCATAACACCCCAACCCATCCAAATCAAAGTTCAAGCCAGTTCATCATAATTTTTTCACCATCTGGTGTTAGAATACTTTCAGGATGAAACTGCACGCCCTGTACATCAAATGTTTTATGTTGGAGTGCCATAATATAATTGTTTTCATCCCGGGCTGTTATTTCCAAATCTTCGGGAAAATCATTATCACTTACTATCCATGAATGATAGCGTCCGACCGTAATTTTTTGTGACAAACCCTTAAACAGTTTATAATTGTTTGTTGAAAGTTGACAGTCAGTTGCCACGCCATGAAATACTGTGCTTAAATTTAGGAGCGTTCCGCCAAAAGCTTCGCCAATAGCCTGGTGCCCCAAACAAACTCCCAATATAGATTTGGTTGAAGCATATTCTTTTATTAAAGGTAATAACATTCCCGCTTCATCAGGTATTCCTGGTCCGGGAGACAGAATTATTTTATCATATTCCTTCACATTTTCAAGCGCTATTTGATCGTTACGATACACATCTACTTTTTGATGCAATATCTTTTCCACCAAATGCACCAGGTTGTAGGTGAACGAATCGTAATTATCAAAAATTAATATTTTCATTTTACCCTCGAAACCTCCCTAAAGGGAGGCTTTATAATTTAAATTATTAAATGCATTTTGGAATATTATTCAAAACTTGATTCATAATATTAAGTTCAATTTTGTATAACCTTTTTAAGTCTCACTTTAGGGAGATTTAGAGGGTTCCTGCCATCTCAATTGCCATTCTTAATGCATTTAATTTATTATTCACTTCTTGTAATTCGCTTTCAGGATTTGATACTGCAACTATACCTGCACCTGCCTGGTAAGTGAGAGAATTATCTTTACTCAAAAAAGTTCTTATCATTATTGCATGATTACAATTGCCATCAAACCCGATAAAACCAATACAGCCTCCATAATAACTTCTTGCCTCGGATTCATATTCATTTATAAGTTGCATGGCTTTGTATTTTGGCGCACCACTCAAAGTGCCCGCAGGAAAGGTTACTGCTAACAGATCAAATGGATTAGTATCTTTTCTCAGTGCTCCTTTTACTTCGCTCACCAAATGGATCACATGGGAGTAATATTGAATCCTTGAAAACTCGGTGACCTTTACATCATCACACATCTTACTAAGATCATTTCTCGCAAGGTCAACCAGCATTACATGCTCGGCGTTTTCTTTTTTATCAGTTAACAAACCCGCAGCCATTTGCTGATCAACTTCATCATTGCCGGTTCTTTTAAATGTTCCTGCAATGGGATGTACAGTAGCTTTGCTATTTTCAATAATCAATTGGCTTTCGGGGCTGCTTCCCATCAATTTGTAATCACCATAATCAAAATAAAAAAGGTATGGGCTCGGGTTAATGCTGCGTAAAGCTCTATAAACATTGAATTCATCTCCTGTAAATGATTGTTTAAATCTTCTGCTTAAAACGATCTGGAAAACATTTCCACGATGACAATCCGCAATTCCTTTTTTTACCATCTTAATATATTCTTCATCAGTTATTGATGAAGTTTCTTCTTCTCTTATTTTGAAAGGATATACCGGAACATCTTTACTTTTTATCAGGCTTTCCACAACATCACCTTCACTTAAAATATTATTTATATGATTTTCACAAATGAACAATTCATCCTTAAAATGATCAACAGCGATAACATATTGATACAATCGGTAACGCATTAGAGGAATCTCGTCCTCCTTCAAACCTTGGCCCATAGGGGAGACTTTCGAAGCACCCAAATTAATAGTATCAAAGAATTGAACAGCATCATACGTTGTATATCCAAATAATCCCTGTGCAATATTCACCGGCTTTTTTGCAATATCTTTAAGTTGAAATCTTTGCATAAAGGCCCAAAGATGATTTGTGATATTATTTGTTTTATCAATTTTTATCTTTTCCGGATTCTTGCCGGGGAGTTTAAATTCAATCTCATCCGGATTGGTGATCTCAATACCTGCAATGGCATTTATGCCAATAAAAGAATAGCTGTTTTCACCTGCATGAAAATCTGTGCTTTCCAGCAAAATAGTATCTCTGAATCTATCTCTTAGCCTGAGATAAATACCTACCGGGGTATATACATCAGCTAAAAGTTTTTTAAATGAGGTATTAATTTCTATCTTCTTCATTTAATAAAATTAAAAAACCCGACAATTTGTGTCGGGCTGAATTATTTGTAACAAATAAATATAACAAAGCGACACAATCAAAAAATTGATTGCCACCACCAGCTATTATTATTTGCTTGAATTATCATTTATAATGCAAATATGCGTGAGATTTTTTATTTATACAAATAGTTTTTTTAATGAGGTTGTATTTTAGAGTTTTAGGAATTGCATGCAACTTTTGGCATAGTATTTTACAACTATAGTAGTATGCATTTAAAAAAATTTTTTACTGCCGTATCGATCTTGCTTTCAACGTTTGCAAAGGCACAAAAAATTGAAAATATTTTTGTTAACCTGTATACAGATAGTCTAAAAAAAGGAACTTATAATTATATAAATGTTGATGGTCAATTATCAAATGCCAAATATATCCCTCTTGACAGTACTCATATTATTTTCTGGGCAAGCGATGGAAAATTTTCAGGCAATAATTTATGGCTTGATAAAGGTTTTAATAATGATAAGGTTTTTATAAAAGTTGTTTTAAAAGGAAATCCACAAATAAGTAAAGAGTTCATCATTTATATAAAGAAAAAACCTGATGATGAAAAATTACCAACTGATGATGAAATTTTTAAGAATAAATCCAGAAAGAAAAAGTAGAAATTAATTTCCCTCCACAAGAAACAAAATGCCCGGCTTATAACAAAAAGATCTTCCGGGCATTTTAATATAATGAGTAAGGGTATGGCTAAACCGGTTGGCACCCTATTAACTTTTAACTACGCAGATTTTTTAGCGTCCTCTAAAAACTTAGCTAACCCAATATCAGTTAACGGATGTTTCAATAATCCTAAAATAGATTCCAAAGGAGATGTAACAACATCTGCCCCTGCTTCAGCACATTTGATAATATGATTCGGAGAACGTATAGAAGCCGCTAATATTTCCGATTCATATCCCTGTACCTGGAATATATGTGCCATTTGAACAATTAATTCCATGCCATCCCAGCCTCCGTCATCAATTCTGCCTATAAATGGTGAAATATAAGCTGCTCCTGCTTTTGCGGCGAGTATTGCCTGCCCGGCGGAAAATACCAAAGTACAGTTTGTTCTTATCCCGTTATCTGTAAACCACTTGATTGCCTTTACGCCGTCTTTTATCATTGGCACTTTTACAACTATATTTTTGTGAATAGCTGCTAATTTTTTACCCTCTTCAACAATCTTATCAAACTCTGTAGTAATCACTTCAGCGCTTATATCGCCATTCACCATTTCGCATATGGTTTTATAATGGTTATACACCGCTTCCTGCCCTTTAATACCTTCCTTTGCCATAAGAGATGGATTAGTTGTAACACCATCAAGTATACCTAAATCGTTTGCTTCCTTTATTTGATCGAGATTGGCTGTATCTATAAAAAATTTCATATTCCATACCCCTAAAGGGGATTTTGTTTTTAATAGTTTATAATCAACAGCAAATGTAGAATAATAAAATAGAAAGAATTTTTAATTGGACCCTACAGAGCTGGGCACAAAAATGGCAAGTTACTTATATCGCACCGCTCAACCATTTACCCTTGCTATCTTCCGATCCTGGGGGAGTTCAACAGGAGCTGGCCGTATAAGACTTGCCGATGCAAATATAAATAAAAAGCCTCGCCTATCGCCAACCATATTCTATGGCTATTAAAATATAAGAAATGATGTGGAAGTGCTGATGATGATTATTTAATACATTAACGTTCTCTCTCCGCAGGAAAAGGGAGATGGAGGGAGAGTCTTAATACCCAAAACCCGCTTTATCAGTTCGTGAATTAATAGTAGCAGCACCAAGAAGTTCGTCAGACCTGCCATTAAAAGATTTGTAATACACTAAAATGGTATACGCATTTTCAGCTTCAAAATAGTTTCCATCAACCTCCTGCTGGTTTGCAAAATTATTTTTATCACCAACTATGTAAGTGTAATTATAATAACCTTGTTTTAAAAAGAGATGCGTTTCGTATACCCCCTTTTCAGAATTGAACCGCATTTTTGTACTATCAGTAAATGCATAGTTGGTTAATTGCCCAAACAGGTAAACATCTCTCTTCAAATACTCTGTACTATCCGGCGGTAAAAAAGTGAAATGAACGGTAGCATAATCACTTTGCCAAAAAGGATTAACGCTTTGAGTTGTCTCTATTATATACATTCCGTTGATATCACGATAGTAAATATATCGTTCTGTTGCTCTCTCTACATCAGTTTTTACAAAAACTTCAGTTGAATTCTTTTTATAATCTGCTTTTTTAACCCTGTCTGTTTGTAGATGAAAATCACGCAGGTCAAGCCATCTCCATTCCTTTCCTGCCGAGAAAATTAAATTATTCTCCGTATTATATTCAAGAGAATTTCCACGTACAAAAGTGGGGACAATATTTGTAACAGCTTTATCCCATCTTTTGTTTTGCAGCACCACAACCTTTATTTGTTGTGCAGCACTAAAAGTATTT
Source organism: Chitinophagaceae bacterium (assembly GCA_050998315.1). Classification (GTDB taxonomy): domain Bacteria; phylum Bacteroidota; class Bacteroidia; order Chitinophagales; family Chitinophagaceae; genus Ginsengibacter. The sequence goes on from JBPCQG010000450.1 coordinate 13,862, forward strand.
AAGCCATTAATATTTACATTGAATTCAAGCCTTTGATGCGTACGAAAATATTGTGGTGAAAATGGTTGCGTAATTCTTGCGGAAATTGTTGATTTGTTATCAACTACTAAAACTCTTTTTGTAAATGCAAGTTTTGAAGTATCACCATCCAAATAAACTTTAAGTAAAAAATTTCCTGATCTTATTGGATAAGAACTTTTATCGGGAAGTATCGCCTGGTAGTGTGTATATTTTGTAAAAGCAATTGATGAAAACCTGTAATTATTTATCCGCATTTGCGTAAAGCCCTTCAGGTAATCAAACTGGCTAAGATTAACAGGTGTCCATTCTCTATCACAAAGTTGAAATGTATAATAATAATACTTTACATCACCCTGCAGATCATCAAAATGTAGTTCAACCTGGTCATTGGTATTGAGGTTGATGACGGGCAGCGATAACTGATCGCCATAATTATGCAGGCGCACTGTTTTGATATTGCGTTTATAAATGCTGTCAGCAACTTGCGCTTCCGCACAATAATATGAAAACAAAAAAATACTTATTAATAGATATTTGATAAGGTGGTTACCGGGGTACATCTAAAATGATTTAAAAAAATTAGTTTTACAAGATACCAAAAGTATGCCGTTTGAATGTTTCATCTTTTATTGCAAAACGAATAGCTTTTAACAGGCAGAAAACATTTTCACGTTTTATTATCGGGCTTGCAATTACTGCAACAATGATAAGTGTAGCAGTGATGATAGTTGCACTGAGCTTTGTTAACGGTTTCCAAAATGTTATCAGCAATAAGGTTTTTAGCTTTTGGGGGCATGTACGTGTGCAGCAAAATGTGATAACACAATCAAACATTGCAGAAGAATACCCGATAGAAAAAAATGATACTCTCGAAAATTTTATACGTCATCTTCAGCAGGTAAAAAGTGTTGAACGCTATGCCACCAAATCTTCAATAATAAAATTTAAAGAAGAAATAGAAAGCGTTTTACTAAAAGGAGTTGATAACAGTTTTGATTTTAGCAGGATAAATGATTTTTTATTGAAGGGTAAATGGCTCTCTTTTAAAGACAGTGGTTACAGCAAGGAGATAAATATTTCTGCATATACTGCTAATCAATTGCAGGTAAATGTAAGTGACAGTGTAGATATTTTTTTTATACAAAGTGATGGAAGCAAACGGGCAAGAAGATGAATAATAGCGGGGATTTTTAAAACAGGCATAGATGAATATGATCACAACTTTTGTCTGGGGGATCTTAAACTGATACAACGGTTAAACGACTGGAAGCCTGATGAGATAGGTGGTTATGAAATCTTTTTAAAAGATTACAAAGAGACAGATTCAGTAAAT
>JBPCQG010000452.1:0-18962 GCA_050998315.1 Chitinophagaceae bacterium
GTTTACTCGGCATTTATCTTTTAGGGAAATTAAAATTTAAACATGATGATCATTTACCATTAAATGATTACGGGCTACCATACCTCTCAGTTACAAGAATATTTTTTGCTATTGGCGCACTCGCCTTTACGGTTTATATGATCCCCGGATTGTGGGGTGCTCCATTAAATGGAATAAGTGGCTGGTTGCCGGAAAATAAAACACAGGATTTCAATTTAGAAAAACTTATCAGGAGTAACAAAAGTTCAGGCAACGATTCAATTCAAAATTACAACACCAACGAATTAATTATAAAGCCTAAAAAATACATTGATATTTTATCATCAGAAATACCGGGTGTTGAAACATTTTTTGATTTTGAAGAAGCTGTTGCGGCAGCTAGGCAAATGAAGCGTCCTATAATGATAGATTTTACAGGGCATAGTTGCGCCAATTGCCGTAAAATGGAAGCAGAAGTTTTATCAAAGCCGGAGGTAAGCGATATGCTTCATAAAGATTTTATTGTTGCTTCGTTGTATGTTGATGAAAAAAGAGAGCTACCCGAAAATGAAAAGTATACTTCCAAGTTTGATAATTCTAAAGTAAAAAATGTAGGCGCTAAAAATCTTGACTTTGAAGCCACTATTGCTAACTCCAATGCACAGCCATTATATATTTTTACTGATCAGAATGGTATGATCATAAAAAATGCAGGCGGGTATGAACCTGATGTTAATCGCTTTGTAAAAATTTTAAATGAAGTAAAGGCAGAAAATAAAAAACGATTTCCATGACTTTTTGACGCCTAAAGATCTAATGTTGAACGGAGCATCGCCACAAATGTTTCCTGATGCTGAATAAGCTGATAAACGAAATATAAATATATCAATAAAAAAATCCTTCCGGTTAAGGAAGGATTTAAATAACTATTGGGGGTTACAAAATTGTTTATAAAGCTATCTGCTTTTCAACCATCATTTTTCTTAAGTTAATAAGACCATAACGCATGCGACCTAAAGCTGTGTTTATACTGCAATTGGTGAGTGTTGCAATTTCTTTAAAGCTAAGATCTGCATAGTGTCTCATAATGATAACTTCTCTTTGATCTTCAGGAAGTAGTTCCAGCATTTTTCTTACCCTATCATGGCTTTGACCCTGCATCATTCGATGGTCGGCGCCGGGTTCAGAAAAATTAATTACCTCAAAAATGTCGCGGTCATCACTAGTTTTAATTGTGGGTGTGCGTTTTACTTTTCTAAAATGATCTACACAGAGATTGTGTGCTATTCTCATAGCCCATGGTAAAAATTTACCTTCATCTGTGTACCTGCCGGTTTTTAGTGTGTCAATTACTCTGATGAACGCATCCTGGAAGATGTCTTCTGCAAGATATTTGTCTTTTACCAGTAAATAAATTGACGTGTAAATTTTGTCCTTGTAACGTAATACAAGTGTCGAAAGAGATTCAGCATCGCCATCCATATACAAATGAATAAGCTGCTGGTCGGAAAGATTCGTAAGGGATTTCATAAAACTTCTACATTTTTTGGATTATTGGATATTGTTTAAATTACCAATAAATAAGAGGAAGAGTAGAAGCTATTGCGAAGGGCAGATAGTTTTTCATCTTTACTTGAGATATTGGAAGCGTGAAAGTATGTAAACTTTTGGTATAAACAAATTTTTTCATAATTATTTTTAAAATATTTTTTGTGGCACAATAAATTTAAATCTGTCTTATTGCACATGAAGCGTAATAAATATTAATCCGAAGTACCTTTGCATTCCGCAATGAGTACATTAAAATCATTTAAGGAAAAAACTCCCATAGTTAAAAAGTTTGAGCGTAACAACGGCATATTTATTAAAGGTGCCCGAATGCATAATCTTAAAAATGTTACGGTAGAAATTCCGCGCAATAAATTAATTGTGGTAACAGGCGTATCAGGCTCCGGTAAATCATCCTTGACTATTGATACATTATTTGCTGAAGGGCAAAGGAGGTATGCAGAAAGCTTAAGCTCTTATGCACGCCAGTTGATGGCAAGAATGAATAGGCCCGATGTTGATTACATAAAAGGACTTTGCCCTGCAATTGCTATTGAACAAAAAGTTACAACACGTACGCCCCGTTCTACTGTGGGTAGCATGACAGAAATTTATGATTACCTGCGATTGTTGTTTTCAAGAATTGGTAAAACAATTTCTCCCGTATCAGGCAGAGAAGTAAAGAAAGATGATGTAAAAGATGTTGTGGAAGCAATTACTAAATTAAAAACAGGCGACAAAGTTTTATTGCTTGTTGTTTTTAAACAACATCATAAAAGGGATATAAAAGAAGAATTGAATATACTGATGCAAAAAGGGTTTTCAAGAATTTATGTTGACAAACAAATTTTGAGAATAGAAGATATACAGGAAACAAAAGATTTTAAATCTTACTTCCAGCATCGGACCGCTTATGTTCTTATTGACAGGCTAGTGGTAAAAGATTTTGATGAAGATGATATACATCGTATTTCCGATTCAGTTAATACAGCTTTCTATGAAGGTGAAGGCGAAGTGGTTTTAGAAATTAATGCTGAGAATATTCTACAATTCTCAAACAAGTTTGAATTAGATGGATTAAAGTTTGAGGAGCCTGTTCCCAATTTATTTTCTTTCAACAACCCTTATGGCGCCTGCCCTACATGCGGCGGTTTTTCCCTGGTGCTTGGCATTGACCCTGACCTGGTAATTCCTGATAAGAGATTAAGTGTTTATGAAAATGCTGTTGCTCCATGGCGTGGAGAAAAACTGGGATTATGGAAAGAAGCATTAATAAGAAGTGCAAAGCGTTTTGATTTTCCTGTTCATAAACCAATCCTTGATCTTACAACTTCAGAGTACAGTTTATTGTGGACAGGCAATGACCATTTTGGCGGCATTAATGATTTTTTTAAAGAAGTAGAACAAAATTTATATAAAGTTCAATACCGTGTTTTATTAAGCCGCTATCGTGGCAGAACGCTTTGTCCTGAATGCCATGGTTACCGGTTACGGAAAGAGGCTTTATATGTTCAGGTTGCACATCAAAACATTGGTGCATTGTGTGAGATGCCCATAAAAGATCTTCAAAAATGGTTTGTCGGGATAGTATTAGATGAATATGATAATACGGTTGGCAAGAGAATATTGATAGAGATTAATAATCGTATCAGAACGTTGATGGATGTTGGTCTTGGATATTTAACGTTAAATCGGTTAGCCAATTCATTAAGCGGCGGTGAGAGCCAACGCATCCAGCTTACAAGAAGTTTGGGGAGTAATCTTACTAACTCGTTATACATTTTAGATGAGCCTTCTATTGGCTTGCATTCAAGAGATACGGAAAGATTAATTGTGGTTTTAAAAGAGCTTAGAGATCTTGGAAACACGGTGGTTGTTGTGGAGCATGATGAGATGATGATGAGACAGGCTGATCACATAATTGATATGGGACCACTAGCAAGCCATTTAGGTGGTGAAGTAGTTGCTGAAGGAAATTATGACGAGCTTATTGCAAATAAAAAAAGCCTTACAGGAAAATATTTAAAAGGAGAATTAAAGATCGATCCTCCTAAAGTTGTTCGTAAATGGAATCGATCAATAACTGTGCAGGGTGCAAGACAAAATAACCTGCAGGATATTAATGTTGTTATTCCTTTAAATGTTTTGTGTATTATAAGCGGTGTTAGCGGAAGCGGAAAAACAACTCTTGTAAAACAAATCCTATATCCTGCATTAAAAAAAATAAAGGGAGAGTTTGCTGATAAGGTTGGTTTGCACAGGGGCATTGAAGGGGATGTAGATTATATCACGCAAATTGAAATGATAGATCAGAACCCGATCGGTAAATCATCACGAAGCAATCCTGTAACGTACATAAAAGCCTATGACGAAATAAGAGATCTATATGCAAAACAGCCCTTGAGTAAAATGAGAGGCTTTTTGCCAAAGCATTTTTCTTTTAATGTGGAAGGCGGCAGATGTGATGCATGCAAATGAGAAGGAGACCAGGTTGTAGAGATGCAGTTTTTGGCGGATGTGCATTTGTTATGCGAAGTATGCGGGGGTAAAAAGTTTAAAGAAGAAGTTTTAGAAGTTACTTACAAGGAAAAAAATATTTATGATGTGCTGGAAATGAGTGTTGATGAAGCAATGGAATTTTTTAAAGATGACAGCAAGTCCGGTGATGACGTTGCTAAAAAGATAAAACCTTTAAGCGATGTTGGATTAGGTTATATAAAACTCGGACAATCATCTGATACACTTTCAGGGGGAGAAGCTCAGAGAGTTAAGCTTGCATCTTTCCTTGGTAAAGGCAAAGGCCAGGGGCATGTGTTGTTCATTTTTGATGAGCCCACAACAGGACTTCATTTTAACGATATAAAAAAACTGCTCACTTCTTTTGATGCATTGATAGAACAGGGACATTCCATTTTAGTGATAGAGCATAATACCGATGTGATAAGATCTGCTGACTGGGTTATTGACCTTGGACCTGAAGCCGGTGATGGTGGTGGAAATCTTGTATACGCAGGCATTCCGGCGGGGTTAAAAAAAGTAAATGAAAGTTATACGGGGAAATATGTTTAGTAACCATAGTGTAAAAAACCTATCTAATTATAGTTTTGCAAAGTTTTATGAAACTGAAGCAGGGGTTTATTTATTCAAAAGCCCGCTGCTGTTAACGTGTTTAGAGCAGCTAAAATCAAAAATTAAGCAGAAGTCTTATTCTTCACACATTGCTTCTTCACATGCTTCTTTTGTTGGAAATGGAATAAATGAGGATTGAACCCACCTGCCTTGCTCCAGCCGGAAACAAAAGAATTTGCCTTTAGGTTTTTTTTGTTTGCATTTACAATCTGATGAAAGCGGGCTTGCAGAAGTTACTGGGCCTGGCTTGGATTTTTTTAAAGAGGTTTTTTTTGTTGCAGTTTTTTTTGTTGCAGATTTTTTTGCTTTGCTTTTCTTTGCCTTGCTTTTTTTTGAAGGAGCTTTTTTTGCTGCTTTTGAAGATTTTTTATTAGCTGTTGACATGTTTAAGGTTTTAGGCGAAGAGTAGTTTCATAATGAAACTGCAGAGCTGTGGGATCATGAAAAATTTTAGCAATATTAAAAACCAATGGCTTATACCACCTATTTTTCCGGGATCAAGTTTTACTACCTTTTCAATGTTTAATTTGGTTTTAGATTTTGAAGGATGAGCAGGAAAATTGGCTGGCATGAATAAGAGCCCATTCAAATTCTTCTTTTTCTAATGCCATTTGAGATAATAGTTGTTTCCTTCTTTTTTTAACGACAACTTTGTATCGAAAGCAATAACATTATCCTTAGTATTTATTATACTCAAAATAGCAAGGTGTTACACCAATAGTATCACCCCTGCCATTATATTTTACTGAAAAAAATACAGCAGCTTCTGTTGGCACTTCCAGTGTTTTTTCTCTTCGTGTAATAGCATAAGTGAATTCATATTTCAGGATATAGAGATCTTGCGAATATCCATCTACACTACGATAGCCAGCGCTTGGAATTTTGCTGTCATCATTCAGCTCTGTGTATTCAAGTAAATGATCTTTTTCAATATATTTTTCACGGAAAGAAGAAATGTATACTTCTATCTTACTTGCTTTTTTGCTAATCGGAAATTTTAAATAAGTTGATAAACCCAGCCCCGGAATTTCTTTAAACACATTTTGATTAATCTTTTTATCCTTATCCGTATCCGGATTATTATCCGTATCAGTATAAAAATTAAACAGTACTTTTTGTTCCATGCATGATGAAAGGCTTATAATCAAAAAAAATATGGATAAGATATTTTTATAGTTTAACATGGTTCATATTATTATAGGTACCGCCAATGTAAAAGCGATTAATGTCGTTATTGGGATGCAGGGGATAACGAAACATTGTATGAATAATTTCCTGCAACCCAAATACTCTTCCTGTTTTTGTACGTAATGAGCCCAGCACTCCTGCATCAATTGCATAACCGGGACCAGGAAATATTTTAAGGTTATAATTAGATGTATTAAATGCCGGCGTTATCCTGTCTTTTTATTTGCTGAGGAATCTTCGATGTTATAATCCGGAAGATTTATTCCTATGAGATTTGAAAGCTCATATAATAAAGGAGAGTAACCTGTAAATTGATCAAAGCTTAATTCGGCAACATTATAATTTTTATGGTTGTGAATATACACTGCAAAGCCACCTGTCCACCAGCGATCAAAATTATCTGCAAGCGGCAGTAAATCGAAAGGCTGGGCGCCATCATTGTAATAATTAATACTTACATCGGGTGTGGAAAATGAAACAGAACCTACTATTTGGTTTCGCCTGTGATTGTTTAAAATAAAATTAGTGCTTAAGTAGCCTGCATATTTTCTGTTGCTGGCTATATTATAAAATGAACCGGTATTAATAGTCTTGAAAAATTTTGTGTAGGTAAGTTCTTTACCAAATGTGCCACCAATGCTAAATGAATTTGTAAAATCAATCTCTATATCGCCTATCAGTGGATTGAGATTTGCTCCTAGAGTTTTTGTATAAATAGATAGGGAGGGACCATAGTTAATTGTAAAGTTCTTTTTGTAAACTCCCTTTGCAATAAATGCTGCATACAAACGTAAACCGGGAAATTGTTGAAACTTATTATAAGTGAGATTGAGATTACAGCCGAAATTAAAATAGCCTTTGTAATTCCAGTTGGGCTGAGAAACAGCCGACCCTGCAAAAGCAAAAAACGATAATAATAAAAATGGTCTTTTAAAATTTCTCACTTTGGGTAGTTAGTAAGTCGATGTAAGATTAATAACTTTTCAGTTAATAATAAAATTAAGTATTTGTCATTTAGATGCATGCAGCTCTGAACTCTGAATGCTGCTTTACTGTATAAGAGTTTTTTAAAATTTCCTAAGGATAATTAACTTGCAGGCGGTGTAGATAGTTTTTAAATCATAGCAATGAAATATAATGTAAAGGTGTTTTGGGAAAAGAGGTCAGCCGAATCTTTTGCCGATAACAAATACAGCAGAGTTCATAAATGGATTTTTGATGGTGGTGCACAAGTGACTGCGTCTTCCTCGCCGCAGGTTGTGCCTGTTCCTATGTCTGATGGGAAAGCTGTTGATCCTGAAGATGCTTTTGTAGCGTCGCTTTCAAGTTGCCACATGTTATTTTTTTTGTCACTTGCCGCAGCCCAAAAATATTGTATTGAAACTTATGAAGACAATGCGGAAGGTGTAATGAGTAAAAATGAGCATGGGCAAATGGCAATGACTGTTGTTACGCTGAAGCCAACGATAATTTTTTCCGGCAACAATATTCCTTCGTATGACCAGGTGGCTGCGTTACATGAGCAGGCACATGAAAAATGTTACATAGCCAATTCAGTTAAAACGGAAATAAAAATGATCCAGGGATAAAATTTTAGTTGATGAAAGATTTAGAAATACGTTTACAACACCGCCCCGGTGCATTGGCTGAAATGGGCGAAGCATTAGCAGCTGCAGGCGTAAGTATTGAAGGTGGCGGTGCATGGGTTGTTGGTGACAAGAGTTCAGCACATTTTCTTTTTGAAGATACTGTTGCTGCCCGGAAAGCTTTGGAAGAAAAAGGCAGTCATTGCTGAAAATGACATTCTTGTTCAGCGGTTAAAGCAGGATGTGCCCGGACAATTGGGTAAGATTGCACGTATGATGGAGCAGGCTGGGGTTAACATTAACGTGATTTATAGTGATCATAATAATCAATTAATATTAGTGGTTGATGATTATGAAAAGGGGAGGGTGGTTTCAGAAAACTGGACCAAAAGTATAAATCAGTAGCAATGGATGTGCAGATTATTTAAAAAAAATGGCAGGTAAAACACCTGCCATCATGGAAATAAAGATACAAACAATTCAACGAAATCATACTTCAGAAGAACGCCCAAAGATTGTAAGATTTGGAGTAGCATCCGAAGATCCTGCACCGCTCAATAATGTATACCCTGTCGCACAGAAAGGTTTCTGATTCGGGTAATTGCGTCTAACGGCAAGGTAGTCGCCCCATTTGTTGTCCGCAGGTTCACGGTTGCTAACAAAAGTACTTACCTGCCTTTTGGTTCCTGTTAACACGCCAACAACATGTGTGGGAAATCGTGTTGATTTGTTCTTTTACGGAAACAAAGAAAAACAAACCCTTCCGAATCCCTTTTTAATGTCGTAAGCATGAAGAACAAATTATCAGAGATCAAAAATAGGAACTATAGTTCTTTTCAAAAAGATGCTAATCCGGTTAAGAACAAACTTCATTAAGCCATTGATAATGCAGGCTTTCACCTGGACATAACTTACCTCGTTACAAGATCAAAAAAATTCCTTCTCCTTTTTAACTTTTCAGGTTTTCCTCTTTGGTTTACCTTGCCTTACCAAAATATCTATTGCATGAAGCATTTTTCCTTAATTCTTAACATGGTTTTATTATTGCTGGTTGGTTACTTGTATTACCTGCAATTTTCTTCTTCAAAAAAACACACTGTTTCACTCTTACGTTCACCAGAAGATTCCTGTAATCATGGTAATAAGGTTGCTTATATTGATCTTGATTCTTTACAAAGCAGCTATGAATATTATAAAATATTGAAAGATGATTTTGAACGCAAGCAGGCTGCCAGTAATAATGAAGTAACTGATCTGCAAAAACGTTACCAGTCAAGGGCGATGCAACTGCAGCAAAAAGGTGCAACCATGAGCCAACAGGAACAGGAAGCAGCAATGAAAGAAATTAACCAAATGCAGCAAGGGTTGCAGGCAAAAAAGCAGGCACTGGATAATGACCTTTACAATTCGAATTCAAAAATGAAAGAAGACATCTTGACAAAAATTCAGAATTTTTTGAAAGAATATAATAACGACGGCAGGTACGATTATGTTTTTTCGTATGAACCTGGGCTTATGTTTTATAAAGACAGTGCATTAAATATTACATCTGATGTAATTAACGGGCTGAATAATTTATATGCAAAGAACAAGAAGTAGTTATCAGTAATGAGTTATAAGTTGGAGTTGCTGCCAACTGATACCTGTTCTTTGATAACTAATCACTGTAAATAGAAAACATTATCTTCAATCCCGTAATTAAACGGGATTTTTTATGAGCCAACACGCCACTTCTTTTAAGCCAACGCTAGGATTGTTTGATGCAACAATGATCGTTGCAGGGTCAATGATCGGCTCAGGTATTTTTATAGTAAGTGCAGATATAACACGTAACGTGGGCAGCGCAGGCTGGCTGATAGCCGTGTGGCTGATAACAGGATTCATGACGCTGACAGCTGCTATGAGTTATGGGGAATTAAGCGCCATGTTCCCAAAAGCAGGCGGGCAGTACGTTTATCTTAAAGAAGCTTACAATCCATTGGTAGGTTTTTTATATGGCTGGAGTTTTTTTGCAGTAATACAAACATGAACCATAGCCGCCGTGGGTGTGGCTTTCTCAAAATTTGCAGGATACTTTTTTCCTGCTTTGGAACTAAAGGATGAAAATATTTTAATGCAGATAGGATCATTGAAAATTTATCCTGCACAACTGGTGGCGATTGTTCTTATCATTTTTCTTACGTATACAAATACAAAAGGAGTAAAGGGAGGTAAGTGGATACAAAATATTTTTACTACAACAAAACTCTTATCCTTATTTGGATTAATTGTAGCAGGATTTATTTTTTTTAAACCTGAAGTATGGACTGCAAACTGGACCAATGCATGGGATATGAAAAGCCTTACGGCAGACGGAGGAATTACCCCTGTGATTGGAGCGGGGGTATTAGGTGCCATTGCAGCATCAATGGTAGGCTCAATTTTTAGCAGTGATGCGTGGAACAATGTAACCTTTATTGCAGGGGAGATCAAAAACCCCAAACGAAATATCGGGCTAAGTTTATTTTTAGGAACATTGATTGTAACCATTATTTATGTTTGTGCAAACCTGATGTATACTGCAGTTTTGCCAATGCATGAAATTGCATTTGCACAACAGGACAGAGTTGCTGTTGCTGCATCCAATTCAATTTTTGGTAATGCAGGAACTTATGTAATAGCAGTAATGATAATGATCTCAACCTTTGGATGTAATAATGGATTGGTGCTGGCAGGAGCACGGGTTTATTACACAATGGCTAAGGATGGATTATTTTTCAGGAATGCAGGAACACTAAATAAACATTCTGTTCCGGCCTGGGCATTGTGGGCGCAATGTATTGTTGCTTCTGTACTTTGTTTAAGTGGAAAATATGGTGACTTGCTGGATATGATCTCGTTTGTTGTTGTGATATTTTATGTACTCACTATTGCCGGTATTTTTATTTTAAGAAAAAAAATGCCGGATGCTGAAAGACCATATAAAGCTTTTGGTTATCCTGTGCTGCCTGCCATTTATATTTTAATGGGACTTACATTTTGTATTCTGCTTATAATATACAAGCCACAATATACATGGCCGGGATTGATAATTACATTGATTGGTATACCTCTTTACTACATAGCGGTATCAAATAAAAATAAAGAAAATATTTCTTAGATGCCGGTTGATCTTGATAAACTTTTCACTGAAATATCAAAATTAAAAGTTGCTGTAATTGGAGATGTAATGCTTGATACATATTGGTGGGGAACTGTTGATCGTATATCACCTGAAGGCCCCGTACCTGTTGTTGCTGTCACTAAAAAAGAACAACGTTTAGGAGGTGCAGGAAATGTAGCTCTAAATGCCCGTGCTTTGGGTGCTGAGGTTGTACTTATTAGTGTTTTAGGAACAGATGATGAAGGCAAACAATTAAAAGAAATTTTAGAAAGTAATGAAATTGATACTTCTTTTATTTTATTCTGTGAAGATAGGATTACAACGAATAAAATAAGGATCATTGGCCGGAACCAGCAAATGATGAGGTTAGATGCCGAACATAACGACGATCTAAGAAAAGATGAGGAAGTTAAATTAATTGGGCAAATAGAAAAATATATAAATGTAAAGAAGCCTGATGTAATTATACTGCAGGATTATAATAAAGGTGTTTTAACAGAAGCTGTTATAAAAAAAATTATTGATCTATGTAATACTCACAACATTATTTCTGCTGCCGACCCAAAGCGGAAGAATTTTTTCGCATTTAAAAATGTTACTCTTTTTAAACCCAATTTAAAAGAAGTAAAAGAAAGCCTGCATATTTTACCTGAGGAAATGAATGAAAAAATGCTTTTCGGAATTCATCAACAATTAAGAGAAAAATTAGATCAAAGTATTTCACTCATCACACTGTCAGATAAAGGAATGTTTTATAGCAATGAAATAAGTTCAAAAATTATTCCTTCGCACTTAAGAAATGTTGCAGATGTAAGCGGCGCAGGTGATACAGTAATAGCTGTAGCTTCCTTAGTATATGCAGCTACAAAAAATATTCATATTGCAGCCGAAATTGCAAACATTGCAGGTGGGTTGGTTTGTGAAGTGGTTGGTACTGCAGCAATAGAGAAAAATAAATTGTTAGAGGAATGTAAACAGCTCTTAGCCGCTATCCCCTAAAGGGGTAATAAAGTAGAGTATAAAACCCAAGTATTAATTTATAATGCAATTATGGCTAAAGCGTATTTATTTAAAGTTCGCGTTATATATGTTGATAGATATTTGCCGTTCAGTCTCTACACCCGATTGCAGCGGAAAGCCCGCTGAGAGCCCCCTCCCGGCCTCCCCCATTAGTGGAGGTGTAGGCAGCGGGGCTACTGTGGCGGACTTGCAGCGAAAAGCGGGACAGATACTGATAGGAGTACCTGGCTGGTGTTCAAAAGAAATCATTTCCGCTAACTTTAACTAAGAACCTTTTAATTTTATCAGATGAAAAAATATTCATTGGCAATTCATGGAGGTGCAGGAACAATATTAAAAGAAGATATGACCCCAGAACTGGAAGAGAAATACAGGCAAGGTTTGCAAATGGCTCTCGATGCAGGATTTTCGGTGCTTGAAAACGGCGGTACCGCTGTTACGGCAGTTAAGGCAGCGGTTGTGCATCTTGAAGACGATCCTTTATTTAATGCAGGGAGGGGAGCAGTATTTACAAAAAAGGGCATAAATGAACTGGATGCTGCTATAATGGACGGAAAAACATTGGAAGCAGGCGCAATAGCAAATGTTCGTAATGTGCGCAATCCTGTTGAGCTTGCCGAACAGGTAATGATGTATAGCGGCCACGTTTTTTTAAGCGGCAAAGGCGCAAATGATTTTGCAATTAAACAAGGTATTAAATTAGAGCCTGATGAATATTTTTATACCCAGCTCAGGTACGATCAATGGAGAGAAATAAGAGACAGTGATCTGTATACGCTCGATCATAAAAGTGATAAGCTTATCGGCGCCGTAAAAGAAAAAAAATTTGGCACAGTAGGCGCTGTGGCTTGCGATAAGGATGGAAATATTGCTGCAGCAACATCAACAGGCGGTATGACCAATAAACAATATGGCAGGATAGGGGATAGTCCTTTGATTGGTATAGGTACTTATGCTAATAATAAAACCTGTGCAATTTCATGTACCGGTCATGGCGAACCATTTATCAGAGCTGGTGTTGCCTATGATGTAAGCTGCCTGATGGAATACAAAAAGATGAGTTTGGAGGAGGCATGCGAAGAAGTTGTTTTGGAAAAATTGGTAATGATGGATGGTGAAGGAGGGTTGATTGGGATGGACGCAGATGGAAATGCTGCGTTGGTTTTTAATTGTGCCGGGATGTATAGAGAAGTCAAAAGCAATGATGGCGTAAATTTTATTGCTATTTACAGTGATTGATCTTTAAATTTTATTTTAATATTTTTGAAACCGGCATTCCTTAAAAAATTTTCCATTATCATTTTACATCTTATGGCGGCTTTTAATAATAAGTTTTGCTCCATAGCCCTTTGAATTATTTTTGCCCGCATTCGTACTTTTATTTGGGTTACTTCATCTGTGCTCCATTCACCGGTTTCAGCAAAAGTTTCAAAATCAGAAGGATTTAAAATTGTATTTAGTATTTGCGCAGGTGGCAATAAGATACTTATTGTATCTTTTTTTATTCTGATATCTTCATCAAGAAGTTTTTTTAGATCGACACCAGCCATTACCTTCCCTTTCGCAATTAAAATTATTTTTGAAGCCGGGTGAGGGAAAAATTCTCCCCGCAATCTTTTTATTTTTTTTGAAGAATCCATAACAACCTCATCAAATGCGGTTATGGTAATGAGTTGCGACAAATTATTTATTTCTTTAATTAAAATTGGTGTGTTATCAATAATTATAGGTTCACTTTTAAAAAGATTGCCAAAAGATGGAAGCCAATTAATTTTTTGGAAAAGAAATATGATCACTAAAAGTATTCCGAGGATGACCAGGTATTTTTTTAATATTCCCTCCATATTATTCACGGGCTTTGCCTTTTTCTCCATCGAAGCGTATGTTAATAATTTTGTATCCCAGGTTTTTTAAAAAATTGCTGATAACCAAAGTGGCATTAACTTCTGCCGACTGCAAAATGCCTAAAGAGTCTGCACTGTTTTTTATTTCCACTTCGCCCTGAGCAGCCATAGCATCTCTTTCTGCATTTGTAAACGATGATCTGAAAAACGATACATCTTCATATTCTGTTTTGATATCCTCGGGCTTAATATTTATGATCAATAACTTTGCTCTTGGTAAAATCAATGAAATCTCCTTATCGTTTATATTAATATTTTCTGCTCCTATTTTAGAAAGATCGATGCCAGCAATAAGCGAAGCTTTACAACTCATTAAAATTTTTCTGTCACCTATTTTAAACCATGTTTTATTATCCTTTGCCTTTATAATTTTTGTTACAACATATTCAACAGTAGCCAAATCACTAAGTTCTTTTATAAGAGGGATTAATTGTTTTTGCTCAACTTTTTCTTTTTGATTGCAGGAAAATGAAATAAACAAAATAAACAGAAAGCAAGTGCAGCGGCTCATTAGTGCAATTTACAAAGAAGAAGGATTATACATTCTTAATTATAAATTTGTATAAATTAACGTATGGAGAAATACGCAGTAATAGTAGCCGGCGGCATTGGCAACAGAATGAGCACACCTATTCCAAAGCAGTTTTTGCTCATCAAAAATAAACCTCTTTTATTTTATACTATTCAAGTTTTTCTAAAAGCTTATGAGGATCTTCACGTGATTCTTGTGCTACCAGAGGATCATGTTAGCAATGGACAGGAAATTATTGATGCATATTTTGATAATTCGCGAATAACAATTTGTACAGGTGGCAGAACAAGATTTCATTCCGTACAAAATGGTTTGTCATTAGTAAACCATGAAAGCATAATTTTTGTACATGATGGGGTTAGATGTTTACTTACAAAAGATCTGATTGTGCGATGTTATGCGGAAGCAGAAAAATCAGGTTCTGCAATTCCTGTTATCAGTTTAAAAGATAGTGTAAGGTTGCTTACAGATGATGGGCATATAGCACTGGACAGAAACATTGTGAAACTTGTACAAACACCGCAAACATTTCACAGCAAAGTTTTATTAGCTGCTTTTAAAATAGATTATAAAGATAAATTTACAGATGAGGCAACAGTAGTGGAGGCATTTGGAATAAAAGTAAATTTAATTGAGGGTGAAGAAAATAATATTAAAATAACCACACCTCCTGATATCATATTAGCTGCAAACTTACTTCTTGAATAATTTAAGAACTGCAGGCAGCTTGTTTAATTTTAAGGCTGCATATTTTTCTTCTTTAGCCCCAAACTTAATATAGAATTGTGCTACGCCTTTGATCATACTTCCTTCAAAATCCAGTAATAACCTTTTACCTGCATGTTCTTTGATAAACCCATTAATTAAATAGTGTGATGCACCTGTTGTTTTGCTATCAGGATGGTTGCCTGTAAGAATGAAATAAGCTCTCTTGTGTGAATAAAAATATACGCAGGAAGAGATCAATTTTTTTTGGGCATTGTATACACCATAAGTTTCAGCATTGCCCTGCTTAAGCAAGTATTCAGATAATTTTAAAAAATTTTTAAATTCATTATCACTGATAGATGTAAATTTTTTTGATTGCGATTTTGCAAGTTCGATTACCCTGGCTGCCGGAATGTTTTTTTGAATATAGCACCCGGCGTGCTCTGCTTTTTTAATATTGCGTATATGATTTTTTGAGAATGAGCCAATAATTTTTTCGTAGTTGTTATTCATATCCAGAACATAATTGTTACGCTCATATAAGCCAAATCCTTTTAGAGGAAACAGGTTTCCATGATTTAAATAAATATCCCAATATTTAAATTTTTCAGGTATGCTATCCAGAAAAAGTTTTACAATTTTTGCCGATAAATCATTTCCAAATATCCCCAGCGATGGAGTAAAAAATGGCTGGGATAAATAAAATATTCCATATTTGCTTTTCCACGTTAATGGCATTACAGCTTCATAATCATTCATAACTAAACCCTCCCAATGTTTACTTACAATATCAAGGTAAAATGAATAGCCATAAATTAACCCGTTAGCTGCATGCTCAATGCAATTATTCCACTTTGTTTTATTAATTTGATTAGAAGGAATTATATCAATCTGGTAAGAAGCCATACTTTAAATCATTTCTAAAAATTATCTTCATATTTAATAAATGGTTATTTTCCTTTTCCTGCAAAAATTACATCGATACTTTGTAACATTATTTTAAAATCAAATAGTAATGAAGCATTTTCAATATAGATAAGATCACAATTCATTCTTTCGATCATTTCTTTTACATTCTCAGCATAGCCAAATTTTACCATACCCATGCTTGTTATGCCAGGCTTTACTTTTAGCAGGTTTAAATATTCGGGGTGGCTTTTTACAATTTGCTCTATATAATATTTTCTTTCAGGTCTTGGACCAACAATGCTCATGTCCCCAATTACCACGTTCCATAATTGAGGTAATTCATCCAACCTCCACCGGCGCATTACTCTTCCCCATCCTGTTACTCTGGTATCTTCATTCCTGCTAAGTTGAGGTCCGGTTATTTCTGCCTTGGTATACATTGATCTAAACTTCCATATCATAAATGGTTTTTCATTATATCCAACTCTTTCCTGTAAAAAAAATACAGATCCTTTTGAGGAAATCTTTATAATGATAGCAATGAATAAAATTAACGGCAGCAAAAACAATGCTCCAATAAATGCAATAAAAAGATCGAGAATTCTTTTTATGCTTCGTTGCGTCTTCAGCTGCATGCAGAAATGTTAGTGGATTATTATTTGTTCATGCTAATTTTTTCCAGGATCAAATGCGCCACTTTCATTGCCCTGAATCCATCCACTTCGCTCACAACAGTACTGATATTATTGAAGATGGCATCTCTGAAACTTTCCAATTCCATTTTAATAGCATTATTATCTTCTATTTTAAGAGCGTGGGAAGCGATGGTTTTTTTACCATTATTTGTTTCAATATCAAAAGTAAATGCATCTTTATCTTCAGCTGTTCTAAGCCTGGTTATCTCGGTTTTCTTTTCAAGAAAATCAATACTTATATAAGCGTTTTTTTGAAACAACCGCATCTTACGCATCTTCTTCATACTTATTCTTGATGATGTTATATTTGCAACGCAGCCATTGTCAAATTCAATTCTTACGTTTGCTATATCTGGTGTATCACTCATTACTGACACTCCATTTGCAGATATAGATTTTACTTCGCTGTTTACTAATTTTAAAATAATATCAATATCATGTATCATCAAATCCATTATTACGCTAACATCGGTGCCCCTGGGATTAAATTGTGCCAGGCGATGAACTTCAATAAAAACCGGAACTAATTCCTGCTGCCTCAAGGCTAAAAACGCAGGATTAAAGCGTTCTACATGACCCACCTGAAATTTGATATTTGCCTCTTTTGAAAGTTTTAATAATTCTCCCGCCTCTTCCATTGTATTGGCAAGAGGTTTCTCAACAAATACATGTTTGCTTTTTAAAATTGCGGCTTTGCAAAGTTCGAAATGCGAGGTAGTAGGCGCTACGATGTCTGCTGCATCACAGGCATCAAGCAATTTATTAATATTTGTAAATCTCTTTAATTGATATTGGTTTGTAGCTAATGATGCATTCTCATCAGAAGGATCAAAAAATCCTACAACTTCAACATCACTGATCTCCTTCCAGTTATTTAAATGAAACTTCCCCAGATGACCAATGCCAAACAGACCAACTTTAAGCATAATAATAAATTAAATGATAAAGATAATGATGCTGAAGCCGTCGCAGGTATATTATAAACACGTTTAAAAAGAAGGGTATAAAAAAAACCCCGTTTCCGGGGCATCAGGTCTTTATCAGGCTGATTCTTTTAAAATTCTTGAGGTGGAGATATAATTTTTATTGGGAGTATACAGAAATAAACAAGTACCGTTTTTTATTTTATTAATTATTGCCTGGTTAAGTTGGGGCGCTACAGCAGGGCAGCCCCAGCTTCTTCCTATAAATCCACGGCCCTGGGCCAATGCATCGTTTACATAAGCAGCAGCATGCATTACTATTCCACGGGTTAATGCGTTATCATTAATGCCTTGCTCCTCACCTTCCAGCCTTAAGGAATACCCTTTAGTACCATAGTAGGTTTCTTTTGTTACATAAAATCCGGGACTGCTTTGTAAACTCTCAGGCGTGTTTGAAAAATTATTTGCAAACTCTTTACCCGAATTTTGACCATGGGCTACATAAGTATTAAATAATATCTTATAATTTTTTAAATCGAGTATAAAAAATCTTTTTTTGCTGGATGGCTCACTAAAATCAGCAATAGAAATAATATTATTATTGGCAATTTTACCTTTCGCTAAAAGATAATTAAAGCCTTTTAGAGCATAGTCAAATGCCTGCCGGCTTAATCCTAATTTTTCCAATTTAAGACTATCATAAAAACTTGTAACTGGCCGGTTAATCAATACCGGATTACCATCTGCTTTAGAATTTTTACTTACAGAATTTACAGTTGTAGTGCCGGCCATTCCATTAGCAGGTTTAACCCTTGCAAAAACAAATAATACATGGATAATAAAAATAAAAATAGATGAGATAAGGAGATAAAATTTCTTAACCATTAACTTTTTCATTCAGTAAAATATCTTTTAAATAATCAAGGATAAATCTGGGAAATCCTTTGTGAGTAATATTGATTCTTCATAAAAATCAGCTAGGTAAATTGGTTTTGGCAGCAATTTAAGCAGGTTAACTTTAACTTCAATTGCGAACAGCAAATATACCCCGCATGGTTTATAGTAGAGTTAAAAGGTCTTGAAATATTTAGTATTTTTAGAGTATTCTCAGTTCTTTAACATTAGATCCAATCCTGGAGATCGATATCACCTTCAAAGTAAAAATCATGATGCTTGGAGCAATTTGGATTGAATTTACTACGGCATGACGGGCACTGATTATTGCTGGTAAAATATTGCTGAATAGTTAATTCATGTTTGCATATTCCACATAGAATTGCCTTTGTTTCCGTTTCATTCTTCTTCCATACTTCCGCCTGATGGTCCGCTTCCTGATGATGACAATAATAGCATGGATAATAAACATTACAACACTTAAATTTTATAGCAATAATATCCAGCAACGAGTGATAGTGTACACAGCGATAATTTTCATCAATTGGTTTGCCCTTTACAATAATATCATTCAATTAGGTATAATTAAAATTTGATAGTTATTTAAATATACCTCCATATTTCCTGCATAATTTATAGAGAATTAATTTCTCCTTTGTTTTGAAATTATGATAATATAAATATTATCTTGCGCTCTCAAAATAATGCACGGCTGTAAAATTTGGATCGGTAGTTCAGTTGGTTAGAATGCCGCCCTGTCACGGCGGAGGTCGCGGGTTCGAGTCCCGTCCGGTCCGCTTATATT
>JBPCQG010000205.1:0-15804 GCA_050998315.1 Chitinophagaceae bacterium
GTTTTTATCTACAACATAGTAAAAATCATATTTTTGATCTTTTGCATATTGTTGCATGGCACCCAAACTTTCTTCCCCTGTGCGATTGCCTTCGTTAGAGTTTAAAAGTATAACACCTATATTATTCTGCAAAGCATATTTGCAAATGGCTTTTGTACGTGCCTGATTTTTTATAACATAAGGACAAGTATTGCAGGTAAACATTACCAATAAACCATTTTTCCGTTGGGCATCTTTTATACTTATATCTTCATTGCGGATATCTTTCATTGTCACATCACCTTTTGGCAAGTAGCTTCCAATAGAAAGCACATCGCCTGTAATTTTAAATGCCGCTAATAATGTAATTAAGAGAATTCCGGAAGCAAGAACAATAATATTCTTTTTCATATAAAAAATTTAGACTGCTAATGTAAGAAATTAGTATAAAAATTCATATACCGCTTATGTATCAATGTGAACAGGTGTCTGATTTTCTTCAATCTTTCTCAATTCCGCCATAGAGTTTATACTCACATTAAATTCAAAACCTATAAGCATAACCAGGGAATTTATAAAAATTAAAGTTCCCAGTGCAATGATGGTTCCTATAGAGCCATACAAAACATTATACCTGTCAAAGTTGTTTAAAAAAGCAGAAAACCCTAAAGTTGCAAGTATGCTTAAGGATGTTGCAATTATTGCACCCGGAGATACCAACTTCCATTTTTTTTGCATTGCCGGGGCATATTTATATATGAATGCAAAAGAGTAAAAAATAAGAGCAATAATAAATACCCATTTCCCGTAAACGATAGCTTGCCTTAACGACACATTTTTTACCCCAACCATTTTTAAAATATTACTCTGCATTAACAATAGCACGAGGCATATCAATACAAGGCTATAAAGTAGTGCCGTAAGTTTAATTGCTACCCATCTTTTATGTAAACCTTTCCGTTTTTCAAAACCAAGATAATTTTTATTGAATGAACGCATAACACCCATCATGGCATTGGATGCAAAAAAAAGTAATAGAATAAAACCGAATGATAAAATACCAATCTTGGATCCTACAAAGAAGAAATCCACAAAGCTTATTAATCCCTTATTGTAGGTTCTTGCAGGCACCATATCAACTATTAAATTGTGTAGTTGTATTTGAATGCTTTTTTTGGGTATGAAAGGAAGATTGGGTATAAGCGTAAATAAAAACAGACAGGTAGGGGGAATTGACATTATAAAATTAAAAGAAATAGCAGATGCCCGTTCTGTTAATCCTGAAACCTTTAACTGTTTTCTGAAAAATTTTATCACTTCATATAGAGGAATATTCTGGAAGCCCGGCAATACCCATTTCTTACTTTTATTTGTAAAGAAGCTTAAAGGATGAAGATTGCTTATGATACGTTCCAGTTTGATCAAAACTGCATTTATATTAAAATGTGATGTTTGAATTATATGTAAAATAATAAAACATTCTAATATGTTGTTTTATCAATTTGGCTGTTTTGATTTTACAAGACTATCCAGCCATAATTGGTATGCTTTTGCAAAGTGTTTATGTTCGTCATAATTGGTGGCAAAATTTGAGTAGCCGGAAAAACCAGGTTTTGCAACAAAAAATAAATAGTCAGTAGCAGGCGTATTTAATACTGCATCAATGGTTTTTACAGATGGTGTGCAGATAGGACCCGGCGGCAATCCTTTGATCAAATACGTATTATAAGGCGAGAGATAGGAAAGGTGTTTAAAGTAAATCCGCTTTAATCCAAAATCTTTCATTGCAAATTTTACAGTAGGATCTGCTGCCAGTCTCATTCCTGTTCTTAAACGATTAATATAGACACTTGCTATTTTACCCTTATCTTGTTCCTGGTTGGTTTCTTCCTCAACAATTGAGGCTAATGTGTAAATTTCTTTTTCTCTAAGATCAAGTACTTCTGCTTGTGCTTTTCTTTTATCTGTCCAGAATTTTTGCTGTTCAATAAAAAGTTTTTTAAAAATTTTTGAAGGCGTATTGTTCCAGGTTAAAGTATAGGTATTTGGAATTACTGCAGTCATCATTGTATTCGTATCCAGGTTGTATTTTGAAAGCGAATCATTATTATTTAAAAATTCTATAACAGTCATAGAATCACTTTCAAAATTGTTAGAAAGTTTCTTTGCAAGGTCTTCTTTTGTACGCAGTTTTGTGATAATTAAATTAACCGGAGATTGTTTGCCCGAACGCAGCATCCGTACCAGAGTTACCAGGCTCATCCCCTGGTTTATCCTGTATTTACCAGGCTTTATTGCTTTGTCATAATCACTATATTTTGCCACCTTGTCAAACCATATTGTACCTGAAATAATTTTGTTTTGTATTAAACTATCCTTTACATTCTGATAGGTTGAGCCTGTACGTACATATAAATATTTCCCTTCCGGTTCATTAATGGTAGAACCGAATAATATCCAGCCAGCATACCCTGCTATCAATAACAGCAAGATGAAAATGGGTAAAATATATTTCAGTTTATTTCTCATTAGATGTGTATGCGCTACCCCAAACCCCTAAAGGGGCTTTAAAATTTGAAAGCCTTAAGATTATTTTAAAAAATAAAACATGCAACAATAGGCTCTTGTTAATAAAAAACCCTGTCCATTATGACAGGGTTAAAAAAGTATTATTATTTTATTTTGATGGTTGCGGGTTTGATTGCTGAGGTACTGAGTTATTTTGAGGCAACGGTACAGTATTTTGTTTTGTAGCCGGCGCGGTTACAGGGGCATCGAAATATTTATCGCTTGCTGAACCACCGCTGCCGGGAATAAAAATTGATGAAGTAATACATAAAACAGCTACGATACCAGCAAAAAGCCAAGTGCCTTTTTCCAACACATCTGTAGTTTGTTTTACCCCCATCAATTGATTGCCTATACCTCCAAATGAAGAAGATAATCCACCACCTTTAGGATTTTGAATTAAAATTATTAATCCCAGTATTATTGAGGCAAGGATTATTAATGTACCGAAAACGTATAACATATTAAGGTGTATTTAAAATGTCAATTTTGGCTGCAAAGTAAGCACTTTTAGAGGGATTAATCAAACTTAATTTCTCATATACTTCAATCGCTTTTTCAGTTTTATTCTGATTAACTAAAACATTTGCCATTGCTTCAGTTATCACTTCAGCCTCTGCATTTGAATGTTCGGCGATCTGCCGGATATTTTTGTCCGTTTGTTCATCACCTTCAGCAATTTTTTCTTTATGAATTTTCTTCATGCTTTTAAGCCATTCCGTAAAGCTTTTCATTTGGTTGCCAAGCTTATCATTTGTGGCAGGCTCATCAGTTATTTTAATACCCTGCGATGCGAAATAATCTACAGTATGCAATGGCTCAAATTCAATTGATTCGTCACTTTTATTTTTCTGCAAAGAAATTTCCGAAAGCAATTGTGGTATTTTCTCATTTTGTTCTGCATCTTCAACAACAGTTGCAGATTCTTTCCGAGGATGACTTTCCTCAATGTTGTTTTCTTTATAAAGTAAGTGCAATTGCCAATTTATCCAAGTAGGATTATTAAAATATAATGCAACTTTAGTTGCCTGCTTTTCAAATTTTGTTGAATTATTTTTCTTATATAATTGAAGTACAGAAAGCTGGGCAATTGAATACCAGGGATATTTTTCAGCCAGCTTTTCAAGTTGAAGTTCATCTTTTGTGAAAGGTAATATATCACTGAATTGAGGGTTATTGCTCATACAGATAAAAGTAAGTAATTACCAGTTTGAAAATATTTTATTAAATATTCCATCAACAATGTTTTTCACAATATCATTTCCTAGTTGTGCTTCTGCCTGTGGTAAAGTTAATTGGGCATTAAAATCATAGTTGTTTGTTATGTCTGTTTCAAGATCTTTTTTTTGATCTAATGTGTTTTTAAAAACCAAATGAAAAGAAACATTTAACCTGTTAGTGCTGGCATTTTGATTTGTGATGCCTGTTGTTGTTACACTATAATCTGAAACATAGCCACTGATATCATAATGAGCTTCATCGCCATTAATTTGTCTTAGCCTTGTTTGTCCAATTATTTTTTGCTTCAATTTTTCAGTTAGAGTTGGGGTTAACTGAGGGTTTACATACCGGGCTTTATTCTCTAAATAATTTACTCTGAAAGTTTTTACATCCGGCGGAATTGGTGAGGTGTCTTTTGTAGAGTATTTACAGGTAGCGAAGTTGAAAGTAACAAGTAATACGTAAACAGTAACAAGTAGCTTTATATTTGACAATAATTTCATTGGTTTTTGATAGAGTTTAATTTTTAAGATTCACAACTCGAAAACTCCTTACTGATAACTCATAACTCAGCTATTCATCTATATCATATTCCTTTAATTTTCTGTAAAGCGTACGTTCGCTTATACCAAGATCTGCAGACGCATCTTTACGTTTTCCTCTGTGTTTTTTTAAGGCTTTAATTATTAGTTCCTTTTCTTTATCCATGATGCTGAGAGATTCCTCAACCTCTACATGCTGATGAATATCATTATTACTATTTATTATTACCGGTTGTGCAGGCTGGCCAAAAGTTGTTTGATTATCAACAGGATGGTATTCATTTAATGTACGCTCATGCTGAAAGCCATTTGTTGGTGCTATAGCCGGATTTTGTATCACATCAAAAAACATTTTCTTTAACTCTGTTACATCTTTTTTCATATCGAAAAAAAGCTTGTAAAGAATTTCTCTTTCATTGGTAAACTCTTTTGGATTATTACCTGAATTTCCTGAAACTAAAACTGGCAATCGTGAGTTATTATTAACAGGCAAAAATTTTCTAAGTATGGCCCCTGTGATATTTTTATCCTGCGAAAGAACTGAGATCTGCTCTGCAATATTTTTTAGTTCTCTTACATTACCCGGCCATGGGTAATTTATCAAAACATTTTTTGCCTCATCATCTAACTGAACTGGAGGAGATTTATATTTCTCTGCAAAGTCAACAGCAAATTTTCTAAATAATAACGGTATATCTTCTTTTCTATCACGCAGTGCAGGAACTCGTATTGGAACAGTATTTAAACGATAATAAAGATCTTCTCTAAACCTTCCAGCATGCGTAAAATCCAGCAGGTCCTTATTTGATGCTGCAATAACTCTTACATCTGTTTTCTGCACTTTAGAAGAACCAACCCTAATATATTCACCGGCTTCCAGTACACGTAATAACCGTGCCTGCGTACCCAACGGCATTTCGCCAATCTCATCTAAAAATATAGTGCCACCATTTACCGTTTCAAAATAACCTTTGCGACTATCAACCGCGCCGGTAAATGATCCTTTCTCATGACCAAACAATTCTGAATCAATAGTGCCTTCGGGTATTGCCCCGCAGTTTACAGCAATAAAAGGATTATGCTTTCTTGCAGAAAGTGAATGAATGATAAGTGAAAAAGCTTCTTTACCCACTCCGCTTTCTCCATTTATCAAAACACTTAAGTCAGTATTGGCAACCTGTGCTGCCACACTTAATGCATGATTTAATGAGGGTGATATTCCTATAATTCCAAACCTGTTTTTTATTGATTGTATATCCATAAACCCTCTCCGCCCCCTAAAGGGGGAACTTTTCTTTTAAAATGGTTATTTGTTTTTGAATAGATTCTAAGACCTCTTCCAGATGCATTCGTATATCATCAACAGTAAATCTAATTACAGAAAGTCCCATCATCTCTAAATTTTGGTGCCTTTCAATATCATTCAATTTTACTTCAGGATTATTGTGTACACTTCCATCGATTTCAATAATTGATTTTAATGAGTGACAATAAAAATCTGATATATAAATTGATATCGGATGTTGTCTCCTAAATTTATATGAAGGGAAACGTTCTTTTAATCTACCCCCTAAAATCATTTCTGTATCAGTGACATTATTGCGAAGCCTCCTCGCATTTTCAAAAATGAAATTAGATGCTCCGTAAAACATATTTTCTTTCATATCATTTTTTCATTCCCCTTTAGGGGTCAGGGGTTTACCAATTAATGTTCCTGCGGTGCATCCTGTTATTAACACATCTGCATAACATCCCTTAGTTAAATTATTATTTGATTTTGGGAAGACAACTACTTTATTAATATCACTTCTGCCTGCCCAATGCTCATCGCTTTTTTTTGAATTGCCTTCTACTAAGACCCTTGCTGTTTTTCCAACTTCTTTCTGCATACTTACTAAAGATTGAATACGGTGCAGCGCAATTACTTCCTGCAATCTTCTTTTTTTGGTTTCTTCCGGCACATCATCTTTGTATCTTCTTTCAGCAAGAGTTCCGGGTCTTTCAGAATAATAATACATATATGCAAGATCGTACTCACAATATTCCATCAGGCTCAAAGTTTCTTTATGATCTTCTTCAGTCTCTGTACAAAAGCCTGTTATCATATCGGTTGATAAACCACAGTCGGGAATTATCTCACGTATCCTGTTTACTTTAGAGATATACCATTCTCTTGTGTAAGTACGATTCATCATTTGCAGCATCCTGTTGCTGCCGCTTTGAACTGGTAAATGAATGTAGTTGCAGATGTTCTCATATTTTGCCATTGTAAATAACACATCATCAGTTATATCTTTCGGATGAGAAGTAGAAAAACGTACACGAAGCAATGGAGAAATCTTTGCAACCATTTCGAGCAACAAAGCAAAAGTTATCGCTGAATTTGTTCCTTTTTGTACTTGTGGAGAGGGGTTGGTGTAAAGGTAACTATCTACATTCTGTCCAAGCAATGTTACTTCTCTATATCCACTTGCAAACAGGTCTTCACATTCTTTAATAATTGAACATGCATCACGGCTTCTTTCTCTTCCCCTTGTAAATGGCACTACACAAAATGAACACATATTATTGCAGCCTCTCATGATGCTTACAAAGGCTGTAACACCATTACTGTTTAAACGGATTGGCGAAATGTCTCCATATGTTTCTTCCCTGCTTAATAAAACATTTACTCCTTTTTGTCCTGTTTCTGCTTCTACAATTAATCCCGGTAATGTTCTGTATGCATCCGGACCGACAACCAGGTCAACCAGTTTTTCCTCTTCAATAAATTTTGATTTTAATCTTTCTGCCATACATCCCAACACACCTACCAATAAACCCGGATTATCTTTTTTTAGTCCCCTGAATTCAGTCAGGCGTTTGCGAACAGTCAACTCTGCTTTTTCCCTGATAGAGCATGTATTTAATAAAATTAGATCAGCCTGTTCACAATTTTGTGTTACACCAAAACCTTGGTCTATTAAAATAGATGCTACCACTTCACTATCAGCAAAATTCATTGCACACCCATAACTTTCAATATAAAGTTTCTTTTTAGATGTAGCAGCAGCAATCGAGGCAAATGCTTCGCCCTGTCTGCTCTCGTCATGAACTGTATCACGTGTTAACTCAAACATTATTACAAAAGTTGCCCGTCCGGCTGACCGGTCGGACGGGGATGACAAAGATAGGAAATTAAAAATTTGGTGACAGGATGGCAGCAAAGTAAATGGTTAACACGTTATAAAAATATTTCTGCCGTAACTTCACGGCTAAATCAACCTATAGTTTGAGATATTTAGTAGCGGGCTTTGCACTTTTAACCTGTATAGGAGTTAAAGCCCAAAATTATCCCAATAGCTATCAGGATAAAAAAAATATTCAGCCCGGAATAATTATCGGTAACGTAATGGATGCTGAAAACAGCAAGCCCATTCCTTCGGTAACTATTATTCTTAGTCACAATTCGGATTCTGCGTTTTCAAGAACAACAATCAGTGCAAAAGACGGGGCATTCCTTTTTGAGCAACTACCTTATGGCTTTTATAATTTGCAGGTATCTGCAATAGGTTACGCTAATTTAAAATTAGATAGCATTTACATCCGTACTGAAAGATTTGATTTTGACCTGAATGAGATAAATCTTAATAAAAAAACAACACAACTTGATGAAGTAATTATTTATGCAGAAAAAGCTTTGATAGAAAATAAAGATGGTAAAATTGTTTTCAATGCAGGTGAGTCTGCATTAAGTGCGGGAGCTACAACAACTGAGCTACTAAAACAAACTCCATTAGTAAATGTTGATAATGATGGTAAGGTTATGCTTAGGGGGAAGGATGTAAAAATTTTGATTGATGATAAACCAATTGAATTAAATGGAAAACAATTACAGGACCTTCTGGAAAGTATGCCGGGCAGCTTGATTGATAAAATAGAAGTGATGGCGACACCACCACCGCAATATGCCAATGAAAGAGGTGGTGTGATTAATATCATAACAAAAAAGGGGAGAGTGGGTATGAATGCGAGACTAAATATCAATTATGGTACAAGAGGAGAGGCGGGTTTAAATGCAAGTTTCGGATACCGAAAAAACAAGTTCGCTTTGAATGTGAGTGGTGGTTACGGGTATAACGAATACCATGGAAAGAGCTACAGCAACCGGCAAAACATTTACGCTGATTCAATAAATTTTTTTAATACAATTGCTGCGAGCAGCAATAATAATAATCGCCCCAACGCAAGAGTGAGTATTGATTACGATATTAATAAGAGAAACAACCTGAATTTTACTTTTTTATATAATGCAAATAACGCAGGCAGTTACAGCAGTAATGAATATACTAATCTAAACAAGTTTAGCGCAGTTTATAAATTGAGCGACAGGTTCATTAATACCGCTACCCAAAGCAATAATCCAAATTTCAATATTACTTATACCATCAAAGGCAAAAATCCACGGGAACTTTTTAGAGTTATTTCAGGAATAAATTTTAATGTATCGGAAGTTGATAAAGATTTTTTTCAGCAGTTTTTAAATCCTGATAATACACTAACAGGAATTGATTCTACCCAACAACAAATCACTGATGTAAGGAGTAACAATTTTAATGTGAGAATTAATTATGATAAACCACTTAGCAAAAAAATCTCATTGAACGTTGGTGCAAGCGATAACCGGCTAATAAGCCACAATGTTTTGAATACTGATTTTTTGAAGAAGCCTGAAATGATTTTTATAAAAAATACCGGGTTAAGTAATAATCTTAAGTTTCATCAAAATATATCTGCAGGAAGGGCTGCCATGAGGTACGATATTATGCAGGATTTTTATTTGAATAGCGGGCTGCAAGTTGAAAATACAGCAACTAATTTTGATCTGGAAAACAGCTCTGACACGTATGCTCGTAATTATTGGAGCCTGCTTCCATTTGCCACAGTCACGAAAAAGTGGAAGAATGAGATAAGCATAACAGTAAGTTATAAACGAACTATACAACGTCCCGGGTTGAACGAATTAAATCCAAGTATTGATTATAGTGATCCTAATAACAGGCGCTTTGGTAATCCTTACCTGCTTCCGTATTTTACTGATAATTTCGATTTTATAATTGGTAAATGGAATAAACTTTATTTCTTAAACGCTTCTATAGGCTATGATGCTTTGCAAGATATTTACAGCTCCATACGTACGCTGCAACCTGATGGAAAAACAGATATAACGTGGCAAAACATTAGGGGGAGAAAAGAATACCAGGCAAGTACTTGGGGAGGATATACAATTTCAAAAAAGTCGAAGATCAACATTAACCTGGGATATACTTACAACGTTTACAGTAAGCATGATATTGATGTAAGAAAATTCAGGAATGGGGGATCTTTTTATTCAACCCTTAACAGCAGTTATCAATTTACAGATTTACTCAACAGCAATGCCAATCTTACTTTGAACAGGTTTGCAAATCCGCAGGGTAGTGTAAGAACTGCTTTGAGTATGAATATCGGCGTTCAAAAAAAATTCCTTAATAAAAAACTTATTATAAGTGTAAATGCGATTGATCCTTTTTGGCAGCAGCAAAATAAAGTATTTACTTATGGAACAAACTTTACTTTAGAAAGCTATAGCTCTACCCGGACAAGAAATTTTAGAATAGCTGCCAGCTATATTTTTAGTAAGAATGTAAAAAAGAGGAAACCGATTCCACCAATGCAGAAAAAGGCTGTTCCAGCAGCGAAATGATTATGTAGCGAATGAAAATCTTTTAGCCAGCCAACTTTCTTTTACAGGGATGATCCAGTTATTTAATAGTTCTTGTTTTGTTTGAACTGTATTATTAAAATAAAGTGTATCTGCATTTATAAATTCGTTCTCAATAGCATAATTTAATTGCTCCATCGGGAGCAACTGAATTCTTTCTTTTACAACAAAAGCCAGCATTTGCCTGTTAAATAAATTTACATTGTAATCCTGTTCAATATTTTTTATCAATCGTACTGAACTATCAGTACTGCATCCGCTAACCCCGGTTGCGCTTTCATCTGCCATTAAAATAATAAACTGCCCAAAAAATAAATTTGCATACCCTGTTACTTTAGCGCCATGGCTTTGCCAGCCTTTGGTAAAGTTCTCCAGCAATTCTTCTATCTCCAGAGCTTCGCTTAAAGTAAACAGCCTGTTGCATTGGTATATCCAAACCCGTGAATTATCATTAAAATTTTGAGGGATTAAATTTTGGAAATGGAGATTCATATAGCAAAGGTACTGCGTTGAATTTAGATCATCGAAGCCGCTATCATCTCGGCAATATCCAACACTTTTACCTGCTCTTCTTTTTCATTTACTTTCACGCCATCGGTAAGCATAGTCATGCAAAAGGGACAATTGGAGGCAATAACTTCAGCACCGGTTTCAAGAGCCTCACGTGTTCTTTCAGTATTAATTCTTACATCACCTTTCTCTTCTTCTTTAAACATTTGAGCGCCACCTGCCCCGCAGCATAAGCCGTTACTTCTGCAGCGTTTCATTTCTATAAGTTCCACATCTAATGCTTCTAAAACTTTTCTTGGTGCCTCGTAAATATTATTGGCTCTTCCTAAATAACAACTGTCGTGGTAAGTAATCTTCTTGCCTTTAAATGAACCGCCTTCATTCATTTTAATCTTTCCATCATCAATTAGTTGTTGTAAAAATGTTGCATGATGTATCACTTCATAATTCCCTCCCAATTCAGGATATTCATTCTTTAAAATATTAAAGCAATGCGGACATGCAGTTACAATCTTTTTAATCCCATATCCATTTAATACCTGGATATTTTGGTATGCCATCATCTGAAACATAAATTCATTTCCGGCACGCCGGGCAGGGTCACCTGTGCACATTTCTTCTTTACCAAGAATGGCATATTTAACTCCAACCTTATGTAAAATGGTAGCAAATGCTTTTGTAATTTTTTGAGCTCTTTGGTCAAAGCTACCGGCACAACCAACCCAGAATAAAACTTCGGGGGTTTCATTGTTAGCCATCATTTCTGCCATTGTTGGAACAACCATCATTTATATTAATAAAACGAAAATGTAGCTAATAGCACTATAAAAAGTAAAAGAAAGGCTCCGCCAAGCACCAGTCCTATAATAGATTTTGTATCACCTTTTTTTCTGCCGAGCCCGATAATGCCCAATACAATTGCAGCTAATGCCAGGAGAATGCTTACAAGACCTACATAAGGAATAAGAGCCAGAACGAAAGCTGATCCTCCAAAGATCAATGATAATAATCCTATATCAGTCTTGTGGGCTGCGGTTTTATCATCCGGCAATTGCTTTTTTAATTTCAATTTCAAAATTGCAAAAGCAAGCTTTTGTTTAAAGGTCATTTTCTTTCCTGTAAGCTTCTGATATTCTTTTGGAGTAAGTTTTAAAAATTCCTTCAAAGCCATAGCATTCATATTGCCGGGAACGGAATAAACGGTGTTTGCTTTTGCTGCGTTTCCTGGCGCAAATGAAAATGTTTGTGCACCAGTAAACAACACAACAGAGATCAGCAATATTTTTTTCATAGTAAATGTTTTGGCTAAAATACATGAAAGAATTTTGTTATCAACTATAAGATGTAAGAATCTTCTTCTATAAAATAAAAATGGTTTATAATAACGAAATAGATAATATATGTCCTTTTAAAATTTTCATTATCCACATCTTTTCAAATCCTATAACAATACATCTTTAATATCTTACCGATTTTTAAAACTTATTTTTGCCATCTGTAAAAATTTAAGTGAAGCGATTTTTTAAACGATTATTTGATTGGGAGCATTGGCCATTTAAAATACTGTATGCACCAATTTCCCCTGTATGGCTGTGGTATATCATCCGTTCGGGTTCAGTCTGGTTTTTTACACCAAGTAATCCTAAACTCACTTTTGGTGGTATGGAAGGGGAGCCAAAACAGGAAATGCATGATTTGCTTCCACAGGAGTTTTCGCCTGCAACATTTAATGTGCTGCCAGCAAGTGATTTTGAAATTGTAAAAAAAAAGCTGCCTGAATACAAAATTAGTTTTCCATTAATTGTAAAGCCGGAAGTAGGAGGGCAAGGAATATTATTTAGAAAACTTGATACAGAAGAGCAGCTAAAAAATTACCACGCCAAAGTTCCAACTGAATATATTGTACAGGAGATGATAACATACCCCATGGAAGTGAGTGTATTTTATTATCGCCTTCCTCATCAATCCAAAGGTATTGTTACAGGGTTTCTTCATAAGATTCCATTGCAGGTAATGGGAGATGGAAAACAAACACTGCAGCAACTTATTAAACAACATTCCAAGGCTTATAAAAGAGAAGCGGAATTACAAATTAAGCATACTTCAAACTTTAATAAGGTGTTATTGCCTGGTGAAAAATATATGTTAAGTTATGCGGCAAATCATAACCGCGGCGCTCAATTTATTAATTTACAACATGAAATTGATGACAGGCTGGTAAGCATCTTTGATAAGATAAGTATCAGGCTGAATGATTTTTTTTATGGACGTTACGATATCATGTGTACATCTGTTGAAGACTTGAAACAGGAAAGGAATTTTTCAATCCTGGAATACAATGGATGCGGAGCTGAGCCGAATCACTTTTATGATACCGGCTATACATTGAGGGGCGCTTATAAAGAGATATTAATGCATTGGGAAGCTCTTTATCAAATAAGCAGGTACAATTATAAGCAAGGGGTTAAATATTGGCCGCTTATGAAAGGATTACAGTTTTTAACCGCAACAAAAAAGCATTACAGAATTATGAAGCAGGCTGATAAATTTATTTGACAACAGTATATTCATGAAATATGAGACGTGAAATTCTCACCTTTGGCGTTTCACGATTGAAAAAAACCACCAGGCTAGTACCCATTTGAAATAAAAGATCATGACACGATTTATATTAAGTCTCTCCTTTTTGATATTTTCATTTGTCGCTGTATCGCAAAAATATAAACCTGCTGATGCAGAGAGTAAAGTTCATTTTGTAATTAAAAACTTTGGAATAAATACCGGTGGTGATGTTTCAGGGTTAGGGGGCGATATAAATTTTGTACCCGGCAATATTGCTGCCAGCAGTTTTAATGTTTCTGTTAATATAAATACAATCGATACAGATAATGAAAAGCGGGATGGTCATTTAAAAGGTAAGGAATATTTTGATGCCGAAAAATATCCCGGGATTATATTAAAATCTACCAAAATTGGACGAACACTTAAATCCGCTTCAGGATGGTATTATTTTAAAGGAACACTCACTATGCATGGAATTACAAAACCAATTGAATTCCCTTTTACTGCCACCGCGAAAGCGAATGATTATTTGTTTGTTGGCGGCTTCACCATTAACCGTTTAGATTTTGGTGTAGGTAAAAATAGCTCTGTACTCAGTAATGCGGTAAAAGTTTCGCTCTCCGTTTTAGCCAAGAAAACCTAATTTAGTTTTCAATATGAAACTGGCCCGTGTTTTTTTCTGGGGTATGATGGTAAGCTTTCTTGGCTCTTTGCCATTAGGTACGCTCAACGTACTTGCCATGAAGATAGGCGTGGAGGAAGGAATTAAAAATGCCATCTATTTTTCCTTCGGTTCTTTATTAACTGAGATGATCTATGTACGTATTTCCCTGGTTGGTGTTAACTGGATACGCAAACAAAAAAAATTATTTCAATGGCTTGAGTGGATAACGTTGTTTATTGTTGTTGCTTTAGCCATCGGAAGTTTTATGACTGCAATAAAACACGATCAAACAGGGCAACATGTGGAAAATAACCTGCCTGATATGCACCGCTTTTTATTGGGAATTTCATTAAGCGCTATTAGCCCGATGCAAATACCTTTTTGGTTTGGGTGGAGCACAGTTTTATTTACCAAGAAAATTTTACAACCTAACAACACAAATTATAATTTGTACATCATTGGCATAGGTTTAGGGACATTGATGGGCAATTCAGTTTTTATTTTTGGAGGAAAATGGATAGTTGAAAAAATGAATACCAATCAGAATATTTTAAATTATGTGATTGGTGGAATATTTACACTTACTGCAATTATTCAGCTGATAAAAATATTAACGCATAAAGATGCTGCTGAAAAGCTGGAGAAACTCGGTGCTGCAGATCATACCCCAATTGGAGATCCTTTGCCTGCGTCGCCTAATCCACAATAAAAAGTCTGCAACCTTTTTTAGTAGAAGATCGGTGAGCCTCGCTGTCATCACCAACATGATAGGTCATTCCTTTTTCCAGCTTCATTTTTCTTCCACCCTTTAATTCGGTTTTCATTTTGCCTTTAATGCAATAAATAACATGCCCCTTATTACACCAGTGGCTGGCAATATAACCTGCAGAATATTCAAACATTCTTATTCTTATATCACCCATCATAAGTAATTAATAACTAATAAGGGACAAGTATATAACGGTTATAGTTTTTTGACATTTTTGCAGAGTACAACAGAAAATATTTTTTGTTGTACCTTTGTTTTGTAGTACAACACGTACTATATTGCAGTTGTATTGACGCAACCTAAATTCAAATAAAAACCTCCCACTGTGATATGGGAGGAAAACAAAAAAGGCTTGACGACCTAAATGTTTATTCAGTAAGAGCAAAAAGACGGTTTTTAAATAGCCCGTCGTGAGGTTTACGATTTTGGACATCTACTCCATAGTAACTATGTAAACCGTTTTCGCTCAGACCTTATTACAAATGTAATATTAAAAAAGCCAATATATATTGGCTTTTTGATTTTTCTACTAAAAAAATTAGGCGGTTTATTTAATTCTTTATCATATACTTTGCGCTCTGAAACTATTTACCCCTTTTCCTTTATTTTGCTTTTTTTAATCGGAGTAACAACAGCTAATTTAATAGCATCTTCAAAGGACATATTTAGCTTTAGAGGCTTTTCCTTTACTAGTAGTTTTTTGATTTTTTTTGTGCTTTTGGACATTTTAGCCAAAGGTAATAATTACATTTACTTATCTGAAATAAACATAATTTATGTTTCCAAATATGAAAAATGTATGGAGGATTATTATTGTAGTAGTTATCATTATTATTATTCTGAATCCAAGTTATACGGACTTTAAAGAGTACACTGGCTTATTGGGTAAGGATACGCATTATCTTCATAAGAAAAATAACTTTTTACTTTTTTCAATCTATGAAGATGCTAAATATAAAAAAACCTACTTAGGTGTCTTAATGAATTTTATAGATATAACATACCATCCAAATATTGCGAAAGCGGAATTAACGGATTCTGTACTTAACCAAATGGATTCAACTC
The DNA here is from genome assembly GCA_050998315.1 of Chitinophagaceae bacterium. Taxonomy (GTDB): domain Bacteria; phylum Bacteroidota; class Bacteroidia; order Chitinophagales; family Chitinophagaceae; genus Ginsengibacter. Next base: position 15,624 of record JBPCQG010000205.1, read on the forward strand.
AAAAACTGGTAGATGTAAATACATTGATAGATACTACCACATTAACAAACCGCTCTGGAATTGAAGTAAATTATGTTGATGTAATCACTCTAATAGGCAAACTTCATAAACCGATATTTGTTGATTCAGCTACTTTTGTTAATTCTATCATTCCAGATGATCTACTTGAAGCATTCGGTAT
>JBPCQG010000473.1:0-6630 GCA_050998315.1 Chitinophagaceae bacterium
GACGAATGTTATTTGAAACAGGTAAACTTTCACACTCGCAGGTATTACTGGAAGATTACAAATTGCATGATCCGGGTAATGCAGAAGTAAATATTTTATTGGCCCGTCTTAATTATTGGAGTGGTCACAATCAAATTGCAAAAGAAAGAATACAGGATATTTTAAAACCATACCCTGATAATCCAACTGCATTAAGTATTCTTAATGAAATTAATAATGCTACAGCACCATATGTAAAGTTAGGTGGAATTTATACTTCAGATGATCAGCCATTAAAATCAACCGGTGCACAAATAGAAGCCGGCTGGTATAAATCGTGGATTTTAAATCCTAAGCTTCAGGTATTTTATAACCATTTTACTTTGCCTGACAGCGTGTTTAATTCTTTTTGGATACAGTTAGGAAATAAAATCAGTTTTGGAAATTCAGGATTTGCTTTAAATACTACTGCAGGAATCTTTAAGCATCATACAGATGATAATGAATCCAGGCTTACTTATAATTTTATTATTTCTCAAAAAGTTTCCAATTTCATTTCTTTAGAAGCAAGCACGGCAGAGAGACCATATCAATATTCAAGTACGAGTGTACGTATACCGGTAATGCAAAAGTTTTCAGGAGTTGCTCTTAATTTAAACAAAGCAAATAATTGGCTTGGAAGAGCAGCATATGAAATTCAAAAATTTGAAGATGATAATAAAATTCAAACCGTATACCTGTGGGTGTTAGCACCCATTATCAATAAGAATAATTTTACATTAAAAGGAGGATATGCATTTAATCATTCCAATGCTGATAAAAATACTTTTACATCTATAAAGCCTTTAAATAGTGTTGTTCAGACAACAGCAGTGGGCAATCCTGTTGAGGGATATTACAATCCATATTTTACACCAAACAATCAATCCATACATTCTTTGCTTGCTTCAGTTGGAATTAAATTATCAGATAAGGTAAATTTTTCTTCAAAGCTCAATATTGGTGTTGCTGCCTCTGCTGATAATCCTGATCTTACTCTTAATAAGAATCAGACTACTTATTCTATAAATAAAACTTACACCAGGCAATCTTATACCCCTGTTGATTTCCAGAATGAACTTCTTCTACATCTGTCTGACCAAATAACACTAAGCGGCTTGTATGGATACACTAAACTTTTATTTTACACCGTTAACCAGGGAGCAATTCAATTGAAATACGCTTTTATCAATGAAAAGAAATAGTAGATCTGATTTGTGGACATTCCGTGAAGCTGCTCCATCAGGTACAATAAAAAAAATGATATTAGCTATCCTGGTGCTTGCCGGGTGTATCAGTATTCTTCGTCTTTTTAACTGGTGGTTTAAGGCAGAGCATGTAGCATCTTTTCCTTTATTCCTGGCATTAACCTTTATTTTTTGGTGGGGAATAGTAAGGATGATTATTCTATGGATATCTTATTTACAAATAAGTAAGCCTCAAAAAAAAGAAGCTGAACAAAATTTAAGCGTTGCCATTTTTACTACGAGTTCTCCCGGCGAACCGCTGAGTATGTTTGAAAAAACATTAGCTGCATGTGCATGTATTACTTACCCGCATACCACTTACTTACTTGATGATACTAAAGATGCACGATTTAAAGAAGTAGCTGAAAAAAATAGCGCTGTCTGGCTGGAATTAATTGGTTTGCCCGGTGCAAAAGCGGGCAAGATAAATGCTGCTTTACAAAAAACTACTGAAGATTTTATTTTGGTTCTCGATCCTGATCATATTCCCTTTGCTAATTTTTTTGATGAAGTATTGGGTTATTTCAGGGATGATAAAGTAGGTTATGTGCAGGTGTCGCAGGCTTATTATAATCAATACAAATCATTTACTGCAAAGGGTGCTGCTGAACAAACGTATGGATTTTATGGTCCCACCCAAATGGGTATGCATGGTCGTAATTGTGCTGTGGCAATAGGGGCAAACTGTACTTTCAGGCGAAACGCTTTAAACAGTATTGGTGGGCATGGTATTGGACTTGCTGAAGACCTGATAACAGCTATCCGTATTCATGCAGCAGGATGGAGATCAATTTATACCCCTGTTATTGTAAGCCGTGGTTTAGTGCCGGAAGATCTTGGCTCATTTTGTAAACAACAACTTAAATGGGCACGTGGAGTTCATGAAGTTTTATTTGCTGAAGTGCCACGCTTGTGGAAGAATCTTTCTTTTTGGCAGCGTATGTCTTATCTCACAATTGGAACATATTATTTCTCAGGTGTTACTATGTTTTTATTTTTACTTATCCCCTACCTCTTCTTTTTGTTTGGGTGGTTGCCGGCAAATATGGACTTTATTGAATTTTTACTTAACTGGCTGCCGGTTGGTTTGATGGGATTGATCATTTATTTATATGTACAGCAATGGACGTGTCATCCTGAAAAAGAAAGAGGATTGCACTGGAGAGGAATGATATTAAAATTTGCATGCTGGCCGGTTTTTTTAAGAGGATTTATATTATCGCTGAAAGATGCGGACATACCTTACATTCCTACAGCAACACAGGCTGCTAAAGGTTTTACACGATTTAGCCGTCCATTAATTTTTCATTTTTTTCTTTTCCTTATAACCGTAACAGGTGTTATTATTCAAAGAAAATATTTTACTGCAGAAGCAAAGCTTTCTCTTACCAGCGGAGATATATGGGGCATGGTGGCTTTCGCTGCAATTGCTTTTTTTATGGTGCTGGGAGGAATATACGCTGCATGGCAATCACAAAAAATAAAACAGGAAGATCCGTGGATAAATGTCGACCTTAATAATAATAAAACTAAAAAATTAATATAAAAAGCCGTATGAAAAAAGTGGTTAAAAGAACTTCAGCTTTTTTAGTAGTAGTAAGCTTTGCAATTCTGATCTTTGTTTTATTTCTTTTTATTGGCGATAAAAGCAAAGGCCCTCTGGAAGATCTTGCACGCATTATGGATAATAGTGTTGCAAAATTTGAAAAGAAAATGGTTGGCGGTAATATTCGTGAAATGAGATCGGCATCTTTAAAATGGTTTGACAGATACCGGAACAATAAGGTTCTTATAAATTATCCTGATACAATTTTTTTAGGAGCATATGATAATAATACTGCAGAGTCTTATGAAAGTATTGTAGCTCTTGAAGATTCATTAAAAACTAATTTACCCATCATACAGCTTTATACTGCGTGGGGGAGTAAAAAAGAACAGGTATTTCCCTTATTAAGAGCGCAGGCAATTTATGACCTCGGCTCAATACCAATGATAACCTGGGAACCCTGGCTTAATGATTTTGATACAGAAAAATATCCTGTTAACCCTTCACTGGATAATGTAAACAGAGGTGGAATGAAAGCGGTAGCTAATGGAAAATATGATGGCTATATTGATAGTTGGGCTATCGATGCAAGAGATTTTAATGCCCCCATTTTTTTAAGGTTTGGACATGAAATGAACGACCCCTACCGCTATCCATGGGGACCGCAATACAACAAGCCTCAAGATTATATTGCAGCGTGGAAACATATCACTGATCGTTTCAGGAAGATCGGTGCTAATAATGTAATATGGATATGGTCGCCACATCCTGCTTACTTAACTTATGAACAATATTATCCCGGTAATGATTATGTAGACTGGATAGGTATTGGGGCATTAAATTATGGAACAGTAGAAACCTGGAGCAAATGGTGGTCGTTCGATGAAATTATCAGGGGGTTCTATACCACAGTTTCTCATTATGAAAAACCAATGATGATATCAGAGTTCGGTTCACTCGAAGTGGGTGGTGATCGTATCAAATGGTATAAAGAAGCATTAGACTCTTTGCCCTTCAAATACCCTGTAGTAAAAGCGGTTATATTCTTTAATAATTCAAATGATAATACAACCAGTTATAAAGTATTTGATTGGTCAATTACTAAAGACCAGCAGGTTATAGCCACTATAAGACAAGCAATTATAAAATGGAAAATGATTAAAACAAAAAAATAATTTGCAACCTGCCTTAATTCTGTATTAGCTTTGCGGCTCAAAAAATAAAAGCGTTGACTAACAGAACATTTACAATGATAAAGCCCGATGCAACTGAGAAAGGACATTCCGGTGATATTCTACAGATCATTAACAAAGCGGGGTTTCGCATTGCCGCGATGAAAATGATACATCTTTCAAAAGAAAAAGCTGGTGAATTTTATGCAGTTCATAAAGAAAGACCTTTTTATAGTGAGCTGGTTGAATTTATGAGCCGTGGCCCTATTACCGCAGCCATACTAGAAAAAGAAAATGCTGTATTAGATTTTAGAAAATTAATCGGTGCAACAAATCCTGCTCAGGCAGATGAAGGAACAATACGAAAATTATATGCAGCTTCGGTTGGTGAAAATGCTGTTCATGGCAGTGACAGCGATGAGAATGCACGAATTGAAGGAGATTTTTTTTTTAGTAAACTTGAGCAGTTTTAATTTGATCAATATTATTATCTAGCCGCTGATTAGTCAGGTGTTTTGCAGTGGGGATTATTTTTATAGTGAAAATAAATTGTATTAATTAACTAGTAGCTTGCCCACTGCAAACAAAACTTTCAGAAAACAGGGCTAAGGGATGTACTGAATGCATTAAATTTAAGAGGAATTGATGAAACAAGATTATCGTCCAAAAGCTGGGGACAGGAAAAACCGTTAACGGATTATACAACTGAAGAAGGTAAAGTAAAAAACAGGGAGAGTAGAAATTGTAAAACTATAAGTCGAATCTTTTATTAAAGAATCTTACCATTTGCATTGGCGAATGGTTTTTTTTTACTCCAGAATTGTAACTTCCTTATAGGTTATGAAAAGTTTTATATGAAAATAATATTTGCCTGTTGGGTGATCTTTTGTTTACGAACGTATGCAAACACCACATGTTCATTTATGACAGCCCATACGATTTATTTTTATTTATTAGCCAATGGCTCTACTGTATAGCCTTCTTTTAGTAACAGATTTAGTAAGCCCTTCTCTCCTACCAGGTGTCCTGCCCCAACAGCAACAAAAACACTCTCTTTCTTCATGATACTTTTTAGTTGAGTAACCCAATTTTTATTTCTATTGGTTAAAAGAATTTCTTCATATTTTTTGTCTGAGCCGAATTCACTATTGGCAAGTAATTTTTCCATAGCAGACAATTGTTGATTTTTATATTCCAATACCATAGTATCAAACTCTTTTTTATAAACTGAAAAGCTATCAATGTTCTTCAGCAATTCTTTAGCCTGCCATTCGTACGGAATACTATCAAACACAGATGCCTGGAATTGCATTGTTTCCAATCCTTTTATCTCTTTTTTATTTTCTTTTGAAATCTTCATAAGTTCTTCTTCTACACCTGAAACGGTTTTGCAATTCATCATTTTTGGATAAAGCATCGCAACTAAAAAATAAGGCTTTATCCTTTGAAACATCATCATCGGCATGCTGAGTGAATCACTAAAATAACTTTCTATTTTTTTGTATTCATCAACTGTATACAGGTCCTTTAATTTTTTACCGTCTTTCATATTCATGTATAATAATCCGCTTAGCATTGTTGACGGATCGTCCATATCCATTTCCATGTATACTTTATCAGCATAGCTTAATGATTTTTTTAATTGCTCGCTAAACTTAATATCATCTTTACATAATAAATGAAAAGTCCCGAAAATATAACTTGGATTTTTTAGATCTTTACCGCTAACCTGCCACAATAAAGTGTTATTATCATTGTTTTTTTTTGCAAAAAGTTTATTGCTTTGGGATTTACAGCCGTAGAAAAAAATGCAACAGCTAATTATTATTATTAATGATTTCATTATATTTTTTTAATAAAATTAGGCATTGTATGCTATTATAATTTACTGTTTTATTAATCATGAAACGGCAGACAGCAAATGTGAGCATTTAACGTTTCAAATCTCATATTGAATCCGATAAAATGTCATGTACTACTTTAAATGAAAGGTTTTTTTCATTGCTTTAATCATTCCTTGTGCAGACCATTGCCCCGGCACAATCATTCGGCGAATAGTGTATAAAGGTTCGGTTGAGTCTCTCTTAGTTGATAAAATAAATGCCAGCTTATATCCACGATCTTTTAATTGCGGAATAGCTTCCTTATTCCACAATCCAAAAGGATAAGCAAAATATTTCACAGGCTTCCCGGTTACTGCTTCCAGTCTTTTTTGCGGCATTACTAATTGTGTATCCCAATCTGCAGGTTGGTATTTTGTAACCATTTGATGATCCCATGTATGTCCTTCAATAAAATGTCCTTCGCTGGATAATTGTTTTAATTGTTCTGCACTCATATATCTCCTACGATTGATAGAAATGGTCATAATAAAATACACCCCTTTAAATTCATATTTGTTCATTTCAGTTGCCCCAATAGTGTATTGCTCTTTGTCATTATCATCAAAAGTTATCATAACAGGATTTTGCGGAAGTACAGCGCCATGTACTAAATACTCATATAGTTCATCAGGCGTAATAGTTTTATAGCCACTATCATAAAGCGCTTTCATTTGCTCAGCAAATGCTGCCGGCGTTACTTCATATTCTTTTAATTTTCCGCCTGCCCTAAAATTCCTGATGTGATGATAGCATAATACAGGTAC
>JBPCQG010000478.1:0-2814 GCA_050998315.1 Chitinophagaceae bacterium
TTTTAAAACTGTCAATTATGCAAAAAACAAAATTTACCGAGACACAGATTGTGTCTTCAATCAAGAAACAGGAAAGTGGTATACCTGTTACAGAAATATGCCGTGAGTTGGGTATTCATAAGGCAACCTTTTATAACTGGAAAGCAAAGTATGGAGGCATGGAAGTCACAGATGTGAAAAAGATGAAGGACATGGAATCCGAGCTAAACCAGTACAAGAAGATTGTTGCTGAACTTACTTACGAAAACCACTGCATCAAATCTTTGCTTGAAAAAAAGTGGTAAAGCCTGCTGACAAAAGAGAAGCTGTTGATTCCCTCATTGAGGAACAACAGTGCAGTACCAGTAAGGCTTGCAAAATAGTGCAACTGCCACGTAGTAGTTATCAATATAAGAGGAAGCCCAAAGATGACAGCATCATCCAGGAGGCTTTAACTCATATGGTGGATAAACGTCCTTCCATTGGTTTTTGGCAAAGCTTTCACCGGTTCCGTAACCGGGGAGAGATATGGAATCATAAACGGGTACGCCGCATTTACAGGGAGATGAAACTTAATGTACGCCGCAGGGCAAAGAGACGCCTGCCCGACAGAATTAAGCAACCCCTTGTAATACCCACAGCACCTAATCAAACATGGAGTATAGACTTTATGAGTGATGCATTAACAGATGGCAGAAAATTTAGATTGTTCAATGTACTGGATGATTATAACAGGGAATCATTAGCCATTGAGGTGGATACCTCCTTGCCTTCCTTACGGGTACAAAGAGTGTTATGCAAAGTAATTAGTGAGCGCAGTAAGCCTTCGATAATACGGGTAGATAATGGCCCGGAATTTATCAGCCATACCTTACAGCAATGGTGCAGTGAAAACAACATCATCCTGCAATTTATACAACCCGGTAAGCCAATGCAAAACGCTTACATTGAAAGAAAGAATGGAAGCATAAGAAGAGAACTGTTGAATACCTGGTTATTTTATAGCCTGGCAGAAGTTAGAATAATGACAGAGGAATGGAGGTATGATTACAATCATGAACGTCCTCATAAATCACTTGGGTACCTGTCACCAATAAAATACGCAGAACAAAGAACAAATGTTGAAAAACAAACTGATGCTTTATCCACAAACGGCGACCGTAAATCATCCATAAATTGAAGGGAGCCGTTTAGTGGATAAAATATTTAAAAAACATGTGATGAACTTAGAAAAGTCTAATTTAGAACTGACCGAAAAAAGGGGACGCTTACATCTGCCTGTTGCAGGCTTTGGGTTATGCTTTCTTCCATTTTATCGGCTACGCTGAGGCGGCTTTCGATGGCCTGAACGATATTGTGTTGTTCTTCAATTGGAGGAAGTGAAACTTCAATCGATGACAACGTCGTTTGACTTATTGTATTCTGCCCAGCACTTGAAACCATATTTAGTTCAATAAATCTTCTAACAGCTCTGCTTTCAGCATAGTATTTAATTAGTTTAGGCAATACTCTTTTTTTATCCAATCGAATGCGTATAAAATGGTCACAAAAAGCCCACTCATCTTTTGTATTTACCAAAACAAATCGTCCGACTAGCTCTTTACTTCCATTTACTCTTATTGCAATAATGTCGTTATCATCAAGTTTGTATTTTTCTATTTCCGCATTGACTAATTTTATTTCCCTTGGTTCTTTTGATTGAATTTCTCCCTCCTTGATATCAGCTAATCATAAAACCTTATAAGGTTTTCCATCGGTCGAATTTCTTTTTGAAATCCCATTCTGATAGGATGTTACAATTTCTGAAAACTGAATCGGCTTAATTTTCTTTCCCTCAAATGCCCATTTTAATACAGACTGCCGGTAGGTTTTTAGTTGCTGTTGGGCGGTGTGCAGGTTTTCTATGCCTTTGTCTAACTCACTAAAGAGTTCTTCTATTTTGGAAACAATGGCTTGTTGGGTGGGTTTGGGTGGAAGAACAAAATCTATACTCTTCAACTTAGGTTGGTTAATTGAAGATTGGTTTACAGATTTCTGAGCAATACTAATAAATTCACCTTTTCTTCTTTTGAACTTGAATTGATAATTAAAAAAATCAGGTACTACATCTTCGCTCAATCTTATCAACAAAAGATTAATTCCATGGATAAGTGTTTTGGTTTGATTTTTATAAATTGCAGTCTTGCCTAAATGAATATCACTGTTTATATGACTGAATAAAATATCATTTTTCTTTAAAGAATACTTTTCAACGAATGCAGTATCATTTTCTGAAATGTATTTGACCCTGTTTAAATCAATAGTTTCATTCCAAATAGTTTCTATCCTTGAAATCGGAAACCCTATTTTATCATCAGATTGTTTTGCGTTTGCACCATTAGACATTTTTTCACACACGTCTCCTAATTTAACCCACTTCCAATCTTTTGGTAATTGTTTAGTATCGTTGTTTTGGTTATTCATTCGAAATATTAAAGAAAATTAAGCTCCCTGGAAGAAAAAAGCCTCCGGTACAGGAGGCTATTTTCATTGAATCAATATTTTTAAAGAGTTGCAGCAAAAACAGAAAACTTGCTGTATGCATCTTTTTCCAATTTGCCCTCTAACTCCTCTAAATAACCGGCTTCTTCAATATTCATAATACCAGCCTTTGTCTTTTTTATATCGTTGAGTCGTTTTTCCTGTGGGCTGTTTTTCACAGGTTTATTAAATCACAGGTAGTAACTGCCTTTCTGAGTTTTCTTAATATGCTGCTGCCCCAGTTTTTCAAGACAATGAACAATTACTTCAAGCTCATAAGTATGTTGGGTAATTACTTCTTCGCTGGTAGTAAAG
>JBPCQG010000029.1:0-3026 GCA_050998315.1 Chitinophagaceae bacterium
ATCGAAAGATTGTTAACTGTTCTCAAAGCATCAGGTCGCGGGTCTATTGCTGATTTTATCAGGAAGGTTCAATATAATCTGGCCAATAAAAATGTTGATGCAGCTCTTGCAGAGTGTGACAGGCAAAAAGGTTCAGTAGGTAATGTAATGAAGGCAGGACTTCGTAAATACAAAGAAATGATAACTGCAGGTGAGCTAAATACGGAGCAAAAAGTCTTAGCCATACAAAAGGAAGTTGAAGAAGCAACAGCTCTCGAATTACCTATGCTTGAAAAGAATCTAGTCTTCTTATCTACCATTGCATCTGTTGCAACATTATTGGGATTGCTGGGAACGGTAATTGGTATGATACGTTCATTTAGTAACCTTGGTGAATCCGGTGGAGGAGAAGCAGCAAGAGAATTATCAAAAGGTATTTCCGAGGCCTTGTATAATACCGCACTGGGTATCGGTACATCTGCCTTTGCGATCATTACCTATAATGTGTTTACAACTAAAATTGACAGCATTACTTATGGTATAGACGAATCGGGCTTTACATTAACACAAAGTTTTGCTTCCTTGTATAAATAATTCATTTTTAAGTATGGAATTATTTAAAGTTTGTATCTAACTAAAAAAAAATAAAGTAATGGGAAGAGCCAAAATAAAAAGGGGAAATACCAACATTGATATGACTGCAATGTGCGATGTAGCTTTCCTGTTGTTAGCATTTTTTATATTAGCAACAAAATTTAAGCCTGCCGAAGCTGTAGAGGTTACTCCCCCAAGTTCAGTAGCATCCAAGGCCGCTCCTGAAAATGATGCCTTCATGGTTTCCATAAATAAAGAGGGAAAAGTATTTATACAAATGAGTGATGAAATGAGAGGTGATGTAATTGAGGAATTATCAACATCCAGGAGCCTTAATTTAAGCGCTGAAGATAAAAAGTATTTTAAGCAATCACTTTTTGTAGGTACGCCTTTAAATCAGTTAGCACAATTTATCAGGGTAAAACCTGAAGATTTGCATAAAGTAACACTAACCGGTGTTCCTACTGATAGCACGAATAATGAATTGCAGGCATGGATAAACGCGGCCGTAAACGTATATAAGGGCAGGAAGGTAAGCTTTTTAATAAAGGGTGATAACAATTCCAAATACGCTGTATTCAGGGATGTAATAAATTCTTTTAAAAAGAATGAGGTGTTTAAATACCAGTTAGTCACCAATCCGGAAGGTATACCGGAAGGAAGCGAACTTGAAAAGAAGGCGCTGGCAGGTGATGGAAAAACCGAATAACGTAAAAGTGCATAATTTTTTTAAAACTTAAATCTTACTACAATGGCAGAAATGGAAGTGAAAGGTGGCGGGCATAAAAAAGGGCCGGGTGTAAAAAAAGGTAAAAAGCTTTCTACCAGGGTTGATCTTACCCCTATGGTTGATCTTGGATTTCTTCTGATCACCTTTTTCATTTTTACTACTACAATGGCTCAACCAACGGCTATGAACCTCGCTATGCCAAAAGATACTGATAAGCCTGATGAGTTAAACAAGGTTAAAGAATCAGGAGCATTAACCATTATGATGGGTAAGGGTGATGTTATATATTATTACTTTGGTAACGATCCAACCAAGCTGCAAACTACTGGTTATAAAGATATCAGGGGAATTATTTTAGAGAAGAGGAAAAACACTCCTGTAGATGATTTTTTTATAACAATAAAACCTGATAAGGATGCTACCTATAAAAATGCTGTAGATATCCTTGATGAAATGGCAATTAATGACATAAAAAGATATGCTATGGTTGACCCAAGCGATGACGAATACAAACTGATACAGATGACAGAACAGGCTGGCGGTATAAAATAATTTATGGATTATTTCATTTTATGTGTCTAATTAAAAAGAGTAAAAATGGAAACTAATAAAATATTAAGTGCTGATATTCTTGATATCCTGTTTGAAGGAAAAAACAAAGAATACGGTGCTTATGAGCTACGCAAAACCTATAACAAAAGAATAGGCAAGGCCTTACTTATAACAGCCTCTATTTTTATACTGATATTTGTAGGAACTGTTATTGCAAAAAAAATTGAAGACAGTACTACAGCGCCCCTGGAAGTAAAAGACCTTTCTTTAGAACAGGTTCAGAAAGAGGAGAAACCGCCGCCACCGCCGCCGCCGCCCCCAAAATTACCGCCACCTCCACCCATACAAACTATTCAATTTACTCCTCCTAAAATTGTGAAAGATGAGGAAGTGGTAAAACCGCCGGTGGAAAACGAAAAAATTGAAGAAGCAAAAGTAGATGTAAAAACTGTTGAAGGAACCAAGGATGTAGGTATTGTTGCGCCTCCTGTTGAAGAAAAATCCCAAGTGATAGAGGCACCTAAAGTTGTAGCAGAAGATGAAGACAAAGTGTTTACCAAAGTGGAGATAGAAGCATCATTCCCCGGAGGAGACGGAGCCTGGACAAGATATGTTACCAAAGCTATTCAAAATAATATTGATGAGTTAACTGATGCCGGGCAATCAGGCAGCTGCCGGGTTAGATTTATTGTATCAAAAGATGGTACTGTAAGTAGTGTGGAGGCATTAACTATGAAAGGTAGTAAGCTTGCAGAAGTTGCCGAAAATGCAATTCGTAAAGGCCCACGATGGACACCTGCTCAGCAAAATGGACGACATGTGAATGCATACCGTGAGCAGCCTGTAACATTTAAAATCGAGGATCAATAATAAATAACTTAAAATAATTTAAAGCCGTTACAATTGTAGCGGCTTTTTTCTTGGTACCTGCTAAGGTATCTTTGTTGCATATGATACATATTTCTGGATGGGATGATACAATTGTTGCTTTGGCAACACCACCCGGCGTCGGCGCAATAGGAGTGATAAGATTAACAGGTAACGATGCGATGGAGATTACTAATAAATTATTTCCTTCAAAAGATATTGCAATACAATCTTCTCATTCTCTACATGTGGGTTATTTAAAAGATGATGACAAAATTCTTGATGAAGTTGTGATCTCTCTTTA
>JBPCQG010000033.1:0-2952 GCA_050998315.1 Chitinophagaceae bacterium
CAGACAAAAATGGTGTTCACTTCATTGCATCATACGCTCACAAAATTTATCTACATCGATTTGTGAATAAACACACCTCAAAAAAAGAAAATAATAAAAAAGGCTGCCCCTTTTGAGACAGCCTCTTTTAACTACCTACAGCCATTAAAATTTTTATGGATAACAAATGTTTAGAAAGATTTTAAAATTTTAATTTATACTCTTAAAACTATAGGATTGACGTTATCGTGGTTTGATAAATTTTTAAAAAATCCATAAAAATTATTTTTGGTAAGAAAATTGCAGGGATGATGGAGGATAATTTCTTTTAAATAAATCCGATTATCAGTTTACAATAATAATTAGTTTCTCATTTTTATGTTTAAATAAGAAAAAAGCATAATTTTGCTAAATTATTTTCTAAATACTTTTATTTTTACTAATCAATTTTTAATCAAAATCATCTTTTATGTGTAACATTTTTAAAAAGAGCAGTCTTCTAGTAGTTATTTTTATTGCGCTTACGTCATCTGTATTTTCACAGGATACAACCAGGCGTACCCCTCAGGATACTACTATGCGTATTACTCAGGATACTACTATGCGTACCACTCAGGATAATCCTGTACGTACTACTCAGGATAATCCTGTACGTACCACTGACGCTACTTCTACAATGCCCTCATCTTCCACAATGCCTTCAGACGGTATATCTTCAGAAACTTCTATAAAACCTTTTTCAGGTAGGAAAGCTTTCAGAACCTGGTCTATTGGTATAAATGGTGGGGCTTTATATCCAGCAGTAGCTTTTGGAGGCTCAAATGATTTTACAAACTCAGAAATTACCCTAGGGTATGGAGTTAATCTTAAATATCAGGCTGCTCATTGGCTTGCAATGCAACTTGATTTTCTTCGTGGAAAATTAAAAGGTAACCAGGATAATAAACTCACAGATGGCAGTGTTGCCTTTCCTAATTTCAGAAATGTAAAATCTTTTGAAACGGAGATTCACGCTGCAATTAGTTTAAGTGGAGTTTTCACCTTGGGAAATATAAACTGGTTAAGCGCAAGAAGTAAGGTGATTCCATATGTGTCAATTGGTGGAGGTATTGCATGGTACGAACCTACAATAGTTTCAAGAGTTCCGGCTATACCCGGAGGTGGAGGGCCGTATACAACCTCACAGCCCCATCGTTACCAACCTGGCAATCAAACTAACAACGAGGCAATAAATCACTTCTTTCTTCCAGTTGGCGCAGGATTTAAGTTCAATCTTTCCCGTTCTTTAAATCTTGACCTGGGATATCGTGCACATTATATGGATACTGATGATCTTGATGGATACACTTATTATGATACAAGAAATGGCACTCAGGATCAGGGTAAGCAACTTCACAAGGATAAATTTTCATATGTTTTTCTGGGATTAGAATTTGCTTTAGGAAATAAATCTAAGCCACAGCTTATGTTTGATAATCCTGCTGCCCGCATGAATAGTAATTTAGAAAGTCAAATAGATGTATTAAGGACTCAAATAAATTTAGCGAATGCTGATGGGGATGGTGACGGTGTTGCGGATACTTTTGACAAAGAACCAAATACTCCAGCCGGCTGCCCTGTAGATTCACATGGTGTTACTAAAGATACTGATGGTGATGGTGTACCTGATTGTAAAGATCAGCAATTAATTACCCCAACTGAGTGTCAGCCAGTAGATGCTAATGGTGTAGGCAAATGCCCTCCTCCTGAATGCTGTGCACAGATGAAAGCAGCAGCTGATTCTGCTGCCACTGCATGTTCTTTAGGTGATCTGCCAAGTCTTTCATTTAGAGGAAATTCAAATACTTTAAGTGCAGATGCAAAAGCAATCCTTGCATCAGTAGCAAGCAAATTAAAAGAAAGCCCAATATGTACAATAACAGTCACTGGGTATCCTGCAGCTTCCAAAGCTTCACAAGCAGTTTGCAATAGAAGAACGGAAGCAATAAGAACATACCTTACCAGCAATGAAGGTATTAGTGCAGACAGACTAAGTGTTAACTGTGAAATAGGTGGCGGTGATGCGAATACTATTGATTTAAAAATGAAATAATAAATCTTATTTATTTATAAGTAGCCCTTCCAGCAATGGAAGGGTTTTTTATTATCCGTAATACCATTTTTCATCAATTCCCCGGCGGCCCATGCTTGTCCAAGGAAATAATACGCATCCGCTTCGCCGCGAACGAAATTTATTTTTCTGGCAAGGTTAAGGGAACTCGTAAGAATTTGTATGGCCGTATCAGGTTTTACCACTTCTTGCTAGTCCAAACTCATTAAATTCCAGGTTTTGATACGCATAGTATCTTCCCGGGTAGTTTGAATAACCTGGGCCATGGAATCGATTCTTGCCTGCCCTTTTTTGTGCATATAGTGCCGGTGGTACTAAAACTGTAAGAATTACCAGAATATTTTTTCTCATGGCGTTAGTCTTGTTCAATATGATTGTATCCTTTTGGTTAAACAGATTTTTCAGCGCCGTTTGCAGGGTTTGTCACCGATCTTAGTAACAACCGTAGCACCGGTCTTGTAATTAAAACCATTATTAAATGCATTTGCCTGCATATTCAAATTTAAATATTTTTTTGCTTCGAACACAGGCAGGAAGACACAGCGGTTTTATAATGACATAATAAATAAAAGTAAAAAAGCCAGCTTTACTCATTTCAAAACACTCATCAACCCTTCTGCTACAGGGTGATTTGCTTTAAACTCCTTTCCTAAAAGATTAGCCATTGTTTGAGCTAACTGTTGTTGATACAATTGTACCCTGGCTTTTATTTCTCCCTTCGCAGATATACCGGGAGAAATTATGGCAAACCAAATTTCATCAGCACCTGTTATGGTTTTCCCATGGGTTGTCCATTCCTCATTTAAACCCCTGCCATGGTCAAACGTGATAACCAGGGCTGTCCTGTTTTTATACTCCGCATC
>JBPCQG010000034.1:0-3069 GCA_050998315.1 Chitinophagaceae bacterium
GTGTTAGGATCTAAGCTTGGTACATTTGACTGGTTTGATTTAAGGAATGCTGCTACTTTAACAGCAGAAAATAATATGAGTCAATACAGACTTATGGGTATTTTTGGTGAAGCAACCCTGGATTATAAAAGCTTCCTCTTTTTATCTGTTACCGGGAGAAATGACATTACTTCATCACTTCTTAAACCATATAACTCTTTCTTTTATCCTTCTGCAAGCTTAAGCTATTTATTTTCTGAACACTTAAAATTACCGGCATATATATCTTATGGTAAAGCCAGAATCTCTTATGCCAAAATAGGCAAAGATGCATTGCCCTACAGTGCATCAAACGGCTATTCTGCTTATAGTAATTTACCAGCCGGAACCTTAGGGTTTACCAGGGCCGCTAACCTGGGAGACACATTACGTCCTGAGTTTACCAATACTATTGAAGGAGGCCTGGAGATGAGTTTTCTGAAGAATAGAATAGGTTTTGATTTGACATTATATCGCTCCCTGAGTGAAGATCAGATTATTAATGTTAACATATCATCGGCCACCGGGTTTGTACGGGCAGCAGTAAATTCCGGCAGTATGAGAAATAAAGGTATTGAACTAATACTCAGAGGTAGCCCGGTTAAAACTTCTAAATTTAGCTGGGATGTTAATTTGAATTTTTCAGCCAACAGGAATAAAGTTATTAGCATAAAAGAAGGTCTTACTGAAATTCCTTATGGAGGTGAAAGTGGAGGATATCTAAATTCTCCAGTAACGATGAAACTTATCCCGGGGGAAGCGTATGGTAATATTTATGGAACACATTACCTGCGTTATTATGGTAATGATAAGCCAGATCTTGTTAGAACTGATAAATCCCGCCCTTTGGTTATTGGGGCAGATGGATTTCCGGTATTAGCACCAGTTTCCAGTCAAAAATTATTAGGAAATTCACAGCCTGATTGGATAGGTGGCCTGAGTAATACATTTTCTTATAAAGGATTTACTCTCTCGGCACTTTTAGATGCCCGCTGGGGAATGGAAAGATTTAACCGCCTTAAAAATTTCTTTGCCGCCTTTGGTATTGCTGATTTTACTGCGGACCGCAGATCATATAAAGTGTTTGATGGAGTTCTTGCGGATGGTACCCCCAATACAAAGCAGGTATGGTTAGACCAGGCTATGGGGCCAGATGGAGTTAATTATGGTGAAGGTTACTATCGTAGGAATTATCGTGCTATTTCTGAACCTTTTGTTGAGGATGCATCCTGGATTCGTTTGCGTTCTGCAAGCCTGGCATATAATTTACCTGTATCCTGGTTGCCAAAAAATTTTATTCGAAATGTTACGGTATCTGTTACAGGAAATAATTTGTGGCTACATACCAAATATTATGGTTTAGATCCTGAATCTGTTTCTGCGGATAGTGGCAGTAACGTGGATGGTTCTTCAGGTTTTACATACCCGGCTGCCCGTTCGTTTTTATTTACCCTTAATGTTGGATTCTAAAAAACAAATTATGCGAAACAATTATAAATTTTTATTCCTGCTTTTTTCAACAGGATTTTTAGGTTTACAAAGCTGTAAAAAAGATTATTTTGATTTAAAGGATAATCCTAACCTTGTAACAACGCCTACATTAGCATCTTTGTTAAGTACTGTGACACATAAAACAGGGATTAATAATTTTAATGTGGCAAGTACTACATCTAATTATGTACAATACATCGCTAATCCATCAGCTGCTGCTTCAACTGATATTTACCAGGAAGTTGATTTTACGGGAACATGGGATGCCTTATATTTTGCTATGGCAGATATCAGTGATCTTAAAAATCTGGCAATACAGCAGGGCTCGAGTGAATATATTGGTGTGGCGAATGTTTTATTATCATATCATCTAAGTTTAGTTACAGATCTATGGGGTGATGCACCTTTTTCTGAAGCCTTTAATCCTAATGTGTTTACACCTAAATATAATACCCAGGAGGAGCTTTACAAAACGGGATTAACATTACTAGATTCTGCAATTGCACAGTTAGCAAGAACAGATGCTGTAATAAAGTTGTCTATAACTAATGATTTAATTCACAAAGGTGTAAGAACAAGCTGGCTAAAAACAGCATATGCATTAAGGGCAAGAATGTTGATAAAAGTGAGTAAGACTACCAGTTACAATCCTGGTGCTGTGTTAACTGCCGTAGATAATGCTTATAAATCTAATAGCGAGGATGCAGGTATGGCATCTTTTTTCTCCAGAAACCCATCGGCGCAGGTGGCAAGAAATAATGCCAGCTTATCTTTGGGCGGCTGGCTATCAGAACAATTTGTAGATCATTTAAATGGTAAAACCTTTGGGATATTTGATCCCCGTATTAGAAAAATTACTGATCCGGTTACTATTACAGGATTCCCACCATTTATAGGTACGGTTAATGGAGCAGGTAACAGACCACCTGGGAATAATACAGTAAAAGACGAAAATTATATAGCCATCAGTTCTCCATGGACAAGTGATGTTGCACCAATTCTTATTGTTACATTTGCAGAACTTAAATTCATTGAAGCTGAAGCGGCATTATCTTCCAACCCAACACGGGCATATACTGCATTTATAGCTGGTATTAATGCAAATATGGATAAACTGCAAGTGGCAGCTACGGATCCGGAACGAATAGCATATCTAGCTGCTGCCTCTGTAGGGGCTGCTAATTTAACAAGAGCATTGATTTTTAAGGAAAAATACGTTGCCACTTACCTTAACCCCGAAGCATGGAATGATGCCCGCCGGTTTGATTATGCTTATAAAGATTTCGCACTTCCTGTAAATGCTGCACTTAGCACTTTTATACGCCGTTTGGCATATCCAACCGGGGAAAGAAGCAAGAATGGTAAAAATATCCCAACTGTTACTTCATTAACAGATAGATTATGGTGGGATAAATAAAAATGTATCTTAATTTAAGAGGCTGTCTCAAAAGGGGCAGCCTTTTTTATTATTTTCTTTTTTTGAGGTGTGTTTATTCACAAATCGATGTAGATAAATTTTGTGAGCGTATGATGCAATGAAGTGAACACCATTTTTGTCTG
>JBPCQG010000073.1:0-3256 GCA_050998315.1 Chitinophagaceae bacterium
TAATTAGAAGATTATTTTATTCACATCTCGTATCGATATCTAACAACTTATTTTTATAAACCAACATTTTTACCCTTGAAACGGGACGAATTTACACTTACTCCAATACTACCCCCCCAGCCTACGCGATAGTCTACATTTATTTTTTGCCCGTTCCTGGTGCCTGCAACAACGTCAAATCTTAGCACTTTAAAAATATTCTCTACCCCTACAAATAACTCTGTATAATTATTATCATTATCAACATAAAAAGCATTCGCACCATTTAAAAAGGTCCAGTTAAGTTTTTTAAACAAAGGAATTTTATTTGAAAGAAGACCGTTTAAATGATGCTCAAAATTCAGGATTCCAAAAATAGGTGCAGTTGTATATGCAGAATAATATGGGAGTAACTGGAATGTATTCATATATTCTTTTGCAAACTGTGATTCATTACCATTAAAGAATTGATAATCCTGGATATAAACTCTTTTATTGTTAAAAAACCCGGCTGCCGAAATTATATATTTTATTGCACCAGCAAGCTTTAAATTAATATCATCAGATACCGTAAATTTCCATTTATCAAAATCAACATCGCTGCCAAGAAAATTATTGAAGCCATGAGAAAAATTCAATGCAAATGTTGGATACTTTGAACCAATTGCAACTTTACTGTGAGGAAATTGAATGTAGCGTTGCCCGGGCTTTACACTTATATCGACAGATGCTATTAAAGCCTGATGCCTGCTAAATTGCGTGGCACTAATTAAATATGGGTAATTAGGAGTTAATTTCGAACTGTTCTTTTTAATTATCACAAAATCAGTAGTATTGTTAAGCGGAACACGGTCTTCATATAAGGCATCTATTGCAAAACGGAACCCACTTTCAAAACGCTTCGCAAAGGAAACATTCCCAAAAGTATTTTTATAAATTTTTAAGTTATTATCCCCGAAAAATAATGTACCGATAGAATTCCCTAAAATGGAAATATTACTTTCCTTATTAAATTGGCTTACTCTTGTTCCGCCCGAAAAATTCCATTCTTCACGTCTTAATTTTGTATCAATGCTCCAATCTCTTGTTCTAAAGTTAATGCCAAGCCTTGCGTTGAGCATCTTATTGCTGAAGCCATAACGAATAGTTGGACTAACCGTAAAATTGGTTTTCCAACTCTTAATATATTTTTGAATATTGCCGTTAATATTTGCCACTAATCCTTCTACAGTATTATATTGAAGCGATTTTATGATAGATTCTAAATGCCAATTATAATTTCCCTTTGTGGCATAATGCGTTCTGTCAATATCACTCCAGAATATTTGCTTAAGCGTAATTGAGCCTTGCTGTTTCTTTAACGAATCAATATTGTTTTTGCTGAGAACAGAATCTCTTTCATACTGGTAAATACTATCTTTTATTTTATAATCTTTTATTTCTTCAGTTTCCAGCGGCACAGGGCGAATGCTATCCCAATATTCAATTGTTTTTTTATTTACAGAAGTGTCATACTTTATCACTACCCTGTTAAAATAATCTTTAGAAAACCGTGGATCAAGATTGTATTTGGAATACACGTTTATAAAATTGCCTGTAGCATCAATGCCGAGTTGTTTAAAATTAAAATGTACCAACTGGTTTTTCACCCGCCATATATCGTGAGTTACGGGCACATGTATTTGGGTTAATTGGAGTGAATCTAAAAGCTCAAGTTGCGAAGATTTTGTAAGCAACAGGTCGCAGCTATAAATTCGCCAGTCACCTTCAGTTATATTTAATGTGCCCGAGAACACTGGTTCATAACTTCTTTTCGGAATAACACGGATAGCGTTTACCTCTTTTCCATCTTCAAAAAAACTACCAAGATATTTATACTTGTAATAATTAAGAGCATTATCTGCAATGGGAGAAATAAATCCCCGTGGATTTATACGGGAAGCGAACATGGAAACATTGTTCTGATACAGGCTTATGAATGTAGGAAAATTAAACCCAAAGCCATTGCTGCCGCTTTGCCTTCCTGAGACCACTTCCAATTTCATTTTACCCGGTTGCTGCATCGCAACTTTTGTAATTGACTCTGATAGAAAAATAATCCCTTTCCCTGTTGAATCAAGCCGCATTTCTTTTCTATCTGAATCAGGCACTTTTTGCCCTAATATTCTGTCAGGCAAACTTCTTAATTTAACCAGACCTTTAATGTATGCCTCGCATTCAAAGGCTTTAACCTGGTTGTTATAAAAAGATCTTTTCTTAATTGCCTTCCGGATAATTTCATAGGCAGGATCCTCATCCCCCGTTTTTACAATCACCTCTTTTAATTGAAATTTTTGCAGAGAAAGAATAAAGATTGTTTCCTCATTGTTCTTTTCTAACGTGATCTTCTTTTCCTGCTTAGTATATCCTACATGTTGACAAACTAATGTATAAGTGCCCGGCGATAAATTGAAATGGAATCTGCCTTCGCTATTTGCCGTAACACCTTGTGTACTTCCTTTTATAAATACAGAAGAAAACGGAAGACGGTTACCTTGCTCATTAAATACTGAGCCGTGAATACTTTGCGAAGAAGAATTAAGAAAAAAAAATAACAGGGAAATAGAAATCGAACTCCTGACCAAAAAATACATTCACGAATTTAAATAGAAATCAGTAAGCAGGTGAAGTAAGTTATTTCTTTCTTAAAAAACTTCCGGTAAGGGCTCCAAAGCCTGCAACCAAGCCGCCGATCGCTGCGGTTGCAAGCATTAAAATATATGGGCTATCAATTTTTAAAATTAGCAATGATATTTTGTGTGCAAGAATATGATCATTGTTATTGCTGATCCAAATGCTTAAACCATCCCATAATAAAAATAATGCAATAAATCCCGTGAGAAAACTCATACCGGTTGGCTGCGGAATTAACGCTATAACAATGAAAGAAACAATTGCAATACTCCACCATGGAAAATACAGGCAGGCTGCAAAGCTTAATAATGCAATTAAAATTATGGAGATAATAAATTTCATATGCCTCACCCTCAGTCCCTCTCCTTCAGAGAGGGAGGTCGGGCATTTGTTATTAATTCAACTTTAGTTTTTTACATTTTAGAAATTAATTCTTTAATCAGCATTCTAGCAAAATCAGCACATTATCACATCAGCACATTATCTCATTAGCTAATTACTAAAAGTTATTTTTCCTATTACCCGTTTATCGCTCTCTTCTGTTTGTTTCATTACCCAAATATTATAATAATTTCCTGCCACCCAGGTATCAATAAAATTATCG
>JBPCQG010000223.1:0-4752 GCA_050998315.1 Chitinophagaceae bacterium
GTTTTTATCCGGTTGTTATTCTTTGCCATATCTGTCACTATTTCATTGCGTGGAACTGCCTTCCAGTCAACCGGAGCACCATATTTATTTTCTGTTTGTTGCAGATGATCTAATGCTGTGAGCGTAAATGCATGAAGGATACTCATGCGCTGAATGGTTCTTAATTTATTTTTTAAAGGGACATCACAAACAAAAACTTTTTCATGAAGTCGCAGGCATTCGTTTAAAAAGAAATCTCGTACATTATTTGTAGATGGCGCTTTGTTGAAGTAAGTATTTAATCCTTCCTGCGTATCAAAATAAATATCAAAGCTATCATTAGTTAATTGCCCAACTATTGCCGACTGGTAAATAAATTCCAGTTCTTCTCTGCTCCATTTTTCATCAAGAAGGGAAGCAAACATTAAAGAAGTATGTCCATTCTTTTCCCTGCAGATATCTATAAGTTCTTCTAATGAAATATTTTTATCGGATTGTTTTACTGAGGCGGACTGCCTATGTAAAGCCATTTTGAGTTGACTTAAATATTGCGGTGATAAAGTATAAAATTTTTGTAATTCTTTATTTAATGCAACTAACAACTTTGCTTTTGTTTCCAGTTTTTCTTCATTTAAGTTATTTGATAGTAAATTAAACACATCCTCTCTTGACCAGTGATGTTCATCAATAAGATCATCGCATAATGTTGCCATTGCACCCACGAGGGTTAACCTTTTGCGTTCATGCTTCGATATTTTTCTTCCTTTTAGTGTAAGATACATTTGTGCACAGGCAAGCACTGTATACATAGGATAATAAAAAAGCACTTTCTTTTTTTCCGAAGGCGAAAGTTCATAACCTAATCTTCGGCAATGCTTCTCTACCAATGGATTTAAGAAAGATTTTGTAAATGCAGATTGCTGATATCCTGACAAAGTAAGCCGTAAACCGTATACCGTTAATTGTAAATAATTCATTGCTTTTCAAATATAGAAAGTTTTAGCAGTGATACACCATATAAAAGTGATTGGTTAATTTTGCTCTGCATTAAAAAAACTATATGAACTACGGAGATTTTTATTACCCAATGCCGGTTAATGAAACTGTACTGAGTTATGCGCCTGGCACTGAAGAAAGAAAAATTTTGCAGGATACATTAAAGGAATTAAAAAGCAAAAAGATAGATGTGCCTATGTATATCGGTACAGAAGAAGTAACAACCGGCAATAAAGAAGAGATGCATCCGCCGCATGAAAGGGAACATGTACTGGGAACATTTCATAGAGGTAATGCTGCTCATGTAAAAAAAGCTATTAATGCAGCGATGAAAGTGAGAGAGAAGTGGGCAAATGCAACCTGGGAGAACAGGGCTAACATTTTTTTGAAAGCTGCTGAATTACTGGCAACAAAATATCGTCCATACATTGTTGGTACTACCATGCTGGGCCAAAGTAAAAATGCTTACCAGGCAGAAATTGATGCAGCTTGTGAATTGATTGACTTTCTTCGTTTCAACGTTCATTTTTTAAGTGAGATATATCGTCAACAACCTATCAGTAGTCCGGGCATGAATAACAGGATGGAATATCGTCCATTGGAAGGTTTTGTGCTTGCGGTTACGCCCTTTAATTTCACAGCCATTGGCGGCAATCTTCCCACAAGCGCAGCAATGTGCGGCAATGTTGTTGTATGGAAATGCGCCAACACACAAGCTTACAGCGCCCAAATGATTATGCAGGTTTTAAAAGAAGCGGGCTTACCTGGTGGTGTAATTAATTTAATTTTTGTTGATGGTCCAACCATTGGTGAAGTATGTTTTAATAGTCCTGATTTTGCAGGTGTGCATTTTACAGGAAGCACAGGTGTTTTCAACGGTATGTGGAAGACGATAGGAGAGAATACCAAAATTTACAAAACGTATCCACGCATTGTTGGTGAAACCGGCGGTAAAGATTTTGTGATAGCACACAATTCTGCCGATGTTGACACAGTAGTAACAGCCCTGTGCCGCGGCGCTTTTGAATACCAGGGACAAAAATGTTCTGCGGCATCAAGAGCTTATCTGCCGTCCAATATTGCGCAGCAAATAAAAAAGAAAATGGTTGCCGAAATAAAGACCATGAAGATGGGAAGTGTTGAAGATTTTTCCTGCTTTGTAAATGCGGTGATAGATGAAAAGAGCTTTGATAAATTACAGGGATATTTAAAACAAGTAAGAAAAGATAAAGATGCAAGGATATTAACCGGAGGCAAGTGCGATAAAACAAATGGCTATTTTATTGAGCCGACAGTTATTGAAGTTACTGACCCGAATTATGTAACGATGTGTGAAGAATTGTTCGGCCCCATACTTACTATTTATGTGTATGATGAAAATAAATTTGAAGATGCATTAAGACTTGTTGATTCAACTTCACCGTATGCATTAACGGGTGCTATAATTGCGCAGGACAGGTTTGCAATTGAACTGGCAACAAGGAGGCTTCGCAATGCTGCAGGAAATTTTTATATAAATGACAAGCCTACAGGTGCAGTGGTTGGTCAGCAGCCCTTTGGTGGTGCAAGAGGGAGTGGTACCAATGATAAAGCAGGAAGCATATTAAATCTTTACCGATGGCTTAGCGCAAGAACCATTAAAGAAACTTTTGTTCCGGTTACAGACTACAGGTATCCGTTTATGCAACATGAAGGAGCGATTTAAAGATGAAGCTCTTAAAACTCCTGATTCGTAGTTTTTGTATCTTACCAGTATGCAAAGATTGCTTGTCCTATTTTTTTTATCCGCATTAATTCTTTACTTAGGTTCATGCCATTCAACCCCAGCTAATAAAATAAGCGTTGAGCATTTGCAATATGATTTTAAAGTTTTGCGCAAATGTCTTGAAGAAGCTCATCCCGGGTTATATTGGTATTCCACAAAAAAAGAAATGGATCATTATTTTGACAGCACCTATGCTAGGCTGGATCATTTAATGCCTGAAATTGAATTCTTTAAAATATTACTTCCTGTAGTAGCCAGAGTAAGATGCTTTCATACTAATATTATCCCTTCCAAGCAAGGTGTGGAAGCTATTAAAAGACTTAAAACCTTTCCATTACTATTTAAATTTATTAATGGCAAAGCGTTTATAAAAAAAGATTTTGGAGAGAATAAAAATATTATTTTGGGAGCTGAAGTTATTGCGATCAATCATGTGATGATAAAAGATATTTTAACCAAACTTCTCAAACTTCTACCTGCTGATGGATTTAATGAAACTTATAAATATTCTCTTTTACAAGGTGGACTATTTAGAGAAGCTTTTGCAATGTTCATAGGTGAGCCTAACGAATTTTTTATCGAAGCAATTGATCCGGGAACAAACATGCCCATAACTTTCACAGTGCCCTCTTTAACATGGCAACAGGTGCACGAAAACATAAAAAAAGAGAATTTCAAAGTGATCCCAAAAAAAATTGAACTCCAATTATTAGATAGTTTACATACCGCAGTGTTTATAATAAATACATTCGAAATTAAGATCGGGGAGTTTACGGATTCATTACAAGCAGTTTTTAAAAGATTAAATGAACATAAGATCAGGGCTTTAATAATTGATCTCAGGAAAAATGGCGGCGGCAATAACACTAATGTGAGAAATTTATTTGCATTTATTGCGGATAGGCCTTTTCTCCATTTGAAAAAAACTAAAATGGCTACACAGCATTTTTCATTTCTTAATTATGCTGAAAACCCGGAAGATTTTAAAAATCTTAAGGGCATAAAAGTTGCCGATAGAGAATACCAGGTTAATTATCGCTATCCCGGAACATCTGTTACACAGCCTCAGACAAAAAATTTATTTAGAGGAAAAATTTTTATTTTAACAAGCGGCGCAACAGTATCTGCTGCTTCGGAATTTGTAATTCTTGCACGATACAATAAAAGAGCAACAATAATCGGTGAAGAAACCGGGGGATGTTATTATGGCGCCACTGGCGGAAATTATTTGAGATTGGTTTTGCCTCATAGTAAAATAAGAGTTAGCATACCTACTATAAGAATTTATACTGCTGTGGATGAAGATTTTTCTATTCAGCCATTTGGGCGTGGTGTTATGCCTGATGTAGGAATTATACAAGGTGATACAAACTGGTTACATGAAGACGCTGAACTTAATATTGTATTGAAAATAATTCAAGAACCAAAAAATTAAAAAGACATTTCTTATCACTCAGAAAATGGTAATTCAAATAGATGATTGTATTCTGATAGCTTAGAGTATTTTTATAAAAAATTACAAGAAAATTGCAAACCATTCTTGATACAATTCAATTAAATCTTACAATAAATAGGTTAGCACATCAATTGGTGGAGAATCATCCGGATATTGAGAATACAGCATTAATAGGGATTCAAACGGGTGGTATTTATTTAGCAGATAAAATTGTAGAGGTTTTGAAAGAAATAAAAAAGGATAAACCTATCCAATATGGAAAGCTCGACATTACATTTTACAGGGATGATATTCGTAAAGAGCTGCACGTTCCTAATCAAACAGATATCCCATTCTCGATTGATAATAAAAAAGTGGTTTTAATTGATGATGTCCTTTTCACAGGACGAACTATCCGTGCTGCATTGGATGCTTTGCAGGACTTTGGTCGTCCGCAAAAAGTTGAGCTTTGCGTGTTAATTGACAGGAAGTCAAGCCGCCAACTTCCTATTCAGCCTGACTATTATGGTAAAGCAATAGATTCAATAATTTCTGAAACCGTAAAAGTAAAATGGGA
>JBPCQG010000110.1:0-9694 GCA_050998315.1 Chitinophagaceae bacterium
CGGTTAATGTTACGGCGGGGTGTTCCTGAATTTCTTTCCATGCTTCTTCCATTCCTGCACTCCAGTGAATGTCATCAAAAATAATAATAGATTCATCGGTAGATCTTTGTTGAAATTGCCGGAAGTAACTTAGGGTTGGAGTTTTGCGATGATTTCCATCTATACAAGCAAGATCGACGTTTTGAATTTGTGATAATAATTCAGGCAAGGTATCATCAAAATTTCCCCGTATCAATTTTATATTTTTTAATCCCAGTTTCTGAAAATTAGCTTGCGCAATTGCCGCTGTACTTTTAGAACCTTCAAGGGTAAATACTTCTGAAGTTTTATTTGGGCTTGCAATATAAGCCGTAGTAATTCCCAGGGAAGTGCCTAATTCTACAATGTTGTGTGGGTTGTAATATTGTACTATCCTGAATAGCAATTGAGCAAACTTTTTAGATTTTAAAAATGACCTGGCAATATCATTTATTTTTTTTTTCCTGTTTGGAACAGCCAATGACCCTGCACCAAAATCTTCCACCTCAATAGCCCGATTATTATCTAATAATTCTTTTCTTATTTTTTCAATAGAATAATAACAATCATATTTCTTTTTATCATTCAGTACATTCTTTATGAAATCAAAAACAAAAGGAGAATGAACTCCATGTCCTTTTCCATCTGAAGCATTTAAATAATAATGAAGATACTTTTTGGCTAATTGAAAGATGGTGTACATTAAGGTCTGTATACATCTTTACGATGTCCTACTTTTAAAACAGTAATAGTAATAATATTTTTTTGCACAGAATAAATAACTCTGTAATTACCTTTTCTTATTCGATATAATTTTTCTTTTGTCCCCGCTAATTTAATATGTCCGGGAGGAAAGGGATTTTCAGATAAAGAATTAATTGCCTTTTGCAATTTTATATAATCATTCTCAGTAAGTTTATTTAGTTCTTTTTCAGCAGTAGAAACATAAACTATTTTATAGGTCATTTATGTCTTTTTCTTTTAAACTTAGCTTCTATCTTTTTATGAACTTCTTCAGCGGGTATAGTTGGTTCATTCAAACGGCTTTCCGCCTCAATTACATCAACTAAATCTTCCACAATATCGTAATGCTTATCAATATCAATTATTAACTGCTTAGGCTTTCCTCTTTTTGTTTTTATAACTTTCACACCTTTAAGTTTCAACATACTTTTTATTTTTTGTATTTCCCCTTTAATTTAATGACCCGGAGGAAATGGATAAGATATGTTATATAAAAATTCTACGGGAATTCTTTCCTTCAGCAATTTATTAAATTATTTTATAATCTTTTCCCAAAGTTGGAATGTATATGCAAACTGATGTTTTTCATCTGCCGGATGTCGATCTTCTGAAATTAATTTCCATTTGCTTTCATCAAATGAGGGATAAAATGTATTGCCGTCAATTGTTGTATGAACTCGTGTGAGATATATCCGGTTTACAATATCCATTGATTGTTTAAAGGTCTCTCCCCCTCCTATTATAAAAAGTTCGTTGCAGTCTGATTCGCAAGCTTTCTCGATTGCTTCATCAATACTATGAGCAACAGTCACATCATCTCTTTGCCAATCTTTATTTGTAGTTATCACAACATTTATCCTGCCCTGCAAAGGTTTGTCTAAAGACTCATAAGTGTTTCGCCCCATTATTACCGGCATTGCCCATGATTTGTTTTTAAAGAATTTAAGATCGTTCGGCAAGTGCCATGGAATTTTGTTATTCCTTCCAATTACATTATTTTCTGAAGCAGCTACCAGATGGGATATTATAAGCCCCTCCAAACCTCCCCGGAGGGGAGGCTTATGAAATTCTTTTGTTTTTGAGTGTTCTATCATGATAAATACTTTAAGTCCCCGTCAGGGGATTTAGGGGCTTCTACACCGCAACTGGAGCTTTAATCGCCGGATGGCTTTGATAGTTAAGCAATTCAAAATCATCAAACATAAAATCAAAGATATTTTTTACCTCCGGATTGATCTTCATTTGTGGTAATGGGAAAGGTGTTCTGGTCAATTGCAATTCTGCCTGCTCAAAATGATTACTATATAGATGCACATCTCCAAATGAATGAATAAATTCTCCCGGTTCAAGATCACAAACCTGTGCCATCATAATTGTAAGTAAAGCATATGAAGCAATATTAAATGGAACTCCAAGAAATACATCTGCACTGCGTTGATATAGCTGGCAGGAGAGCCTCCCCCTAACCCCCTCCGGTGGAGGGGGAACCACGTAGAATTGAAACAGGCAATGGCAAGGCATTAATTTCATCTCAGGAAGTTGAGCAACATTCCATGCACTTACAATCAATCTGCGGCTGTCAGGGTTTATTTTTATTTGTTGTACCAAATCTGAAATCTGGTCAACTGCCTTTCCATACTTTCCTTCCCAACTGCGCCATTGCTTACCATATACCGGACCGAGATCTCCATTTTCATCTGCCCATTCATCCCAGATTCTTACCCCATTTTCTTTTAAATATTTTATGTTAGTATCACCTTTTAAAAACCATAGTAGTTCGTGAATGATACTTTTAAGATGCAGCTTTTTTGTGGTGACTAAAGGAAATCCTTCAGCAAGATCAAAACGCATTTGGTATCCAAATGTACTTCGGGTTCCAGTACCTGTTCTGTCATTTTTATCAGTCCCGTTTTGTAAAATATTTTGTAAAAGTTGAAGGTACTGTTGCATGGGTGCAAGATAAATAATTCTGAACCATGATTTGGAGAGATAAAAATGATATGAGGAAAAGATGAGGATATTAATTAAGATTTCTTTTAAGAATAGCTGATGTAAATTTGAATATTGATACCTGTGCAAAATAAAACTCCATCTACTTATTTTCTTTTTTTACTTTCTATACTTTTTTATGCCTGCTCTTCACCTGGTCCGGGATTATTTGGCAAAAAAACTCCGCATCAGGAATATGAAAAGAAAATAAAAGATGCCGGCTTAAAAGAAACTGCACTTGGTGAAGCATGGCTTAGAGCAGCAGCAATAACACTTAGCAATCCATTAGATATTTCTTTGCCATATAGTGAAACGGGTTACTTCGCTGATGATCGTGCCAATGGAATTGGCCTTCGTTTCCAGGCAAAACGTGGACAAAAATTAAAGATCACTCTAACAAAAAAACCAGCTGAAAACTTTGCAATGTACGTGGACCTCTGGCAACCTTATCCTGTTTCAGAAAATAAAGCAGCTAAATTTTTATTGGCAGCAGATACCGTACACCTCTCCCTGGAATATGTGGTTACAGAAGACAGTGCCTTCATTGTAAGGATACAGCCTGAACTTCTTAAAGAAGGAGAATATACTTTGACAATTACCGCCGGTCCTTCGCTTGCATTTCCTATTACCCCTAAAGTGAAAAGCAATATCGGGAGTCTATTTGGTGTTGGGCGAGATAACGGTGATAGAAAACATGAAGGCATTGATATCTTTGCGCCGGTGCATTCGCCTGTCGTGGCATCTGCAAATGGAGTTGTAACAAGAGTAAATGAAAATGCATTGGGTGGAAAAGTAATTTTTGTGCGCCCAGACAATGCCGCTTTTAATTTGTATTACGCACATCTTGATTCACAAATTGTACTAGAAGGGCAGCTTGTAAAAACTGGAGATATAATTGGACTAACAGGAAACACAGGCAATGCAAGATTTACCGCATCACATCTACATTTTGGAATTTATACAAACAGCGGTGCTATTGATCCGTTGTATTTTGTAAAAGGTGATTATAAAGAGCCTGCAAAATCATCTGTACCTCTAAATAATTGAAATACATGGATGAGAAGTGGCAAAAATGTTAAGTTTTATTTAGGCAAACTCACTACAGGAACCAATTTCGTGGTGCTTGAGGAAAGTACTTTAATAAGACCCGAAGCAGGTACAGGAATTCTTTACAGGGTGATTTTACCTGATGGCAAAAAAGGATTTATCATAGGTTCTACAATAACATCTGCGATGAAACCATTAAAACGTTTAACAGTTAAAAAATCACAGCCTCTTCTTTCAATACCAGCTTCTACCGGGATACGAAAAAAAGTATTAGCACCAGGAGAAAAAATAAATGTTCTTGCTGCCTTTAATGATTTTTATTTTATCAGCGATAATGAAAACACTGAAGGCTGGGTTTTGAAGAAACAATTATAAACATTCCCATTAAGGCTCAAAGTTGCACAAAGAAAACCGTAGTGCTACTTATTGTCTCGCTGGCATTCTGTCAAATTGTATTGGCTTATCTTTGCTCCTGATTTTTTATTTATGAGCAGGAAAGGAAAAGTTTTAATGGCAATGAGCGGCGGTGTCGACAGTACCGTTGCAGCACTTATGCTGCACCACGAAGGGTATGAAGTGATTGGCATTACTATGAAAACATGGGATTATGCTACCAGCGGCGGTACATCAAAAAAAGAAACCGGCTGCTGCAACCTCGATAGTTTTAATGATGTCCGTGCTGCCGCCGTGCAACACGGTTTCCCTCATTTTATTTTAGATATAAGAGATGAGTTTGGCGATTTTGTTATTGATAATTTTGTAGAGGAATATATGGCAGGTCGTACACCCAATCCTTGTGTAATGTGTAATACACACATAAAATGGCGGGCTTTATTAAAAAGAGCTGATGCTTTGGGTTGTGATTTTATTGCAACTGGTCACTATGCACAAATTCATCAACATACAAACGGAAGATATTTTGTAAGAAAAGGAGTTGATGAAACCAAAGATCAAAGCTATGTGCTGTGGGGATTGCAACAGGATCTGCTTTGCAGAACATTATTGCCATTAGGAACTTACCGTAAATCTGCCATAAGGCAAATGGCAAATGATTTTGGCTACCCGGAACTTGCAAAAAAAAGTGAGAGCTATGAAATATGTTTTGTTCCTGACAATGATTATCGCGGCTTTTTAAAAAGAAAAGTTAGAGGGCTTGAAGAACAAGTTGAAGGAGGATATTTTGTAAATAAAAGCGGAAAAATTTTAGGTAACCATAAAGGTTATCCTTTTTATACCATCGGGCAAAGAAAAGGATTGGATATAGTCTTAGGTAAACCTGCATTTGTAACTGAAATTATACCGGAAAGCAATACCATTGTTTTAGGAGAAGAAGATGATCTTAATAAGAATGGAATGAAGGTTTCAGGCATTAACTGGATAAAATATAATGGAGTTAATGATGGAATAAAAGCGATGACTAAGATCAGGTATAAGGATAAAGGGGCTTTATCAACATTGCATACATACGAAAATGGTATAAATGTTCGTTTTTATGAAGATGTAAAAGGCATTGCCCCTGGCCAAAGTGCGGTTTTTTATGAAGATGATGATGTAATTGGCGGTGGCATAATTCAAAGACAAGAGTAGCCTTATCATTAATTACATTATACCATAGCCCCCTAATTAACACTATGAAAAGATATTTTGGAATTCTGTTGTTATCTATACCCTTACTATTTTCCTGTAAGAAAGAAAACGAACTTTTTACCACATCTACATTAAGCGATTATTTTCCGTTGCAGGTTGGCAAATACATTACCTATAATTTGGATTCAACGGTGTATATAAATTTTGGTCAAAAAGATACTATTCTAAAATACCAGGTTAAAGATTCGATAGAGAAACTGATAACAGATAATATAGGGCGGCCTGCTTACCGTATACAGCGTTACATTCGTAAAGATGCAACCAGGGCATGGGTAGCGAACAATACTTTTATGGCAATACCAACTGCCACTACTATAGAACTTGTTGAAAACAATTTACGTTTTCAAAAATTAAAATTACCTATTAAAGAAGGTTATACATGGAAGGGAAATAGTTTTATTGATACTTATTCTTTAAACTCTACTACAAAGTATTTAGATGATTGGGAATATACATACGATAGTGTAAATGTTCCTCTAACACTGGGATCAATACTGTTTAACAGTACAATTAAAGTTAGCCAGAGAGATGAATTTTTAGGTCAGGACCCAAAGTTGGCGGGTACGCAATATGCTGAGAAAAATTATAGCATAGAAAAATATGCAAAAGGAATAGGATTAGTATTTAAGGAATTTTTGCATTGGGAATTCCAGGGAGCTCAACCCGGCAGGCAGGCGTTTTATTCGGGTTATGGTGTAAAGCTTACAATTATTGGGCATAATTAAAAGCCCCCTCTATCCCGATAGCTATCGGGACGCCCCGAGAGGGTAGACTTACCAATATACAAACCTTACACAAGCGATAATGGTTCTTTATTTTAAATTTGAGGTACAGTAATTGTTTGTTTATACCATCTGTTGATATGAAAAAAGTCCTGCTCCTGTTTTTTATTGCTGTTTCATTTTTTACCCAAGATTCCAAAGCACAATTCTCAAAATATATAATAAGATTTAAGGATAAGGCCGGAACACCTTTCACCATAAATAATCCATCTCAATATTTATCTGCCAAAGCAATTCAAAGAAGAGTAAGACAAAATATATCCATCGATTCTACTGATCTTCCTATAACTCCACGATATATTGATAGTGTGCGTTTGGCAGGTAATGTTACTATTCTTAATAAATCAAAATGGCTTAATGAAGTTTGCATCCAAACCACTGATGCGGCAGCCTTGATAAAGATCAACAGCTTTCCATTTGTTATTACGGCAACTCCCGTGATGAGAATACAACAAGGAAATAGAGAAAATGCAAGCACACGGAATAAGTTTAATGAGGAAATTTCACAAACAATAACTGGTACACAGATTAAACAAACTACTGCTGACTTTTTTAATTATGGAAATGCATTTGCACAGATTCATATTCATGAAGGAGAATATTTACATAACAAGGGATTTAGAGGTGAAGGAATGCTGATGGCAATGTTTGATGGAGGATATAGAAATTATTTAACTATAACTGCTTTTGACAGCGTTAGGAATAATAACCAGATAATTGAAACATACGATTTTGTTCAAAATGAAACCAGTGTGAATGAAGATGATCCGCATGGCATGTTTTGCTTTTCAACAATTGCAGGTAACTGGCCCGGTCAACTAGTAGGAAGCTGCAATAAAGCAAAATTCTATTTATACCGTACAGAAGACGTTGCTTCAGAATATCCTATTGAAGAACAAAACTGGGCAGCTGCGGCGGAACGGTCCGATAGTATCGGTGTTGATGTTTTTTCAACTTCTCTTGGATATACCACCTTTGATAATCCTTTATTTAACCACACCTATGCTGAAATGAATGGCAAGATCACCATTATTGCAAGAGCGAATGCAATGGCTGCAAAAAAAGGAATTATATCAGTAGTTGCAGCAGGCAATGATGGAAATAATCCGTGGCATTTTATATCTACACCGGCTGATGCAGATAGTATTGTTACAGTAGGTGCAGTAACACCAACAGGCACACCTGCAGCTTTCAGCAGCTATGGACCTGCAAGCGATGGAAGAATAAAACCAACAGTGGCTTCTCTTGGCCAGGGTACTGCTATTGCAGGATTAAATAATCAACCTGTTTTTGGAAATGGGACTTCTTTTGCTGCACCAAACCTGGCTGGCCTTATTACCTGCCTGTGGCAGGCGTTTACTGATTTTACTAATATAGAAATTATAGAGGCTGTAAAACGCAGCAGCAGCATTTTTACTATGCCTGATGACCGCATAGGTTATGGCATTCCAAATTTTCATAAAGCATACGATGATCTTTCTCAACTAAGAGCATTGCGGCAGGTTAACACAATTTTAGGTAATACCTGGATAAAGGTTTATCCTAATCCATTTAAAGGGAATATTAATGTATTAATAAAGCCAAAATATGCAGGAACTGCGGTCTTTAAATTATATGGTGCAGATGGGAAATTATATCTAACTAAAAACGTAATCACACAACAGGAGCAGGCTCAATTTATAACATTTGACAATTTACAACCACTGCCTAAAGGAGTTTATACTCTTCGATATACAAATGTTGTTGAAAAGGGAAGCATCAGGATACTGGCGCAGTAAGCAATGCAGCAAACATAGTGTCAGCCTTAATTTCATAGCCCTTTAATATTTCCATCCTTTGCACCTCCATGTCGTATTTTTCTTCAATATATTTCACAATATCTTCATTTTCTTTTTTAAATACTGAACAGGTTATGTATAAAAAATGACCTCCAGGTTTTAAATAAGGCACTACATTTTGTACAATTTGTTTTTGCAACGTTGCATATTTTTCAATTGCTGGTTTTTTAAAATAAAATAATTGCTCCGGAGTTCTTGACCATGTTCCCGATCCGGTACAAGGAGCGTCACAGCTTATTAGATCATATTTTTGAGTCAACAGCTGTCGGTTGTCACTTGCCAGATCTGCAACAAATGAATTATATTTTTTTATGCCTGCTTTAGCAAAACGTTTATGCAAATTTTGCAGAATAGATTCCCGTTTATCGCTAACAGTTAATTCAATATTTGGGTTGATATCATAAGCCATAATTGATTTACCACCACTTGCTGCGCAGCAATCCCATACATTAATTTGAGATTCCTGATTTGAAACTTCTAATTTGAAAAAGTCCCCAATCCCTTGTGAATTATAATCCTGCACTACTGCTTCTTTATCCAATTCAATAACAGTATCAATTTTGGAAGCATTAGGTAATGCAATACAGCTTTTTGAAACTGATTTAAAAATAAGACCTGCGCCTGCTAATTTGCCCGTTACTCTTTTACTATTACCGGGCCTTATTCTTAAAAAAAGATCTGGTTGAATTAAAAATGATGTGCTGAATTTTTCAACATCAATTCCTTCGCTTAATTCATCTTTATAAGAAAAAATATCTTTAATAAAAAACTGAGAGTCAAGAATGGAAAGTTTTTCTTCTAACTGCTTTTCGATAAGAAAGCTCCATTCCGGTTTTATACTTTGCAGGACTGCTGATGATTTAGTCTCACATAAAAACGTACCAATTAAAATTTTATCTTCTATAGAAATATTATTGGCTGAATGACCTAACCTAAAAAAATTATAACAAAGGGAAGCTATTTGCTTTCTATCTGTTGAGCCGTATCTTTTATTTGATGAAAAATATTTTTTTAAATAGATATGAAATGGAATATCTCCTTTATATGATTTTAAAATTGAAATACCTGAATCTAAATGGGAATGAAAGTGTGTTGACAAAAAATAAAATTGATATTTCCACAATGGTATGCGGCAGAAGTGAGTGACACAACTATGATGCCCAGAGAACAACTGCCGGCTAAAAAATATTTATAACTCAAGCAATGCTTTTAATGGATCTTTTCCAAAAAGTAATTGCTCAGGATTTTCAAGCATTTCTTTTACTCTCACTAAAAAGCTAACTGACTCACGACCATCAATAATTCTGTGATCGTAGCTTAACGCTACATACATCATAGGTTTAATTACAACCTGCCCATTAACTGCAACCGGCCTCTCCTGTATTTTGTGCATTCCTAAAATCGCCGACTGCGGAATGTTTATTATTGGTGTGCTCATTAATGATCCAAATACGCCACCATTAGTAATAGTAAAAGTTCCCCCGGTCATTTCTTCAATAGTTAGTTTATTTTCCTTTGCTTTTGTGGCTAATTCAACAACCTTCTTTTCAATCTCAGCCATACTAAGGCTTTCAGCATTTCTTATAACAGGCACTACCAGGCCTTTTGGCGCAGATACAGCAATGGAAA
>JBPCQG010000243.1:0-3431 GCA_050998315.1 Chitinophagaceae bacterium
CACGTATTGAAATACTCTTTGTGTTTCAGGTATTTATAGACGTTAAGGAAATTATAATATGCTTGTGTGGTATAGTTTGTAAAATAGTTTAATGTCTAGAATACCTGCTGAAAACAAGGCACGTGGAGAGCGAAGGGTGAAGATACAGTCCGTTCGGATGAAAATTACACTTTTGTATAAATAAAACGTAAATACGTCATAAACTTATATTATAGTTAGTGTTGGCAATGGTTAACCATGACCATGGTTAACCATGGTGAAATTCACCAGTGGTTAACCATGGTGAAAATAAATTTTATATAATTATTTCATATAAATGTCCTCAATTTGGAAACACTTCACCGTTGACGAAACCGGAAAATACATTATTTGCAATCAACCAAATTGCAACCGCAGGTATAATTATGTTAAAACAAACGGTACAAGTAAATTAAATTACCATTTACAAAATCACCATAAGATCAATATAACAAAAGAAAATGTGGTCTCACAAAATGTAATATCTGCAGATTCGCAAAAAAACATTGATGAAAAATTAGTTAGATGGATAATCAGAGATTCGCAATCGTTTAATATTGTAGAAAATCCTCCTTTTATTGATTTTGTCAACTCTCTCAATGAAAATTATAAATTGATCAATAGAAAACAAGTGTGCACCTATATTCATCAGTTGTATGAAAGTAAATTGATCATCACAAAACAAATAATATCGAACATAAATAGCAAAATATCTATTTCGTTTGATATTTGGACATCAAATAACCAAAAATCATATTTGGGCCTCAAGATGCATTATATAAATGAAGTTTTTGAGTTAAAATCATTTACGCTAGATTTTTATTATTTCAACTGTCCTCATTCCGGAAACAATTTATGTTCAGTAATACAAAATATATTGAATTCTTTTAACATTGGTAATTTAAAATCGATAACATGTGATAATGCTTCCAATAATGTAAAATGTTTTGAATTATTAAAAAAACAACATACAAATATTAATTTCGTAGGATGTTTTGCACATATTCTTAATTTAATTATTAAAGCAGGTCCATTGAGAGAAAACACAGTGATTGAGAAAATCAGAAGAATAGCGGACAAAGCGAATAATTCAGGATTGGCAAATATTTTGAATAAGGAAGCAACTATTCATTCATTGCCGTATTCAAAGTTGATTATGGATGTTGTGACTAGATGGAACAGTACATATTTGATGATAAATTCGTTTGTAAAAAACGAAAAATTATTAAAAATTCTAAGCGAAACAAATACTTTGACTGAATTAGAGTGGTTAGACATTAAAAAAATTTGCAATTTATTAGAACCTTTTTATGAGATAACACAAATTATTTCGTCATCCAAATATCCAACAATTGGATTTTGCTATTCTATCATATTAGAGATCGAAAACATTATTAATAAATTTAATGATGATGATAAATTAAAAGGTTACGCTGATTTAATGAAAACTAAATTCCTGAAATATTTTTCGAACGTTAACGATGATTATGCAATTGCCATGTTCCTTGACCCGAGAATAAAAGATAAAAAATTTACCGATCACGACAAATTACTATTTTTGGAAAAATTTAAAAAAATATATTTATTATATGAAAACAAACATAGTACGACAGTTATCAAAAATCTAAATAATAAGTGTAATCTTTATGATTCTTTTTTCCCACGAACAAATGATTCCAATAGCAACGAAATTTTTACTTATTTGTATGTTCCATTGATCAGCAAAGATTCTGATATATTACAATTTTGGAACAATAATAAAGAACAATATACAATCCTGAGCATCATGGCACGCGATTATTTGTGCATACCAGCAACATCTGTAAATTGTGAAGAAATGTTTTCTGCAGCAAGTGATGTTGTAACAAAAAAGAGAAATCAGTTATCTCCTAAAATAATTAAAGAAATTATGTGTTTGCAATCATGGTTGTTGATTTAATAGCTAAATATTCGTTACAGTTTACATCAGGGATATTTGATTAAAAGGAAATGATTGCTGCAACTCGTATTACCGCCAAAAAATTTTTACTAGCACAAGTATTACTATACAATTTACTGAGTCATTATGAGCACACACGAATATTTTATCATTATTTTTTGTTTTTTTGCAAAAATGTATTTAATCATATTTAAAGACATTAATATATGCTATATTATACTCGTTAACACGCTAAACTCTAAATATTAAACTGCACTAATATCCCTATTAAGATACCATTATGTTATGTTTGTTATCTTAATAGGGAAGGGATATTAGTACAGTTTAATAATTTGAGTTTAGTGTGTTAACGAGTATAATATACATTTATTGTAAACTAAAATACCAACATATACATTGTTTGCAAAAAACTTCTGAAATTATGGTTGATTATCAAATTACTCGCGCAATGTCCAAGTCAATGTTATGTTAATACTAAGGGCCCATTCCATAATTCGTTTTGAGACGCAAATGGTCTCAAATATGAAAACATGCTTATGATGCAAATTATGACGCAAAAAAATAAATGTTTCATGAAATTTTATTTTTTAGAGGCAATTTTCCGCTGTATAATTATTGCGAATGATAGTTTTAAGAACGATAAGTATGACGCAGAAATAAATTTATTTAAATAAATTTATTTAAATAAATTTATTTCTCGTTGATCGGATCTTATAATTAATTTCATGAACTGTTTAATCCCAGAGCCGCTAAATGATGCTTCGACTATATACCGGTGCTAACATGGTTTACTTCTATTGAATCATCAAATAACTTTACCCTAGAATTTTTTTTATTTTCACAAATGAGATTCATATTGTTTTGTGAAACAATCCAATATTTTTGGTTACAGCATGCGAATAACCTTTGTCTGCAAATAAATTGAGGCGGCGGAGGATTAAGGTACAGTTTTTGAAAAATAGTGGATGGTTGCGCTTTCCAAGCGCAATCATCCACTATTTTACAAAATCCTAACCTTAATACTCCGCCGCCTGCTTTTAGTTTTACGTCTTGTTTTAAGGTTATCTATCGTTTGTTGCACAAGAAATAAATTTATTTCTTGTGATCAGCTACGTTTGCTCTAGCTGCACAACAAGCAATAGGTACACCGGCGTTATCTGTAATTAAAGATATTTTTATACCGTTTCTACCTCTATCACGCCACCTCACGGTGGTAAGGATTTTTACCTCTCATCCGATCTCGTGCATAATCGCGACAGTTTTAATAAGACTACAATCGATAGAAAGGTCGGCGGCGGAGATTAAGGTGCAGTTTTTGAAAAAATAGTGGATCTGATCCACTATTTTCCAAAATCCTAGCCTTAAGCTTCGCCGCCGGTCCTTTTAACTTTTTTTGTCGGACTTCTTCACCCTTTTTTCGTCCGGTGTTTTTTTTTTCCCCCCAAAAAGCTGACCGGCGGTTCAAAACATCCTT
>JBPCQG010000289.1:0-13050 GCA_050998315.1 Chitinophagaceae bacterium
TAAACAAGACAGAAGTGATGAATCCGCAGACTGCATTTGGTGTTGGAAGCGGGACAGAAAACGATAACACTTTGGGTACAGATGCCGAGATAGGTCAGGACAATTTTATTTATGTCAGGGTATTGAACCAGGGCGGATCTAATGCTGTTAATGTCAATGCCACTGTATTCTGGTCACCACCTGCTACATTGATAACCCCGGATCTATGGACACTGGCAGGAAGTGTAAGTATACCCAATGTGCCGGCAGGAGAAGTTTTAACTGTATCTAATAAAATCACCTGGCCATCATCAGCGATTCCGGCTGCGGGGCACTATTGTTTTATAGGAATTATTGGAAATGCAGAAGATCCGGCTCCCGATCCCGCTGATTTCATTAACTGGAATAATTTCACTGAATTTATAAGAGAGAATAATAATGTTACCTGGAAAAATTTTAATGTAGCGGATAATGATCCCGATGTTGACCCGTCCATTCCAAAAGGCTTTTTTGTGTTACCATTTCTTGCAACTGGGGCACCTGACAAAAAAAGAAAATTTGATTTTGAAGTTATTTCAGGTCTCCCTGAAGGATCAAAAGTATTTTTGGAAATACCTTTAAGATGGAAGACTGAATTTTTCAGACATCAAGCTGATCTGAAATACAAGTTGAGGAAAGAGTATGTTCCGATTCCGATTAAATATGCAGGAAAACATCTTTTGGAAGGAATAGAACTTGATGCCAAATCAAAGGCAAAGCTAAGGCTGCTGGTTTTTATCCCGGAAAAACTCAGGAAGAATGAATACTCAATAGCTGTCCGCCAGATCTGGAAAAGACAGGAAGTGGGAAGAATAAGCTGGAAAATTGTTTCAAAGGAAAGAAAAAGGGAAATTGAAAAAAGGTTTTTGAAATAGCAGAATATTTATTTCAGCCTAAAAGCTTCAATGAGATTACTCTGCAGGCTTAAAAACTATTGTACAGTATAAAACCTTTTTATTTTTTGCGGATTTGAATTTGAAGGCAGTGATTAATGATTCATGTTCTTGAAAAAGCTAATAATTGATCATAGTTACCTTTATCAGCTGCTCTCAGGGATTCTATATATTTCTTTCGTATTTGGCCTGCTTTTACAAGATCTCCCGTTCCCCAGGTAAAGACCGGTTTGCTACAAACATGGCTGATGGTAACATCTGCGATCAACCTGGAATGCCTGCCGTTGCCATTGGAATAACAATGGATACTGACAAGCCGGTGTTTAAAACGGATGCTAATTTCATCGTCAGAAAATATTTTATTCTCAATCCAGAATTTACAATCATCGATCAATGTTTTCAGTTCAATAGGAATTATAGTCCAATCAATACCTATATTCTTTTCAGTTTTCCTGAAATCCCCTGCCCATCGCCAAACATCCCTGTACATTCTTTTATGGAGTCCGTTAATAAAATCTTCTGATAAAATATCCCGGATAGAAAAATTCTTTTTCATTGTCCATTCCAAAGCTTCTTCAATATTAAGCTGTTCCGCTTCATCCAGCTCAGCACGCGTGGAAATGGTCTTTAACAATAATCCTTCTTTTTCTTCCTCGTCTAAAGGAGTTTGACCTTCATCGTATATCAGTTCTAATCCCATAAGAATTTCGGTATTTCATTTTTCAGTTCATTTTTTTTCTCTTCATAGGCTTTGAGAATTCTTTCTTTACTGTTTTCCTGATCTTCGAGCAGCATACTTTGAGACGTGCGGTTTACAATTGTTTTAGCCATTTCACCGGCCTTTCTATCCACCAGTTTTTCCAGGGATCCATCCTCCGGAGCCGGTCCATATACCAATTTCATTTCCATAGCCAAAGCCGCTGCGCATAAAGATCGCAAGCTGATCGTTCCTGCCATTTCTCTTTTTTCTAATGCCCTTACAGCCTGAGGGGTCATATTCATTTTTTGCCCTAACTGTTTCAATGAAATATTAAGCGCCTGCCGGGTTGCGTTTATCCACCCATTATCAGGTACATTAATCTGTTTAAGGGCATTGAAAGGCATTATTTTTTTATCAACCTGCTCCAAAATCAGCCTCTGTTTACGAGCTTTCATAAATTTGTAATTTTAAATTTATTTACAAATATAAACTTATAAATTTAAAAATAGATGAAAAAATAAACATATAAATTTAAAATATCCTCCGGATATTAAAAGGTAAAAGCATGATCCATTAATCCATAAGACACAATCAAAGGCAAATAGTATAATACTTATCACGTTATTAAACAATAATAGTCATATCTTTTTTTGATGATAGCAGGGTCATTGGGTTTACAGCACTAATTTGAAAATTATTTAGTGAAGATTTTCCTGCAATGAAGCTGAAAGAATTAGCCTGTTCATCCCGGATATACAGACTGGGATGCTCTCCTTCAATAAACAGCCTTAATTCCGGCGAACAATTAATTTCTATGGTTACGATCTCTCCTGTTTTTACTGTGGTATTACTAATATGGATCACATTTATTAATGGAAAGGAGTTTTCTTTCAGAGGCTCTGCCTTTTGTAAAACATTTTGATTAATCCATGATGCAATTTCCTGAACTGCTTCGGCCGGAAGACCGGTTGCTTTTAAATCAAAAACTATATTTTGCAATAACCATATATAGCGCATGTAATCTTTTGATGTAAACCTGCCGGATGATTCTCCAAGATTTTTTGATCCTTCTTCAAAAATTGGTGCGGACATTGAATGATTCGACCCAAGCGCAGGTACTGCTTCAGTGCAGTTTCATTAGAATTGCCTGCAACCCAGATTTTAAGTTCTATACTCCTGTCATTTTCCCTCCCATAAAGTATGTTTAATGACAACCGGAAAATCAGAATATATCTCATTTTCCAAAACCTCCCAGTTCTTTCAATGAATATTTTACAAAACTTACAGTAATTTTTAAGAACGAAGAATATGAATAAACCATTTTATTCCACCGGAGTTTCCTTCCATGACTTCTTCCAGAATATATCCAGCTTTCGCATAGACAATATTCCATTTATTGTAATTTGGCGGAGGAAGGCCCTGCCCCGATAAAAGCTGGATAAGATCATGAATATAATTATGCTGGTAAGCCTTACGCTGGTAATCTTTGGTATCCCAGGTACTATAATAATCCAGTACAATGATTCTTTTACCCGGGAAGTACCTTTTTAATTTCTTCAAAATCCGGACCGCATTATTATCAGTTTGAAAAAATTCATTGAAATAATTACTTCCGATTATTACATCTATTCCCGAGATCTCATCGTTTGATAGAATATGATCAAATTTAGAAGCGTCGCCGCAAATTATTTTTATTTTTTTGTTGAGGTTCTGGCTTTTTATTTTTTTTTTCACATCGCTGCAAATAATTGAATTGAGATCAATACCGATCCCTTTACGTTTTTCCCCGGCCCTGCAGAAACCTATTAAAGAATTACAATATCCACATCCCAGGTCAAGCACATATTTGGCACCAAGTTTTTCCAAAATGTGCTGTTGAACTGTGCCATTAACATAATAACCTGCAGTCCTGTACGCCACCGCAAAAGATTTCTTATTTATTTCTATCCCATACTTTCCTTTAATAGCAGGAAAATTTCCATAAGCTCCAATGATTTTTTCTAAATGATATCCAAGCTGTAAATAATGCCTGTATTTTTTGGCTAAGGCATATTTCCCCGCATGGGTTACTACAATAATATCTGTTCTCTGCTGAAGAAATTTTAGTGATATATAAATATTTTTATTCCCGGAGTTTGTATTGATCTCCCCGCTATTATAATTAAGGATTCCATTGGAATGCAGTAAATAAATCACGGACATTGCATAATACCCTTCAATGGCATCAAACAGGTCTTTTTTTATAACCTTCCTGTTTTTTATTCCGGAAATCAATACATTATTGATTTTGATCTGTGATAGAGATTAGGAATTATCACACCTGATTTCATTAAATTTTTATAAAGCATCGGATCAATTTCTGCAAGGATCTCACCATCAGCAATGCTCCTTACAATTTCTGCCAGAGCGTCGCTGATATTAAAGTTCACGACATAACCATCCTTATCATTGGAAATTAACTGCAATACTATATTAACGTGTTCTTCTTTTAATCCTGCAGGTATTTTTTTATT
Source organism: Chitinophagaceae bacterium (assembly GCA_050998315.1). Taxonomy (GTDB): domain Bacteria; phylum Bacteroidota; class Bacteroidia; order Chitinophagales; family Chitinophagaceae; genus Ginsengibacter. Next base: position 4,125 of record JBPCQG010000289.1, read on the forward strand.
TTTCTTAAGATATTCAAGAATAACAGGGCAGTTATGAATGTCATTCATTAACCTCGCTTTAGGATTAAGACTGTATTTTCCGGAGGGTGAAACAGAAGCCGGAAATTCCCTGGATAAATAATTCAAACGGAAGATCTGGTACATATATTTAACCAGTGATACCATATAGTCGCCTGGTGTAAATCTTTCTTCCACATACTTGATCACGTTTTCGAAATTTACTGATTTATCCGGGCAATTCTTTACATACCATATATAAAACTCATCAAACAGATTATTCATTTTATTTTCATAAGATCCCAGTAAATGATTTATTACCTCCCGGCCAAGCGGTAACAAAACCTGAAAAAACGTAGTGACAAAAATATTTTTCTGCCTGGATATAATTGTTTTAAAATAATGATGATTCATAAAAATATCCGGCATAGAATGCATGATGAATTCATCGTCAGATTCCAGTGTGGGAAAATTAAAGTCACTTATGTGGCTGTCAAATTCCATTGATTTTTGGAATTCATTCAGGAGGGCCGTTCCCGGTTCGGGAGTAAGTAAATGGAGCTGGACATTAATACCTGTTTCAGTTCTTTTGTTAAAGGAAGTGCCGATCAGATTGAGTGTCTGGTTCTGGTCATCCGGAGTTTCCTGAGGGTATCCTGTAATAAACGATAATGTAGGCTCTATTTTTAGTGACAGTGTATTATTCAGTGTTTTCTCATAAATATCGAGGTCAAGATTCTTTTTGGAAATCTTTTGCATTCTTTCTGAGCCTGCCTCAATTCCATAATAAATAGAATTGCATCCTGAATTTTTCATCTCTTTCAGTAAATCAGCATCCACACAATCCATCCGGGCAGAGCACTTCCAGGTATACCCCCTTGCTTTCACCGTATCGCAGAAATCAATTACTTTATTGCGGTTTACGGTAAAGAGATCATGCGTTAATCCAAAATCACTTATACCATATGTATTATATAAATAATCTAATTCCCGGCACAAGACCCCGGGAGACTTTAAGCGGTATCTTCTGCCAAAAAATGTTGCTGTGGAACAAAAAGTACATTTAAAAGGGCATCCCCTGCCTGCTTCAACACGTAACGATTTAAGTCCAAGTTCCTTAATCGGGTATGCATGGTAAGCAGGAAAGGGAAGATCATCTAAATTCTCAATAATATCATCTCCGGGATTATGAATAATTTCATCCAGGTAATTTTTATAAGTAACCCCGGAAATATTTTCAAAATTTCGGCTCCCTAACGCTTCAAGAACGGGAAGAATTTTCATTTCCGCTTCATTTCTTACTATAATATCAAACTGGGAAAATTTTCTGAGAATGATACTGTCTAAAACAGTAGCATGTGGCCCCCCAAGTAGTATCGGTATATGCGGCACTTCATTCCTAATATACTGCGCAATTTTTGCGGTGCAAATAAAATTGCACCCAAGTGAAGTGAATCCAATAACATCCGGGGAAAACTCCAGTATTTTTTGGGCAATATTATAATATAAATGCGGATCGATACCGAATTTTTCCTGGTGGATATCTAATTTGGGATCATACAGGATTCCCTGATGTCCGCCACGCTCAATGACAGAGATCAATGATATTAATCCCAGATGCGGCTGAAGAACAAAATGATTTATATCATTTTCTCTTTTTAAAAGTAAATTATCAACGAAGACTACTTTCATTATGAGTACTTAATTATACCAATTTTGTGTAAATATGTAATAATGCTCCTGCATTGCTGTTTCAACAAATGGCTTTGGCAATTATCTTCTATATTCTTAACCGTGTTACTGCTATTTATTAAAGAAAGAATAAACGAAATATTTTTTGAAATGCGGAATATCCGGGTATCCTGAATTTTTGGATCAGCCCAATAACAATAATTTACAGGCCTTTTTAAAAGTGTAATAACTTTATTCTGAAAAACACATTCTTCTGCCTGTTCCGGTTTAATATATAAACGAACTATTTTAAAAGTCCCGTGGATATACGGGATTTTGCGAACTGTTTTTTTGTTGACACCTGCTAAAATATTACCTGCGGTTTTCAATTCCGTAATAATAATCTCATGAAGTAATACATCATGGATAACCCTGTATTCATACTCAGTTTTATCGTAAAGAAAGCAGATTAAAAAATTGTTGAAATTTTTTATTTTATCATTGACGGATAATATTCCTGTTTTAGAAGTCTTTTGATATTGTTCAAGGTATGCTGAATAGATTTCAATTTCCATTTTGAAATTGATCAGTAATTGCCGTGATAAGGGAAAATTATTCCAAAGAAAATTATGTTTAACTTTTGTGATAAATGCGCTTACATACCTAAGATGTCCCACATCAGCAGGAAGAGCATTAAGGATTTTTTTTTGCTCCCTGCTGCATTTCCCAGATTCCAATTGATTCAGGAATTCAATATCCAAAACTGAACGGGCAATTAAAGAAGTAATATAATTATTACTCAACATGCAGTTAATTTCATTTTTTCTTTAACGTATAAAATATCCCTTTCAAGCAGGGACCAGGGAAAGTTTGAATCCCAGTTATATTCCAAAGTCACTGCGGATGGATTACCGTGTTGTAATACAATGTCCAGGAGTTCAAAAATTATGTCAGGTGCTGTATCTGCGTGGTTATCCCAAAGCAGATCTTTATCTTCACTTACACCGGAAATATGTATTTCTTTTACTTTATGAAGCGGTAGTCTTTTAATTTTTTCCTTAGGATTGAACCGGCAGTTTTTAGCGGTAATGAGAAAGTGTGCTAAATCCAGCAGTAAACCAACGGATGAACGATCACATATTGTATTTATAAATTCGACCTGGTTCATGGTACTTCCGGGCATTGAAAAATAAACCGGGGGGTTTTCCAGTATTATAGTCTTATTGTACATCTTACTATAATGGTCAACATTCCTGATAATATTATCAACCGATTCCATATTCATGACCGGGCTCATTGTGAAACCTATATTATAGGGTTCCCCAGGTGCATATTCTTCCATAAAATTATCGCCAATTCTTTCGGCAAGAACAAATGAAATGTGTTCACCTAACCAGGGGGACGAAACTTTATTTAAAATTTTCCCTAATTGTTTTACGGTATTCTCTCCCGGGGGGACATAGCCGCCCAATGATAAACTTGCACAATGAAGTATAACGGGCTTTTTGGGGAGATTACTTAAAATCGATTTATCATAATTTAATAATTCAATTGGTATTTCTATATAATCGATAATATCCAGTTGCTCCTTTGAAAGGCTTTGGATGTAATGATTATAGGCAACTCCCACACGGGGTTGCTCAAAGAAATTTTCCTGGCTCAAAATATTCCTATTATGTTATTAATCGATCAATACCCCGTTGGACAAAGTTCTCGGCACCTTCGTTACTTTGACTTCTTTAATAGTAATTTTTGCTACGCCAGATTTTTTAATGCAGGCTTCTGCTGCATCTAAATGTTTCCTGGTAAATTCCAAATGAATTGATTGGGCTGGTTTGGCTTTTTTAGCCGCAGGCCCGGAAACTTTTTTTTTAGTTGACTTTTTTGCTGCCATAAATTTAATTTTTAGTATTATATAATGAAACAGAATGCGAATATTACCTGGCAAATAGTTACCTTAAATAATTATAAATAACCGAGTTACTGCAATTGCTCCTAAAATTATAAGCAAACTAAAAATAACAACTTTGAAAAGAATTACCTTTTCAGAACTTTCCCACTGATTAAAAATCTTTCTGTAAAAAAAGGTAAGAAGCTTTATCACATAATTTGAACAACAATTTACAGAAGTATCTTTTGCTAACTGGATCCAAGAATAGTTTAATCAAAATGAAATGTTGTAAAAGGAGATGGTTACCTTGGTTTTCTTTCGACATTCAACTTAATATTCCCCTTTGAAGATGCGATATTAACCGTCATGTATTCATCATCGGATTTCAGTTTTTTTTCATAGTTTTTTATCTTTAATTTGCTTTTACCTGCAGGATCATATACATCATGAGAGAATTCCAGTAACAATTCCTGAGAAACTCTTTCTTTCGAATTTTTTTCCTTAAGCTCTACTAGTACCTTTTCACCATTAGTAGAGATTTCACCTTGAATATATAATGTAGGAATAAAATCCCCTTCTTTAGTCCAGGCCATTAATGTATGACCTTGTTGTGTTTGTTCTTGCATAAAAAATATTTTTTGTAAAGTTAATTCTGCTTTTTATTGAAAAACAACCGTATTAATACGGTAGTTTGAAATACAAGGTTTCATATACATTTCAGTCCCATCAAATTTTCACAAAATTGATATTTATATTTACTCAATGAAAACTTCTTTAGAGCATTTGCCTGAGTACAGGAGAAAAGAAATTGAAAAGGCAGTGCAAATAATTGTAGAAACTGTTGCTCCGGAGAAGGTTATTTTATATGGTAGCCATGCAACAGGGGAATGGCAGGAAGACCGGTATGTCGAAGGGCATGTGTTGCTGGATTTTGAAAGTGACTATGATATACTTGTTGTAACTAAACCTGGTGACACAAGAAAGGATTACGAGATAACTGACCAGATTGTAAACCGCTGCAAGTACAGGGTGCCTGTTAATGTTATTACACATGATATTGATTATGTAAATGAACAATTGCGTAAAGGGCAATACTTTTTTTCTGATATTATTAAAGAAGGTATTTTATTATATGACGCCGGTAAAACTGAATTTGAAAAGCCTAAAGAATTATCTCTTGCAGAAAGAAAGGCAATTGCAGAAGCCGACTTTCATAAATGGTTTAATAGTGCTAACGAATTTTTAATTGATGCAAAGCATGCTTATAATAGAAAGAGTTTTAAAAAATCTGCTTTTGAATTGCATCAGGCTACCGAAAGAGTATATAATACTATAATTCTTGTATAGACAGGTTATAAACCAAAAACACATAATCTAGATAAACTTAGGGCTTTTACAAAAGGATTTTCCAGGGATTGTATCAAGTATTCCCCAAGAATACTCCTAGAGAATAACATCTATTTGATCTTTTACAAAAGGGGTATATCGATGCCCGGTATAAGGATGATTATATAATAACAGGAGACGAGTTAAGCATATTGATTCAGCGAATTGAAAATCTTCAAAAAATTACAGACGACATTTGTTTAAAGAAAATTATTTCTTTAAAATAAAATTACAAATCATTTATTTTCTAGTAATGCTAGCAATTTGGAGTTTTGTTCTCTTAAATATGTAATTTCTTTTTCTTGATTGAAAGTTTTTGTTTTGTTAGTTCATTCTCACTTTCAGAAGCTGGTCGTTGGTCATTGTAAATGTGATTAAAACCAACTTGGTGAGCAGTTGCAATAGTATGAATATTTAATTGTTCAGGGATATTAAGAATATCTTGTACTATTACTTCTAAAGCGGCTGCAATTTCCTCCAATCTTTCAAAAGTTAAGCCGCTGGCATTGCGTTCTATATTTCCATAAGCTGTTACACTTAATCCAACTTTTTCAGCCACATATTCCTGCTTATTAGCCTTTAAGCTCTCTCACCTTTCTTATTTTATCTCCTATGTCCATGGTAGTTTATTTTTATTAGCAAGCTAATGTAAAAAAATATTCTTATTAGTAAAACAATAAATGTAGATAAAAATATGATTATAAATCCAACGAATCCGACTTAATAGGCCATTCCATTTTAACCACGCGATAGGAAGGTGCCACTTGGAAATATTTAGATAATTTGTCAAAGTAATCCTGCCGTATTACAAGATCGGTTCCTTGTAACCTCGGTATTTGATCCGATAATGAAGTTCTATACCCATCACCTATGTAATCAAAGCTCCATGTACGCATTTTTATTACAATTTCACTGGAATTGTTAATAGCTACTAATCCTGAATCTGTGATTTTCACAGATAGATTTAAATGAGTGACAAGAGTTGGATTCAACCAAAGAATATTATAAAATTCCAGTGCATCTTCCTGTATAATTGAAAAAACCACTGTTTTGTCTAATTCAAATTCTGGTTTTAGATCACCCCAAATATGAAATGGGAATAAACTATAATCCGAGTATGGAAAAAGTTTTGAGTCGACTTTACTATTAGAAAATACCATTCCACCATAGCTTTTAAATTGCCTACTTTTTAATCCTCCTTCATCTTTTATAGAAACCTCATAATGCCCGAGCCTTACCCAGTCTTCTTTTTGAATGTCATTTATTATTGTATACGGTTTATTAAATTCAAAAGGCTTAAGTAAATTAGAAGGTCTTAAAGTAAATGAATTTATCTGTGCAATGATAGATTCGACATCAACTGATACTGCGTAATTAAATAATTTTTCATTTTCAATTGTTGACCATTTTTTAAGTTCATTAAAAATATCAACATTTATTAACTGCAATAAATAGTTTGAGCTGTAAATGTGTTGCACACTACTATTGTAGGCTCTATTCCAGTAAAGCTCAAAATATTCAACATAGTTTTTTCTAAAACTTCCTAAATATTTACTAAAGATCTTTTCTAAATTAATTCCACTATCAACCATAGGTCTGAACCTTCTATTAAGTGTAAAAAAGAAGTCATATTCATTTTTCTCAAGAGAAGGATAGATTATACCTGCGGGTATAGTAAGTACAGGTAAGGGTACACCAATAAGCTTAAACAATAAAAAATCAATTAAAAAATAATGCCTGGGTGAAATATTTATCAGCTGAGTTTCAAAATTTAAATAGTATGTACTTCCTTTTTCTTTCTGCTCAAGCAGCAGTTGAAGAATTAAAATAAGCGCCGGGTCAAGAAATTTTGATGAGTTAGAAAGAAACCATTTAAGTGGTTTTAAAAGTTTATCCTGCTTATGCTCAAAAAGGTATCTTAAACCAGAACAGGTCCATTGAAGACGTTCTGTGGTACCAGCTTTAAACCTGCAAATCAAAATACAAATTAGAAGTTCTTCTATTTCCAATTCTAATTCATTAGATAATATATCAGCCCATTTAATTTCATCCTTTGAAGGAAGCCTGTAGCTTGTTATTTCTAAAACATTCTTCCACATTAAAGTTATTTTCTCTTTATCATATTCAGCATTAACCAACATATTAATGAGGTTTGATGAAAAGTCTATATTAAATCCAATATCCAGTGAAGAAGGCAATAATTCAAATAAGTATATAAAAGCATTATCAGCATTTATCTCTCTTGCTTTATGGAAGGCCTCCTGGTTTACAAATTTTTCAAACCAACCACCATGATCATAAACAAACCTGCAAACCCAATAAAAACATTCAATCTCATTACCGGCGGAAAATATAGGGTCAACGTCAGTTTTATCAAGATAAGTACTATTATTTTTTCTTACTATAAGTTGAATTAGTTGTTTAAGAGAATCTGTTATCTCTGGATATTGAAGAAATAAATAATAAAGAGGAAGGACATCATTTTGACTGACACCATTTATTTCAAAATAATCTACCAATTCGGCATCCGACATTAACGAAAACTCTTTCCGCTCAATAAGTTTTTCTTCATACCAATCCTTACGCGATGGACTTTCGAATTTCTTTTCTTTATGAAGCTCAAATTGTGTGTCGTATCCTCCCATTTGAAGCTTATCATTAACTCTGTCAATAATATTATCAGAAAATTGTCGGTGCTGCCGTGGCTGGATAGACGGAATAATTTGAGCGATTAACTTTTCAGCATAAATCGACTTTGTAGATTGAAGAATGTCATAAAGATTTAGGCGATAATCTATAAACTTTTCGGAATCACTAATAGGCAAAGTTGAAGCAATGTAGAATTCAACAACGGGATCAATTTTCCCATTTGCAACGCATAATAAATCTGCTAGTGATTTCTCAGCACGCCAATCATACCTGCAGTTACTTAGCTCACTTAATAAAAACATAGTTGCCTTATGAAAGTCTATTTTTAGGAATTTTTCAAACCATATAACAGGATAATGTTGAGTTCCCTTACCATCAGTATGATCAGTTACAGAATCTGCTAAAACTCTTATTCGTTTTAAATCTTCCAACGCAGCAACCGAATTGATTGCTGCGAAAAATTCAACCCCTTCAACAACATCATCAAGGGTTGCATCTTTTCTCATAGTATAAGCAAGTGCATACTCAACAGCTTTTCTAAAATGAGTTTCGGCCTTACCTTTATCATTAGCTGCACTAAAGAGTGATGCCAGCCTAAAATTATATTCTGCAATATCATGGTGAAGATGATACTCTTCCTTTTCTTTGGTGAGATCCTCGAACACATGATTTATATATCCTAAGTTATTTTCACAGGCAAACTCGCTTAAAAGTTTAAATAAAGCATAAGTAGTCAGTGGTCCTCCCGGACTCTTTTGTAATGTTGAAGTCGTTCCATTACTTACTTTAATTAATAGATCAATAATCTCATTCCATTCTTCTTTTGAGTTAATTAGTTGAAGCCCTTCTTGGAAGGATTTATATATAAGATAATGCACAAGATGCAAATCGCATGTTCTGGGTTTTCCCAAAAAAGGTTCAGTTGTATATTGCAAATAATCAAAAGCTTCTTTTATTTGTCTATAAGTTGGGGATTCAGCAGTTTTTAGCAGCGTTACTTTTAAGTAATAGATAAGCCAATTGTAAAACCAATTTTTTCCTTTAAATTTTTTAATTAGTTCGTTATAAAGTTCTTGATCTAAGGTATGGGATTGTACCCCAGAAATAAAATTTTCTAATACTGGTGCTTCTCTGGAATATAGATGTTCAAAATTTAAAATTTCATCAGCCATAAATAAAAGATCTTCCCGATTAGGTGTAGGTGTGGAAGATTTCTTAACCACTAACGCCTTAATATTTGGATAATTATCACATAAATATGATGTGTAATCTGTATTGCGATATTTTAATAATTGCTGGCTGAAGCTTTCTGCCATATCCTCTATATTATCT
>JBPCQG010000293.1:0-2816 GCA_050998315.1 Chitinophagaceae bacterium
ATTAAAAGCTGCTCCCAACTGAGCACTTGCATATATTTTTGGAGAAAACCAATTTTAACACCAGCTAATACCGGAATTAATGAAAAATGATATTTAGGGATGCTGCTTTTGTTGGAATAATTAATATACCCCACATTTAATGTTATTGCAGCATCTGTAGAAATTTTATGATCCACCTGTGCTGAACCGCCGATACCGAAATTATACCCTAATTCATGAAATACCCCTGAAGGAACGGATGCTTCTACACCTAAACTAAAAACTGTAGGATTAGATAATGAGCTTTTTTGTGCGTTTACAGAAGTTATTACTATTATCGCAGCAAATGCTAAAAATAATTTTTTCATCTTTTTAATTTATGTTTCTAAATTTTATTTTGCATACTAATCATAACAAAATTAATGCCTTAGATATTTAATGTAATACTCAACAGTGCTGGCAAGACAATTAAAATAAAAAGGTCTCTTATTGAGACCCCCTTTAAAACTTGAACTTATATTCTTAGAAGTTATAAGCTAACCGTAGAAGAACTGCGTTAACAACATCTACTGATAAATATTTTAGAGACAAATCAAGATTCTTTCCAAATCCATATCCTATGCTGGCGGCATAAGAAAACTCACCATTGTTAGAATTCGGTGCAGGATTTTTTTCTGTTAAAAATGAATATCCTAGTTGCGGATGTCCATATAAACCTTTACCTAAAGCAAATTTTGCACCGGCTAATAGTGGGATGACACTCAAATCATTTCCAACTTTAACATGAAACTTCTGGTATCCAGCACTACCTGTTATTTTTAAACCTGTAGTGGCTGGAAATTCTGCCTGTACATCTGCTCCGTAAGAAGTTGAGTAATTGGTTTTAGTACCCGTACCAATATTTGCTGCAATACTAAACGTAGTTCCATTTGATTTCATTTCGTTGTCCTGGGCATTTACTGAAGCTGTTGATATAGTTATTATAGCTACAGCGAATAATAATTTTTTCATGTTACTTGATTTTGGTTTACAATAAAATTTAATGAGTTTAAAAAATTCACTCTGCAAATATCTAAAATTTATTTTATACAAACCCCTATAAAGTAGTGTTTTTAACATAACTTATTGGGACTTAAGCGTTATTTATCAAGTTAACTAACATATCTGTAGCTATTTTTTCAAGATTGTATTCAGGTTTCCAATTCCAATCTTTTCGTGCAATGCTATCATCAATACTTTGTGGCCAGCTATCTGCAATAGCCTGTCTGTAATCGGGATTATAAGTTATTGTAAATTCCGGGATATGTTCTTTTATTTCATCCGCTATTTCTTTTGGGGAAAAACTTATTGCTGAAACATTATAAGATGTTCTTATCGAAATTTTTTCAACATCTGCCTGCATTAATTCTATAGTAGCCCTAATTGCATCCGACATATACATCATGGGCAAATAAGTATCTTCTTTTAAAAAACAATTGTACTTTTTTTCTTCCATGGCATCATAAAAAATTTCAATAGCATAATCTGTAGTGCCGCCACCGGGAGCACTTTTATAACTTATTAGCCCGGGATAACGCATGCTTCTAACATCAACTCCATAACGGTGATTATAATAATTGCACCAGAATTCTCCCGCATATTTACTTATTCCATAAACCGTCACAGGTTCAATAATTGTTTGTTGGGGACAATTTTGTTTTGGCGATGTTGGACCAAAAACCGCTATACTGCTGGGCCAAAATACTCTTGTCAATTTTTCTTCTTTAGCAATATCCAATACATTTAACAGGCTTTGCATATTTAAGTTCCAGGCAAGTGTTGGATTTTTTTCACCGGTTGCTGAAAGTATTGCAGCAAGCAAATAAATTTGAGTTATGCCCTGCCGTATAACCTGGACATGCAACATTTCCTTATTCATAACATCCAAACTCACATATGGACCTGTGCCTTTTATCAGGTCGTTCTCTTCTCTAAGATCTGATGCAATTACATTGCTTCCTCCATAAAGCCTTCTTAATTCCAATGTAAGCTCAACACCAATTTGTCCGCATGCACCAATTACCAAAATTTTTTCTTTGCTCATATTTTTTACAAATAACTGTAAATGTAAATTGAAATCCAATAGCCATCGGATGAAAATAGTAGTTTTGAAAATGGAAAATTATTTACAGGAACTTTTCGCTGGTCAGCAGTATGATAAAAATAATTTTTTTCTTATTGCCGGGCCATGCGTTGTTGAGGGGGAAGATATGGTTATGGAAATTTCCGAAACAGTTGCAGCAATTTGTAAAAAATATAATGTGCCTTACATTTTTAAAGCTTCTTATAAAAAAGCAAACAGAACAAGCGGTTCATCTTTTACCGGTATTGGTGATAAAAAAGCTTTGGAGTTAATTAAAAAAGCGGGAGAAAAAATTTCTGTTCCTACCATAACGGATATTCATACAGCAGAAGAGGCAACTATTGCGGCACCTTATGCTGATATTTTACAAATTCCTGCTTTTTTATGCAGACAAACTGAATTACTTATTGCAGCTGCTAAAACCGGTAAAATAATCAATGTAAAAAAAGGGCAGTTTTTAAATGGCAACGCAATGAAGTTTGCTGTTGAAAAAATTAATGCTGCGGGTAATAAAAAAGTTATGCTAACAGAAAGAGGGAATAGTTTTGGCTACCATGACCTTGTTGTTGATTTTAGAAACATACCGGCAATGAAAATGAATAACGTGCCTGTAATTATGGATTGTACTCATTCGTTACAGCAACCCAATCAAAGCAGTGGCGTAACCGGCGGCAATCCTGGGCTTATTGAAACTATTGCCAAAGCAGCTATTGCT
>JBPCQG010000302.1:0-6248 GCA_050998315.1 Chitinophagaceae bacterium
AGTCAATGGCACTTGCCGATCCAAAAGCAACATGGATAATGCAGGGCTGGTTGTTCCATCATGGTGCAAAATTTTGGCAGCCAACACAAATAAAAGCACTGCTGAATGCCCTGCCTGATGATAAAATGATTGTACTTGATCTATGGAGTGAAAGGCACCCTGTTTGGAACAGAACCAATGCATATTATGGCAAGCCATGGATATGGTGTATGCTCCACAATTTTGGAGGCAATATCAATCTCTCAGGGCTAATGGATACGGTTGCTACAGCGCCATTCATTGCTTTGCATCATCCTTCTTCCGGTAAAATGATGGGTATTGGATTAACGATGGAAGGGATAGAACAGAATCCTGTAATGTATGACCTAATGATGGAGAATGTATGGAGAGATTCCCCTGTTAATTTAAATACATGGTTGCCTGATTATATTTTTCGCCGCTATGGTAAAAAAAACATTCATGCAGAAAAAGCCTGGAACATTTTAAGAACTACTGTATATGCTGATACTGTTACAAATGGTGGCACCGAATCTATCATTACTGCACGACCTACATTTATAAAAAACCCGGGTGGCACTTCAACCACTATACTTCCTTATTCATCTTTGGATCTTATAAATGCCTGGGATAATTTGATTGCTGCTGCAGATAAATTAAAAGGAAGTGATGGCTACCGGTTTGATGCCGTAGATGTAACCCGACAGGTTTTAGCCAATCATGCATCCGATGTACAACAACAGATAGCGGAAGATTTTAAAAATAAAAGTATCAATGCCTTTAAAAATAACGCTGCAAGGTTTATTGAGATAATTGAAGACATGGATGATCTGTTATCTACCCGAAAAGATTTTTTATTGGGGAACTGGCTGGAGGCTGCGAAAAGCTGGGGTACGAACAACGAAGAAAAAAAGCTTTATGAAAAGAATGCCCGTGACCTTATTACTTTATGGGGCGATAAGGAAAGTCGTCTTCATGAATATGCATGTAAGCAATGGTCAGGATTATTAAATGGCTTTTACAAAAAACGTTGGGAACAATTCTTTAATTATGTTGAATCTGAATTGAGTAAAAATAAAGAACCCAACTTTAATTATATAGAGGAGCAACTTAAAGACTGGGAATGGCAATGGGTAAATGGTCAGGAGGTATATGCAACCAAAGCAAAAGGCGATCCTGTAGGAAAAGCAAAACAGATCCACAAAAAATATTTCTCCCAAATATCAAAATAATAAAAAATTTATTTGTACACTTTAACCAAAAATACGATTATTTCAAACGATGTAGTACCCGGATTTGCTTAATTTAAAACTAAGATAAGCCGCATTTAGCAATATAAACTTGTCTTCTTTAGAAATACTGATCTTTGCAAATTAATTAACTTCACTTCCAAACAATTGCTATGCTATTAATAAAACGATTAAGTTCGATTTTTCTTTTTTTAGTCCTGTTTATTATTCCTTTTATAACAAGCGCTCAAAACAATGCCATCACCGGTAAAGTAACGGATGAGAATGCCAAGCCCTTAGAAAACGTTTCCGTAGTAATAAAGGGTACCAGTATCGGCACTACTACAGATGCTAATGGCACCTATCAATTATCAGCTGCAAAATCTTTTGGTAATACCCTTGTATTTTCTTTTGTAGGTTTTACTGATAAAGAAATAATACAATCGCAAGGTAATACAATAAATGTTCAAATGGAAAAAACCAACCAGTCGTTGGATGCTGTAGTTGTGGTGGGTTATGGAACACAAAAACGAAAAGATGTTACGGGTGCTGTTGCATCTGTTGACAGGAAACGTTTAGACGACGTGCCCAATACAAACTTTGCACAGGCTTTGCAATCGGCTATTCCCGGCTTAAGCATTGATCAAAATTCAGGAGGAGCGGAGGGGAATAACAATACAATCCGTATCCGTGGAAGAAATTCTATTTCTGCCGGAACTTCCCCTCTTATTGTATTAGATGGCATTATATACACCGGAGGTATTTCAGATATTAATCCATCCGATATTGAATCAATAGATGTTTTGAAAGATGCATCGGCAGCAGCTATTTATGGATCAAGAGGAGCTAATGGGGTTATCATCATTACCAGTAAAAAAGGTTCCCGGGGCAAACCGGTTATATCGTATAACGGATTTTACGGCATCCAGAGTTTATCCAATCTCCCAAATACGCTAACTCCCGAAGAGTTTTATAATTTTAAAAAAACCCGTGAACCTAATTCTATTACCTTGTCTGAACAGACAATTTATAACTCAAAGGAGTTTCCTAACTGGCTGGCCCTTACAACACATCAAAGTACTAAAATGCAGCATACACTGGGGGTTAGCGGCGGGGGAGAAAACTCCAGATATTATGTTTCTGCAACCTTTTTAGATGTACAGGGTATTGCTTTAAACGACGAATTTAAAAGATTATCTACACGGGTAAACCTGGAAATGAATATAAAAAAATGGCTTACTTACGGAACAAATAATCAATTATTATATAATATACGTGATGGGCTACCGGCTGCTTTTACAGGTCAAACCGGTGCTTATAATTTCAATCCGCTCACTACACCTTTTAACGCTGATGGCAGCCAGAAAATATTTCCATGGCCTGAAGATCTATTTTTCGGAAAACCATTAGCTCCAACGCTGGCAAGTAATGAAGACCGATCTTCTAAAATAATATCTAATAATTATTTAGACATTAAAATTCCTTTTGTACCTGGATTATCGTACCGCCTTAATACAGGTGTTGAATATACCACCCGCAACCAGAACACTTATTATGGAGTAAATACCAGACAGGGGTCACAGACTAAAGGCGATCTCTTTTTAGTTACTGATAATTTCAGTAATGTATTGGCTGAAAACATAGTTACCGATAGCCGTTCTATAGCGAGGCATTCTATTTTATTTACCGGCTTATACAGCTATCAAAATGAGGTAAATAAGAATAACAAAGATAGTGCTACAGGCTTTCCCAATGATGTATTAACATATTACCAGGCAAATGTTGCACAGTTTAGTGCTTCTAGAGCCACTTATAGCAAGGCGACACATTTATCACAAATGGCCCGGTTGAATTATGGCTATAATAGTAAATATCTTTTAACACTTACTGCACGCAGAGATGGTTATTCAGCCTTTGGCGCAAATAAAAAGTATGCATTCTTCCCTTCTGTAGCAGTTGGTTGGAATATATCTGAAGAAAAATTTCTGACAAACAGCAAATTGATCTCTAATCTAAAACTGCGTCTTTCCTATGGCAGTAATGGTAACGAAGCTGTGGATCCGTATTCAACTTTAGCAATATTATCTACACGCAGTTATGTAGACGGAGTAACCTCATTACCCGGGTATATACCAACCTCACTGGCTAATAATGACCTGGGGTGGGAAACTACAGTAGGTTTTAATGCGGGTATTGATTTTGGAATTTTGAACGGTCGTATACAGGGATCTTTAGATGTATATGATAAAGAAACCCATGATCTTTTATTGAAACGGGCAATACCATCTACTCAAGGCGTAAGCTCAATTCTTCAAAATATTGGTAAGACTTCCAATAAAGGACTTGACCTGGGGCTAAGCACTACGAACCTGAAACTTAGAGATTTTACCTGGTCAAGCACTTTATCTTTTTCTTTTTATAGAAATAAAATAAAGGATCTATATGGTAACGGATTAGATGATGTAGGCAATAAATGGTTTATCGGTCATCCTATTGAAGTTAATTACGGCAAAATATATGGCGGTGTGTGGCAGTTAACAGATGATCTGACCAAATCGCCGCAACCAGGCGTTAAGCCGGGATTTGCAAAAGTGGTTGACCAGAATAGCGATGGAAAAATTGATGCTCTGGACGATGTTATTTATGGCAGCCGGCAGCCTGATTTTATTTATGGTTTAGGGAATACTTTCAAATATAAGAACTTCCAATTGTATTTATTTTTACAAGGTGTGGCTGGCACAACCAGAAACAATCCCCTTTTATCAGATGCCGTACAATCCGGCGTACGAAACAATACCGTGAGAAAAAACTGGTGGACACCCACAAACCCCACAGATGAATATTATGCCAATGCTTTGGGTGTAAATATTTATGGAGTAGGCATACTTGAACCAGACAGTTATGCAAGATTAAAAGATGCATCTTTATCTTATGATTTGCCCGCTAAAATATTAAGCCAGTTAAAGGTTAGTCGCTTAAAACTTTATGTAAACGCTCGTAATTTATTCACTATAACTAAATGGACAGGTACCGATCCGGAATTAAATACACAGGACGGTATCCCCCTACAAAGAGAATTTATTTTTGGCTTAAATATCAGTTTATAAATTAATATTATGAAAATATATAATAAAATATTCATAGGCATTCTAACTTTAGTGGTTTTCTCAGGCTGTTCAAAAAAACTGCTGAATGAGGATGCACCAAGTATTATTGTAGCAGACAATCTTTTTAAAGATAAAGCGGGTTTTGATGCAGGCATTAACGGGCTTTATGATGAGGTAAGAAGGTCAAGATCGGGTAATGTTCTTAACGCAATAGGACCAATGATGACTGGCCCTGCCTACATCGGTACAGATAATGCTTATGCAAATTGGCGGGATGTATTGGAGGATATTTATAATAATTGGGGTGCAATCAATAATCCATCAGTAGATCAGTTTAGACTTGAATGGGCATGGCTTTATGAAACTATCAATAGCGCTAATACGATAATACACAGGGCAGAAAATCCCGGAGTGGCCTGGACTGACGCTGACAAAAATCTTACTCTTGCTGAAGCCCGGGCAATACGTGCCTGGTGCTATCGCCATCTTACGTATATGTGGGGTGATGTTCCTTTAACACTTGATGAATCATCCGGCAGCAATATCAAAACAGATTGGGTTAGAGCTCCCGTTGCAGACGTAAGAAATGCAATGGAAGCCGACTGGCTTTATGCTGAACAATATCTGCCCGTTACATCAAAGCTACAGGGTAAAATACTAAAAGGGGCCGTTCAGCATTATTTAGCTGAACTTTATTTAGCACAAGGCAAAAATGATATGGCAAGAGATTATGCCTTAAAAGTTACTACTAATGCAAGTTATAAATTGGTTACAGCCCGTTATGGTATTAATGCAGCCAAACCGGGCACACCATTTACTGACATGTTTTTGGATGGTAATTCAAACCGAAGCCAAGGCAATACTGAGGCTTTATGGGTAATGCAGGCAGAACTGAATATAATTGGCGGAGAATCTAATAATGTCATGCGCCGGTACTGGGTGAACCGTTATTATTCATTTACATTAAAGGGTACGGATGGGGTTTCAAAAAGCCCTTTTATTGTAAGTGCAGAATTTGGCGGACGTGGTATCGGTCGCTACGGCCCTACTAAGTGGGCATTAAGCATTTATCCTGCAGGTGATGATCGTGGATCTGATTTCGCCTGGAGGTTTTCTTATGCGATAAATAATCCTGCAGGTGTTCCTAAAGGTTTTAATTTTGGCGATATAGTTCAGCTTGACAGAACATCTAATGAAAAAACCCTTAATCCTAACTGGCCATGTACCCGTAAATGGGATTATGCCAGCCCGATTGATCCAACCGTTGACAGAGCATATAACGATCAGATATATATTCGTTCAGCAGAAACTTATCTTTTATTAGCAGAAGCATATTTTAAATTGGGTGATTTAGGGAATGCTGCGATAACAATAAATGCACTGCGTACCCGTGCTAAAGCCCCCATCATTACGGGTGCACAGGTAACACTTGATTTTATCCTTGACGAACGTTCACGTGAACTATTCTCTGAAGAAGAAAGGCGTTATACACTTTTACGCACAGGAAAATTTCTTGAAAGAGTTAGAGCTTATAATGTCCTGGCTAAAGGTGTAGTTGCAGATCGGGATTTATTATATCCAATTCCGCAGAGTGTTATTGATGCAAATCTCACACTTAAAATGCCTCAAAATCCCGGCTATTAAATTTTATAAATCCGGCGAATAAAAGTTTTTTAATTGCCGGTTCTTTTTTAAAGAACAAGTATGATTCGTATTGCAGGAATAGTTATTCTTTCAGGCTTCCTGTTTTTAATTAATATAATTTTTATAGCAAATGCACAATCAGTTAATGCCAGGGAAACATTTGGCATAAATGATAACTGGAAATTTAATTTAGGTGGAAAAGAATATGCTGACAATATCGATTTTAATGATACTAATTGGCAAAATGTAAATCTACCTCACACCTGGAATG
>JBPCQG010000372.1:0-3312 GCA_050998315.1 Chitinophagaceae bacterium
ATAAGGGCTGGAGGCAACTTAAGGAGGCTTTGGCACCGGCAACAATGCAAAAATTAAAAAAAGAAGGAATTGCGGTGGAACATTCGCTGGGGGTGCGCAACGCACAAAGAACTGGCCCACCTTGTTGCGGCCGGTCTTACTCCTTACGAGGCCATTGCTGCCGGTACACGCAATGCTGCGGAGTATTTAGGGGCTCTTGCCGAATTCGGAACAGTGGAAGTGGGGAAACGTGCCGACCTGCTCTTGGTCGACAGAAATCCTCTTGATGATGTGGCGAACGTTCAACGCATATCAGGCGTGATGTTGCGAGGTCACTGGCTCCCAAAAGACACTCTGCAGCGCGAACTTGACAAAGTAGCTGACGAAATACGACGTTTCGAAGAGTACCAAAAGACTCGGGGCAAATGACGAAATCGCAATGTGGATCACGCCGCCCCGGTTCGTGTAACACGAATCGGAAACAATAATTTTGTAAAAAGGTCCGTGTGACACGAACCTTGGCGGCGGAGAATTTTACAGTATCTACCCGGAAGCAATGGAGTTTGATAAGAATAAATCCAATTATAATAAAGGGCAAGAATGACCAATGACTAATAGTGTTATTGAAAGGTTCAGTCTTAATCAATAAAAAATTAAAATTAAATATCAATAAAATGAAACAAGTATTTTTTTTAATGAGTTTACTGCTTCCCTTCTTCTCGTTTTCGCAAACAGAAAATGTAACGAATGACTCCGTCATCGCAGTGAGAGACAAGGGCCTGGTAGCGAACTTTTATTTACCAAAAATATCTGGTAAACACCCTGCCATTATTGTTATTGGCGGTTCGGAAGGCGGCATCTGGTTATCAGATGCCTGGGGAGAACCATTAGCCACTCGTGGCTACGCCGTTTTATCCCTCGCTTATTTTGGTATGGAAAAACTTCCCTCGCAGTTGGAAGAAATACCGCTTGAATATTTTAAGAAAGCTATTGATTGGGTAAGTGCGCATCCTGCTGTAGATCCAACCCGGATTGCTTTTGCAGGCGTTTCTAAAGGTGGTGAAGCTGTTCTGCTAATCGCCGCAATTTATCCTGAAGTAAAAGCGGTCGTCGCCGGTGTGCCAAGCTATGTTGTTTGGCAAAGCATCAATTGGCAAAGCCTCAACAAGAAAGAAAAACCCACAACAAAATCTTCGTGGACACTACAAGGAAAAGCGCTGCCATTCGTACCTTATGACACTTCTCAAAAGTTCACATCACTTCTCGATTTTTATGTCGGGAATTTACGGGATCAGAGAGCCGTTGAAGCTGCGATTATTCCGGTGGAAAAAATTAAAGGTCCTGTTGTTCTTATTTCCGGCAAGGATGACAAAATGTGGCCGTCATACCTGATGGCAGAAAAGGTAGTTGACAGATTAAAAAATAAAAATTTCCGCTTTCCTTACGAGCATTTGAGTTACGATAATGCAGGTCACAATATTGTTGGCCCGCCGCGAAAGCCTTCAACAAATAGTTTACCTGTAGCGGATACTTCATCATCTTCCCGCCCCATTAGACCAATGGGTGGAACGCCGGAAGGAAACAATCTTGCAAGAAATGATGCATGGGCTAAAATAATAAAATTTTTAGACAAGAGCCTGCCCGTTATTACAACACAAAAATCTACACGGCAAAAAGTACAGGAACTGAAAATCCCATCCATAAAAAAGATCCCTATTGTTTATTACAGTCCGGGGTATAAAAAAAGAGGAGAAGAAGTCTTCAGCTTATTAGCCGGTGCCAAGCAGTTTTATGAACATAAACTGCAAACGAAAGTTGACTTTGATGCCGCTGTATTGACAAAATCGCAATGGAAACAAATCACAAGAATTCCCTACGGTATTCCCTTTGCATCAGATCCTCCTTATGTTGCTTTTCTGCCTGCAACCGATGGCATACTTACTGCTGATATAGCGCAGGCAAAAGAACGTGCAACGCCGGCTTACCTGGCTCAACTCAAAAAGTTAGGATATGGTTTTGAAGAAGCAGAAAGAATGGGTGTTGATTTAATAGGCTTGCACGAAGTGGGTCACATTTTTTCCGAGAGCCTTGGAATTGTTTCTTTTCCTCCGACGAATAAATGGCTCAGTGAGTTTGTGGCTACCTATTTCGCATATACCTATATGCGTGAAAAGCATCCTAAGTTGGCTACACTTTGGGATGTAGGAACAGAAAATGGGCTGGCATCAATGCCAAAAAAGAAATATACATTACTGCAAGATTTTGAAAAATTATATTCTGATGTCGGCCCCGAAAATTATGGATGGTTTCAATCAAAGTTTTCACAACTGGCAAAACAGGTTTATGATGCAAAAGGCTTTCTATTTATTAAAGAACTTCGTAAAAATCCATTCCCCGAAAAAAATGCATTACCAATTGAAGAAGTGTTGCAACGGTTAGAAAAAATTACTCCGGGTTTTATTGAATGGGCGAAGCAGTTTAAATAGTAAACCATACAAAAATGTGAAGCTCTAAGAATAATACTAAATAGACAATCATAAAATAGTGTATGAAATATTTTTTCTTCAGCCGTGTCTCCCCTGCCAAGCCAGGTGTGTTGCGGGACACGGCGGCAAAAAATTAAATAACGCCATGTCCTTGCAAAGCTAAACCCAAAGCAAAGAGACACGGTTTAGAATTAGATTAATTGGAGCTATTAGTCATCTTTAATTTTTAAATTACAAAGCATGAAAAATAAAATCAACATAGCAGTATTTATTCTCGCCCTGCTTCAACCTAACTTTCTTATTGCACAATCACCAACAGTAAGTACCGACTACCTTTCCTACGTCCGCAAATTTGCAGACACATTATTAGCACATGGTACAGATAAGTACGGAACCAAACACCTTCCAATGTGGGCAGGCCTCATTGACACACGAGACTATTCCGTTCCAAAAGGAACAGCAGAAGAAGCAGAGCGTACAAAAGGCGGCGATGGATATTTTGATGTGGTTGACCGCCGGGCAGTAGGCGGTGCAAATATTTATCATGATTTTGAAACACTTAAAACTTTCGAGATACTGAGTTCGCTTACCGACGACCCCAAATACACAAAGGCTGCAGATGAATATATCGCTGCTTTTCTCCACAACACACAAAGTGAACATACGGGTTTGCTGGGCTGGGGAGAGCACATGTATTACGACTTCTACAAAGATCAGGTTACAGTTGGCGGGATGGATGATGAGCATCCTGACTTTACACATGAATTACTTCCGAAGAAACCTATCTGGGAGAAGCTGTGGAAGGTAAGTCCTGAACGTACTACACGTGCCATTCAGGGTTTGCGGT
>JBPCQG010000429.1:0-6195 GCA_050998315.1 Chitinophagaceae bacterium
TGCCACCAATAAATACAACAAAAAGAAATGTTACAGGAGATACGGCTGCGGGTTTTCTCTTTACCAAAACTGTATAGATGGAAAAAACAAATGCACTTAAGAGTATCCATACATCACCGGCTGTAAACCGGAATGCCAGCAATGTGTTCATGCTTCCTTTTGACAACAAAACCACAACGCCGGCAATGCAAAATAATAAGCCTGCAATGCGCAATGGGCTTATCGATTCTTTCAAAAAAATGGCTGAAATGATAATGGCAAAGATGGGTGCAGCAGTAGTACCTATTAAAGCCAGGTTAATTGCAGAAGTTGTATGCCCGGCTACATAAATAAATGTGTTGAATAAGGTAATCCCCATGAGGGCTACCCAAAAAAAATATTTCCGGCTTTTAAAAATAAAAGTTTTTTCTGCAATAAAACTTTTATATCCCAGGAAGAAAATAATTACGGAAGCCAATGCCCAGCGATAAAATGCCAGGCTAACCGGCGGTATCTGTTTGTACAATCCCCGGGCTATAATAAAGTTACCCGACCAGATAATGACGGTAATTACAGCAAAGGCAATACCGGTATAGGTATTCCTTTTTGTGCTTTCTCTATCCATTTAAAAAATTAACCGCAAAGATGCAAAGTTAAGTTGAAGAACTTCGAACCTTCCCCCTCACTAGTTCCAACTCCTTGGTTCGTGTCTCTTTCCGAACCACACCAAAGTTTTTATTTCGATTCGTGGACATAAACCGGGATATTTAGATATACTATCAGCATTAGATTTGTATAAAATACTTTTATGACAAGCATATTAAAATTAGTTGGCGCATCCATTTTATTTTTCCTGATCAATTCGTGCAGACAGGATTCATCTTTAGGCGATCCTATTACAAAATTTAAAGCTACACTTACAGGGGCGCAGGAGGTGCCTGCTAATCCTTCTACTTCAACCGGGGTAGCAACTATAACTTATAATAGAGAGGGTAGAACATTTAATGTAGAGATCAGTTATAGCAGCGGCTTCATACCTACAGGCGGTAATATTCATAAGGGTGCAACGGGAACGAACGGACCGTTATAAAATCTTTTACAAGTTTAACCGGAACTGTTATTTCGGCTAATCTTAATGAGGTTCAGGTAGCAGATCTTTTTGCTAATCTTTACTATATTAATGCTCAGACTTCTGCTTACCCCGCAGGTGAGATCAGAGGTCAGGTGATACGGCAATAATGCAGGAAAGAGTACTAATTTTTTAGCCTTCAACTGGTTCTGGTTTGCAACGAGGAATGATAAAACGACAACAAAGAATTCCAAAAATTAAAGAACTTGTATTAAATCAGCGCAGCAAAATCTTCTTTTCGCACTAATTCTATTTTCACAAATCAAATAAAATATTAAAGTTTAAGAAGTAAATAAACTGACATTTAACCTTACTTTTATTTAAAGGATCTAAACAGATTAAAATGTTTCCATTCTAACCGAACCTTTCTATCAAGTCTTTGTTGGTTCTCAACACTTAGAGGCTGTAAGGATTCAAAAACCTTTCTTAATGATTCAATATGTTCAAGTAAATCTTTCACATTTCAAATATAAATCGAAAGTTTCACCTTCTGCAACGTGTTCCTTTGCATAGGCTATAGGGCAGTTAACAACGTACGTTTGTAATGATTTAATCATGCAACACATGATGTTCCGTGTGTTATCAAGATAAACAATGCAGAGATGTGGAACCGGAGCCTTCTTTCACTTTGGTTCCGCATGAACCATCAGCTTCGTTTAAAAAAGAGGAAGAGCAAATAGAAATTGTAAACGCAAAAAATAACCCTGGAAATAACCAGGGTTACACAAGACAAGCATCCGTCGAAGTATCGCCGTATGCCTTCTCACTTGATTCAAAATTATTAGAAATAACTGCGATTTGATTTGGTTTTTCTGACAGTACCTTGCGCAGGACGTTGCAACTCAGGACAGCAGTTGCTTTTAGGTACTCATTTCTTCAACCTTACGAATTACTTTCAACCATCTTTTTAATATCCTCTGCGCTGGCATTTTTAAGTGTTTCAACCTTCAAATGTTTTCCTATTAATCCATGACTACCAAAGAAAGCCAGGAAACAATGATTTTTAGGCATTATATTACCATAAAGATCGCTTTCCATTATAAATACATTTTCTAAGTGGGGATATTCGAATACTCTTGCACCAGGAGCAATTTGAGCGTTGATGAGTTTATCAGATAGCCGTAAGCCTATTTTGCTTATAGTTTTTTCATCTAAATTTAAATCACTACTCTTTATCATAGTTTAATATTTTAAGTCTTAGCCATTAAGACATAAACAGTGATATAGAATTGGTGTAGTCCTTAACAAAGGTCAGTATTTAAATTGGCATTTCTGTCCCCTATTTTTCCCTCAACTACTATCAGGCATCATCTTATCGCGGTTACTTACCAATCGAAACACTCACTGCCGGCTGACATGAGGGATGCGTGGAGTGACACGGATGAGCAAACAATAATAATCCTTTGGCTGCTTGCAAAAACTTAGAGAAGTGACACAGCTAAGGATAAGTAAAAGATTATTTTTTATCATCATGAACAGCAACAGCAATTTTTGAATCAGCAGTGCCATAATACAAGAACCATTTTGAATTGAAAGGCACTAATCCTTCTAAAAAACATACATTATTTACCTGCCCGGTTATTTCATATTTTTTATCAGGCTTAAAAAAATTGTTATTACTTCTGTCGAGTACTCTGGTAGGATCATTCTTATCTAATAGAATTTGACCGGCGGAGTAAACACCGTCCGGCAAAGATTTATCTCCATAGTCAGGACTGTTCCTGCTATTATAAATAAATACAATTCCATCTTTAGTGATGATAGCAGGGGGACCGGGCTCAACCAGATCGCTATCAAATTTTTTCTTTCTTGGAGAAAAAAGAATTTTAAAAGCTTCGTAATTAAGCGATGAATCAAATTGTTTTTTTGAGGGGTCTGTTTCCGGTATCGGTGTCCAGTCAATTAGATTATCGGATGTAGCCATATAAATATTTGATTCTCCCCAATACATCCAGTACTTTCCATCTATTTTTGTTGCAACTAATCTGCTTTCATTTCTTTTACAAACTATTGATCCGGATTTTGACCAATAATTAATAAATGCTCCATCTGAAGCAGTCTTAAATACGGAGCCATGTTTTTTCCAATGAACAAGATCTTTTGAAGTTGCAATAAAAAGCCTGGCAGTAGTGCCGTCATAAGCGGTATAGGTCATATAATAAGTACCGTTATTATCTTCAACTATTCTCGGATCTTCGCATCCGCCTTCCCATTCAAATTTTTTAAATTCGTCCTCGTCAGGATGCAATACTGGTTTAGGTAATCTTTTAAAATGAAGCCCATCAGTGCTATAAGCTAATCCTATTCTTGAAGTACCGGCAGGTTTGCCAGTCTTGTCCTGCGCCCTGTATAAAAGATAAACCTTATTATTTCGAACAACGGCAGCGGGATTGAAAACATCTTTTTCTTCCCATGCTACTTTCTTTTTTAGTATCGGATCTGTAAACGTGGTTTTTAAGGGGAATAGACATGGGTTTGCTGAATCCTGCTTAATAAATGGAACCATCATCCATTTTTTTTGTTGGGCAATTCCCTGGAAGAATAACAAAACAACAATGCAGGTGCCTGCAATATAATAAGCTAATCGATTTTTAAAACTGTGCATAAAGATTTGTTTCAAAATATTTGGCTAATATACAAACTGCAGTCCGCAGTAAGTGACTACGGATCTATAAACCTTTTCTTTGGTTCGCGACCGCACGAAATACATTGAATGATTTAGGAACAAAAAAATAAGTATTTATCCCTTTGCCGGCATTGAAGGCCTAACCTCAATTTTACTAGGCAGAGTACGAGGATTCATTTCTAAAAGATCTGCAACCAATTGCCCAATATCTTCGGGTTGAATCTTCCAGGCATCACCTTCATTTGGAGTATGATTATTAAAATGCGTAGCAACTGAGCCCGGCATTATAGTACTAACTTTTATTCCATGCTTTCTAAGATCTAACATTATAGCCTGGGTAAAACCTACAAGGCCAAACTTGCTTGCATTGTACGCTGCCCCGTTTTCAAAAAAATTAGCACCGGCTAAACTTGCAATAGTTATAATGTATCCCTTACTTTTTTTCAAAGCTTCCACACTTGCCTTTACGCTGTTAAACACGCCTGTGAGGTTTGTATCAATTGTATCTTTCCAATCTTCTTCAGTTAAAGTTTCAATGGGTGCAAAGTGGCCTACACCTGCATTAGCAACTAATACATCCAGCTGACCAAAATGATCCATTACTGACTGCACTACTTTTTGTTCCGAAGCCATGAAACTAACATTTGATTCACAGGCAAAAACTCTTGACCCATCATTGCTTAATGTTGCTGCCGCATCCTTCGCTGCTTCCAAACTACGACTGGTGATGGCAACTTTCATTCCTTTATCAAGTAAAATTTTCGCAATACCATATCCTATCCCCTTAGTACCACCGGTTATATAGGCAACTTTATCTTTAATTATTTCCATGATATTTTATAAACAGTTTAGATGATTATTTTTTATTAAAAAAATACGAAACAGAATGTACCGTTAATTTAAGGCCTCATTACAAACGAAGCTTACTTTAATAGTGAAGCCTGCCATTCTACCAGGAAAGATGAAAGTTTTGATTGATCAAATACCAATGTTTTGTTTTTACTTTCCCTGAAGTATTCTTTAACATAAGCATCAATAACTTCGTTAGAAGGTAACCTGAGACAAACAATATTTTCTTTAGTTTGTTCCAGGGTTTTAGTATCCCAATCAAGAGCCACAATAGCTTTTATTACTAATTCACTTATTTCTACAGGCATATAATGTTGTTTGTATAAAAATAATGATTTATTTCAATTCTACTTTTAGCACAAGCTGTCCAATTTGATGGCACAGGCGTTTTCACTGCCTTATAAAGAGGCAAAACTCGGCAAGGGTGTGGGCCACAAATGATTGAGCTAAATAGGGCGGAACCTCGTGTATTTGGCGGTACGCATGGATTGCATAAACAATTATATGTTGTATGGCGCCAAGAAATGAGGATAAATTAGAGGTAGCCAAAAAATTAATTGAAGTATCGTACCGGTTCGCAAAAGAAATGTGCGGCAACTAATGAAAAATGCCTGCAGGGCGGCGGGCATTAAATTTAAAATAACTCTAACTTACATTTTGCCTTTAAGCATCTCGCTATATCAAGATGTTTTTGAACTACAGGTTTTGTATTAGTGATTAAACTTTAAGATCTGCATCTTTGGCATCGCCTTCTACTTTGTTCAATTTGTTCAACAGGTTTTCGTCAACCTGTGCTGGGTTTTTTTATCCAACCATCCCACTGGCTGTACTTAGTATTTTAAATAATAAAAGTGTAGCTGTCCGTAGGTCGGTCACTCCGGACTTATAAACAAGAAGTAAGTAAATGAAGTATTGAGTTAGAACCCAGGACAATCACGATATTACCTACTTCTTTATTGAATCTATTACTGTGGTTAAAATGGTTTTGGCAGTATCTTTTTTTGCAGTTGCCTGGTTTAAAGGAGTTCCTACTCCTATACCACAAAGATGCCCGGGTTCTCCGTGTGGCGGATTCATGCCAGGCGCAGTTATTATTTTTGGTTTAACAGTAACAGGTTGTTTTTGTTGTGATAGAGTAGCAGGTATGTTATTCAGCGGTGCGCCCACCGCAATGTCGCAACGATGTCCCGGCTGACCATGTGCAGGATTTACAGGCTTATCAATATCATTTGATTTTGGGGATGCCAAAACTGCAGCTGTTTGATTTTGATTGGTTATTGACGCAGGTGTATTATTCAGCGGTGCCCCCACCGCAATTTCACAACGATGGCCTGGTTGACCATGTGCAGGATTTAGAACTTTATTTGCGTCATTTGAGTTTAAGTTTGCTGATGGTGAAACTACAGTTGTTTGATTTTTCTCGTCTGTTTTTATTCCCGGTAATGTAATCTTTGAGCTTTCCTTGAATATATCTGTTGATTGTGTAGTCAGCCCTGAATCATAAGTAAATTCCGGATCTACCGAATTATTGTTTTTACATGCAGCGAAACCAAATATTAAAAGTGCAAAAGGCAGGAATATTTTTGAGTTCATTTTTTAAACTGTTTGTGGT
>JBPCQG010000482.1:0-8209 GCA_050998315.1 Chitinophagaceae bacterium
AATTCAGTTTCCTTGTTGATGTACAACATGGAGGCATGATCTATTCTCAAACACATCACAAAATGAGCGAACAGGGCAAACTGAAACACACACTTCGTGGTCGGGAGGAAAATTATATTATTGGTGATGGTGTGGTGCTGGATGCTACCGGTAAATATGTACCTAACACAAAAAAAGTAATCCCCGTTGACTACTTCTTTGATTATTATCGCAGGGCTAATGTTGAAGCAAATAGTTTTGATGCCTCTTTCATAAAATTAAGGGAAGCAAGATTAGAATATTCTCTTCCCAAATCAGTATTGGGTAAATCATTTATCACGCAGGCAACTTTTGCTTTATATGGCCGTGATTTATTTATGATCACAGATTTCCCAATTTTTGATCCGGAAACAGCAGCCCTCAATGGCTCTACATTGTTGCCTGGAGTAGAAATAGGGCAATTGCCATCTACCAGAACAATGGGGTTAAACGTAACATTGAAATTTTAATTAATGATCTCAATATTTAAAACGGAATTGAGATAACAGCATAAACAATTAATAAATTCTCTTTTATGAATATAATGAAAACAATAGCAGTTGGTGTTATAACATTTAACTGCTTTATGATAGCATGTACAAAGAAATTCGAAGAAATAAATACTGATCCAAACAGAATTGATCAAATAAGTCCGGGCACATTATTAAACCCGATTATTTATGATGCCGCTGGTTTTGGTATGGATAGAAGCGCTGGAATAACTTTTGAATTGATGCAGGTGGATTTGCCCTTTCCAAGTACATCAGGGGGCATTCACCGTTATGATCTATCCGATAATATTGGCAATAGTACATGGAATACATATTATAGGATTATAACCAATATAAAGGAAATGTATGGCGCTTCAGTAAAAGCACAGGACCCGAATTACCAGGCTATAGCAATGACATTGAATGCCTGGATTTATTCTAATCTTACAGATGCATTTGGTGATGTACCTATGGATGAAGCAGCAAGAGGAGATGAATTAATATTCAGACCAAAATTTAATAAGCAGCAGGATATTTATCCAAAACTTTTAAATGATCTTGATTCAGCCAACAGGTTGTTCAATACCAGCAGAGCAATGATCTATGGTACTGAAATACTATATGGTAATAATGTACTTAAATGGAAAAAGCTCTGCAACTCTTTAAATATGCGTTTATTGCTGAGAGTATCAAAAATAGCTGAGATGAATTCTTTAGCAAGAATAAGAACAATAGTAGCTGACCCGGTTAAGTATCCAATATTTACAAGTAATGCAGATGGTGCAATTCTAAATTTAACGGGCATTACACCATTAGTATCTCCCTGGGGAAGACCAATTGATTTTCCATTATTTAGGGCAGCAGGTAAATTCTTTTTAGACAGCCTTAATGCACTTAATGATCCACGTCGTGCAAAGTTTGCAACGGAAGCCCGCAATAAAGTAGGTAATGCAGTTATTGGTTATAAAGGAATCCCGAGTGGATTTACGGGAGGTGAAAACCAGTTTGATTATGTTCCTTCTACTCTTCAGGTTGGTTTGGTTACTGCACCAATGATCGTTCCTATTATGCCTTATTCTGAAGTGGAGTTTATAAGAGCTGAATTGGAATTAAAAGCAGGAACCAGCGCCAATGCAAAAACAGCATATGAAGGAGGAGTTAAAGCAGCTATTGAACAATGGGGACTTGTAATGCCAGCTGATTATTTTACAAACCCCAATGCAGCCTACAATGGAACGTTAGCACGAATCATGCTTCAAAAATATTATGCGTTATTTTTTGTAGATTTTCAGCAATGGTTTGAGCAACGCCGCACTGGTTTTCCTGTATTACCGGCAGGTCCGGGAATGTTGAATAATAAGCAGGTGCCTTCACGGTTTGAATATCCATTGCCTGTGCGTACTAATAATCCGGTTAACTATGCAGAGGCAGTAACATGGATGGGCGGCGATGAAATTTTTACAAAGGTGTGGTGGGAGAAATAATGATTTAATGACAATAACAAGAGACGCTGTACAATACTTACCTTTTATTTTAGTACTAAAACAGGTTGCCTGTAAAATAATTATTTCATGCAAAGAAGAAAATTTTTATTAAATCTTGCTTTGTTATCCGGAGGTGTGGCTTTAACAAACTACCCTTCTGCTAACGCTTTTGCAAAAAAGAAAAAAGGTATTAAAGGCTATGTTTTATCAAATGGCAGGGGTATAAGCAATGTAATAGTTAGTGATGGTTATAATGTTGTGGCTACTGATAAAAATGGAAAATATGAATTTGACCCGCATGCAGAAGCAACTGCCGTTTTTATTACGTCACCGGCAGGCTATGAGTTTAAAAACAGAAACGGTATTGCCAGCCACTACAGGTTATTAAATGAGGTCAACAAAAAAAGGAACTTAAATTTTGATCTTCTTCCTCTTACTGTTAATGATGACGAACACCAGTTTATTATATGGGCTGATCCACAAACAAAAAATGCTGAAGATGTTGAGAAAATGATGAAACATTCTGTACCAGATGTACAAAAATGGGTCGCAGGTGCAGCGCCTGGTGCTTTATTACACGGCATAACTGTAGGTGATATTGCATGGGATGAGCTAAATGTTTTTCAAGATTATAATAGAGCGGTTGAAAAGATGGGTATACCATTTTTTCAGTGCCTGGGTAACCATGACATGGATTATAATTTAGGTGGAGACGAAACATCAGATAATACCTTTCAGCAAACTTACGGACCAACATATTATTCCTTCAACAGGGGTAAAGTACATTATGTAGTGATAGATGATGTACGGTATTTGGGTAGTGACCGAAATTATGATGGTCATATTTCACAGGCGCAATTGGATTGGCTGCAAAAAGATTTATCATACATCTCAAAAGAAAAATTGATTGTGCTTTGCCTGCATATTCCGGTACACCAGGGAGTAAAAAATAATAAAGATTTGTATGCAATTTTAGAAGATCGCAAAGTGCATATAATGTCGGGCCATACTCACTGGCAAGCTAATGTTATCAAAGAAAATATTTACGAGCATAACCACGGTACCGTTTGCGGTGCGTGGTGGACCGGACCTATTTGTGGAGATGGAACTCCGTGTGGCTATGGCGTGTATAAAGTAAATGGAACTGATTTGAGTTGGCATTATCAATCCACTGGATCAGCAACTGATCACCAGTTCAATATTTTTGTGTCTGATTATAATGCAGTGCAAAAGTTAGTGAAGGTAAACATCTGGAACTACGATCCTGCCTGGAAAACTGAATATTCAATAGATGGAATAAAAAAAGGATCGCTGGAGCAATATGAAGGACTTGATCCGGTGGCTTATGCTACCTTGCTGGGAAAGGATCTTCCTAAACCAAGGGGTTTTGCAGAACCTAAAATGACGAATCATTTGTTCAGGGCGTTTGTTCCAGTATCTGCTCAGGTTACCATAACAGCCACTGATCGATTTGGAAAACAATATACAGCTACTCAGAAAATATAAGAAGAACATATTCTTTTCATATACTTTGCACAACAGTGATTTTTAAAAAGAGAAAATGAATAGATTTTTATGCATTAGTATAGTAGTGTTATGTATAAGTTGCAGTACCGCTAAAAAAAATATGACTGTCGAACTTCCACAGTTTGATAAACAAGGTCACCGCGGCTGTCGTGGGTTAATGCCGGAGAACACTATCCCTGCAATGCATAAAGCAATTGATCTTGGTGTTACTACTTTGGAAATGGATGTAATAATTTCGAAAGATAAAAAAGTAGTAGTATCTCACGATGCTAATTTTAATGCTGATATTACTACCACGCCGGAAGGGAAAATTTTATCAAAAGAAGAAGGCACAAAACTTTTACTGTACGCAATGAATTATGATAGCATTAGAAGATATGATGTAGGATCGAAACCACATCCGTCTTTTCCACGCCAACAAAAAATTGCGGTATACAAGCCACTGCTTACAGAGCTTATTCAATCATCAGAAGCTTATGCAAAACAAACAAAGAAAGATCCTTTATGGTATAATATTGAAACAAAATCTAAACCCGCCGGGGATGGTATGCAGCATCCGGCACCGGAAGAATTTGTCGACCTTTTAGTTGCAGTTATTCAGAAGGAAAATATTTTCAATAGAACAGTTATTCAATCTTTTGATGAGCGTACATTACAGGTTGCTCATCAAAAATATCCTTCTATTAAAACTTCTTTACTTATTGAAAACACAGATAAAAGATCGCTTGATGATCAATTAAAAGAACTTGGATTTGTACCAACGGTATACAGTCCGCATTATTCGTTAGTAACAGATCAGTTAGTAAAAAGTTGTCATGAAAAAGGAATGAAGATTATTCCCTGGACAATTAATACAAAACAGGAAATAGAAAGAATAAAATCACTTGGTGTGGATGGTATCATAACTGACTACCCTGATTTGTTCCATAATTTTTAAAAAAATTTGTAAGCATATTTTTCATCTTCTTTAAAGAATTTTTATGTCTCAATATATTTTATCACTTGATCAGGGAACTACAAGTTCACGGGCTATTGTTTTTGATAAAGGCGGCAACATTGTTTCTGTAGCACAAAAAGAATTCACTCAATTCTTTCCTCAATCCGGTTGGGTGGAGCATGATGCAAACGAAATATGGTCAACCCAATTGGGGGTAGCTACAGAAGCTATATTAAAGGGCGGTTTGGGCGCTAAAGATATTGCAGCCATAGGTATAACAAACCAGCGTGAAACAGTTGTAGTTTGGGATCGAAATACTCATCAGCCTATATGCAATGCTATTGTTTGGCAGGACAGGCGTACAGCTTCTTATTGCGATGAATTAAAGAAAGCTGGAACGGATGAAATGATCAAATCAAAAACAGGGCTAGTTACTGATGCATATTTTTCAGGTACTAAGGTAAAATGGATTCTGGAAAACGTTGCAGGCGCTAAAGCAAAAGCGCAAAATGGCGATCTGTGTTTTGGAACCATTGACTCATGGTTACTATGGAAGTTAACTAATGGCAAAGTGCATGTAACAGATGTATCAAATGCTTCACGCACTTTATTGTTTAATATACATAGTATGCAGTGGGATGAAGACCTACTGAAATTGTTTGATATTCCACATTCAATGCTACCTGAAGTTCGTTCAAGTAGTGAAATATATGGAATGACAGAAACTGTATTTACCGCAACCAGCATACCGGTATGTGGTATTGCAGGCGACCAACAATCTGCTTTGTTTGGACAGATGTGCACACAACCTGGTATGGTAAAAAACACGTATGGCACAGGTTGCTTTATGCTTATGAATACTGGTGATAAAGCAGTTCCTTCAAAAAATAATTTACTTACAACTGTTGCATGGAAAATAAATGGACAGGTACAATATGCTTTAGAAGGAAGTGTATTTATAGCCGGAGCAGTTGTACAATGGTTAAGAGATGGCTTGCGTTTAATACAATCATCCGGTGAGATTGAAGCATTGGCTTTAAAAGTTGAAGATAATGGGGGAGTATACATGGTGCCTGCATTTACCGGCTTAGGTGCACCATACTGGAACCAGCATGCAAGAGGAACAATTGTAGGTATCTCCAGGGGAACAGAAAATGCACATATCGCCAGAGCGGCATTGGAAAGCATTGCCTTTCAAACAATGGATGTTTTAAAAGCGATGGAAGCGGATTCAGGAATTATGATTAAAGAATTACGTGTAGATGGTGGAGCAACGATCAATAACCATTTAATGCAATTTCAAAGTGATCTCTTAAACACATCAGTAATACGTCCCAGTATTACTGAAACAACTGCTTTAGGTGCGGCTTACCTGGCGGGGCTTTCCGTGGGTTACTGGAATGATATAGCCGAAGTAGAAAAGTACTGGCAAAAAGAAAAAATATTTGTTCCTTCAATGGAAGAAAATAGAAGAACTGATTTACAAAAGAATTGGAAACGGGCTATACGATCAGCACAGGCATGGGCTGATGATAAATAATATCATTCACTTAAAAATACATATATGAATCATTTTCTTGGAGAATTTGTTGGTACTGCACTAATGATGATTTTAGGTAATGGAGTAGTGGCCAATGTATTATTGCATCAAACCAAAGGTCACGGCAGCGGCTGGATAGTTATAACATTTGGATGGGCAATTGCAGTATTTACAGGTGTGTATTCTTCTACAGCCATAGGTGGGGGGGGGCATTTAAACCCTGCGGTTAGCCTGGCTTTAGCAGCTTTTAGCGATTTTGATAACAGCCTGCTATTGACGTATATTGGCGGTCAGTTTGCAGGCGCATTTATAGGTGCTGTGGTAGTATGGCTAACATATAAAAAACATTTTGACGCTACTATTGGTAATGCAGATGCAATAAGGGCTGTTTTTTGTACAGCGCCTGCTATACGTCATCCTCTTTACAATTTTATTACAGAAGCGATAGCGACTTTTATCCTGGTATTGGGTGCATTGCTAATGTCTAAACCTTCTGCCAGCCTGGGTACATTAGATGCCTTACCTGTGGCTTTATTAGTATTGGGTATTGGCTTGTCGTTAGGCGGACCTACAGGGTATGCCCTTAACCCTGCCAGGGATTTAGGCCCCAGGATAATTCATTCTATCCTTCCCATAAAAAACAAGGGAAAAAGTGATTGGGGCTATAGTTGGATTCCCGTTATTGGGCCAGTCCTGGGCGGCCTGCTGGCAGCTTTTATATTTAAAACGTCTATTCATTTATAATTTATGCGTTTAATTTTTATTGCATTAATCATAGCATACTTTTCTTCATGCAGTATTTCAAAAAAAACAGCTAAAACTAAAATGGTATTTGCAGATAATATTGTTGTTGCCCATCGTGGTGCATGGAAAAAAAATAATCTTCCTGAAAACTCTATTGCATCTCTTAAACATGCAATAGAATTAAAATGTACGGGCTCAGAATTTGATGTGCGGATGACGGCGGATGACTCACTAATAATAAATCATGACCCCGATTATTATAAACTTCTCATAGAAAAAACAAACTATGCAGACTTAGTTCCTTTCAGGCTTTCCAATGGAGAAAAGCTGCCAACTTTAAGCGAGTATATCATGGCAGGAATTGAGAACAATCTTTCGACAAGATTAGTTTGCGAAATAAAGCCATCTGAAATTAGCAAAGAAAGGGGGAAATTAATTGCAGCAAAAGTTGTTCGGTTAATACATGAGCTTAAAGCAGAACAACGGGTTGAGTACATCAGCTTTGACTATGACATTCTGAAGAAAATAATTGAAATAAATCCAAATGCCATTACACAATATTTAGAAGGAAATAAATCTCCTGCGCAATTAAAGGCTGATGGCATCAGTGGCGCTGATTATCATTTTTCTGTTTTTAAAAATCATCCCGACTGGATCGAAAGTGCGAAGAAAAATAATATTATTTTAAACGCCTGGACAGTGAATGAGGTCGCTGACATGAATTGGTTGCTGGCAAATGGCTTTGATTTTATTACCACCAATGAACCGGAATTATTGTTTGAAAGAATAAAAAATCGCTAATGTATTTTGTATGCGGCGCTGAGCAAAAGTAAAATTTGTGAAGATGAGTTGGATGAAGAAGGTGAGCTTATTCTTCTTTAAAATCATGAGATAAAAAACGCTTAACTTTTTTATACAACTCCTTACTTAAAGGAACCAATGGTAGTCGCAAAACATTTTCTATAATTCCTAATTCTGCTAAAAATGCTTTTACTCCTGCGGGGTTATTTTCAGCAAATAAAAGATCATTTCCTTCCAGGCATTTGTAATGCAAGAGTCTTGCTTTATTAAGATCATCATGTAAGGCAAGCCTCACCATTTCTGAAAATTGTTTAGGAAAACAATTTGCCGCAACACTTATTACGCCGTCCATACCACAGGCTATCAATGGCAATGTAAGATGATCATCTCCACTTACTGCCAAAAACCTTTCGGGTCTCTCTTTTAAAATATGCATGCATTGTATCATGATACCGCTTGCCTCTTTTATTCCCTCTATATTTTCAACTTCTTCAGATAAGCGTAAAGTTGTTGTTGCTGTAATGTTACTCCCTGTTCTGCCGGGCACATTATATAAAATGATAGGCTTGGGAGAAGCCTGCGCCAATGTTTTATAATGCATAAAAATTCCGTCTTGTGAAGGCTTGCTGTAATAAGGGCTTGCACTTAATACAGCAGTGGCCTTATG
>JBPCQG010000260.1:0-7390 GCA_050998315.1 Chitinophagaceae bacterium
CCTTTTAAATATAGTCATATCAATTACATTCGCCATAAACTATGGAGTTACAGGTATACTTTTTGGCAGCACAGTGAGCTTAGTTCTTATAGTGGTATTATGGAAACCGTATTTTTTATATAAGGAGGGGTTCAAAACGCCTTTAGTAGATTATGGGAAAATGGTAGGTTCTTATATAGTGCTTTTTTGTATTTCAGCTTGGTTGATTTCTGTCTTTTTAAAAAATTTTGTTCACATAGATGATACTCGAAACTTTTATCAGTGGAGCTTGAAAGCTTTAATCGTAACGTTTAGTATTAGTATCATTTATGGACTTTTTATGTATTTAACTTCATCATCCATGCGAAGTCTTAAAATCAGGATTATGTCAGTTATACCTAAACCATCTTTTTAACCGTTATTATAACGCCCCTTTTACATTTAATTAATCAATCATGGTTTTGGATAAAAGCGATAAGAAAGACAGTTATTTAAAACTTTTATTAAAAAAGATATTTTTCGATGCAGGATATATTGCAGGTAGAATAGCTGGCTATAAAATTAATTATGCTAATGTTTTTATTCTTCA
Organism: Chitinophagaceae bacterium; assembly: GCA_050998315.1. Lineage (GTDB taxonomy): Bacteria > Bacteroidota > Bacteroidia > Chitinophagales > Chitinophagaceae > Ginsengibacter. The sequence goes on from JBPCQG010000260.1 coordinate 569, forward strand.
CAGATATCAAATTGGCGGAGCGGAATTTGTGCATTTAAAAATTTTGGAATCAATCAATGGCAACTCGCTGATAATTTTTTTAGGTGATTCTGAAAATGACGGGCTTTTGAATATGTATAAAAAATTCGGAACAGTCCTGGACTTTGGTAAATTAAATAAGGCTGATTATTTCTTTTCGTTAGGAAGGCTTGCTGCATCGTTAAAGTACAATAAACAAAAGCTATCCATTTTTGGATTTTCTATGAAGGATTATTATTTAATAGTGAATTGCATCAAAAAGGGGAAGCACAAAATAATGGATATCATTCATGCTTATAATTCTATTCCGGTTTGCCCTAAAGATTTAATCCCACGTTTTAACCGTCGAATTGTTATAGATAATAATACACTAAATCATTTTAAGGAATACTACGATAAAAACAATCATAATGAATTTTTCGGAAATGTTAAGCTAATATATAATTACACTGAATTACCTAAAAACCTTGAAAAGGCCATAAATACAAACTTAAAAATTATATATGTAGGGCGCAGCACTTACGAAAAAAGAGTGTATTTGATTAAAGAAATTGCTAAACGGTGTTTTGAAGAGAATTTGAATGTAGAATTTTCACTTGTTGGGCCGGATAAAGAAGCAGAGGATGAGCTAAATCCAGCTTATTGTTCTACCGGATTGATTACAAACGATATTGAACTCAACGAGATATACGAAAAAGCAGATATAATTTTAATAACCTCTTTCAGAGAAGGCTTTCCGATAGTTTTAATGGAAGCCATGGGACATGGAACGATTCCTATCAGTACTGCTGTTGGAGGTATACCATACCACCTTAAAAATGGCGTTAACGGATTTTTAGTAGAGGCGAAAGAGGAAGAAACTATTATCAGTGAATTTATGAATTATATAAAAGAGCTTAGCCTTAACAGGCCCCTGGTAAAAGAAATGTCAAACAATTGCAGGTGGTATGCAAAAGAAAATTTTTCAAAAGTCAGTTTCCAAAGAGGGTATAAAAAACTTTTTCAGGATACCTAACTGCAATTCATTTTTATTGCATTAATTCTGGTATAATTTATAATGGATACTTTTTTTAAAAACAGTATAAAAATATTTTTAATATTCTTAGTTTTTGATCTATACGCTGCCTTCACAGATAATGAAACAATTTCAGCATACACTAGTTTACTAATCGTTACGTTATCATGGGTAAATATTATAATTGGAGTTATCAAATATAAACTGATAAATCGAAACGGTTTGCCCTTGTTTGATAAAACAATTTTTTTAATTTTTTTATCCTGGTGTTTTATTAATATAGTTCGTTCTATATATATCCCGATTGCAGTTCCGCAATCATTTCCAAGATATATAGGTGGAATTTATGCCACGCCAGCCTGGGTTTTGCCTGTTTTTGTTTACTATGGTGCTACATTAAATATATGGAAAGAAATTTGGTCGATAGCTATTTCTTTTACAAAGGTTTTTATTATCCTATTACCCCTTTATTTGTTTTTTCGTTTTAACAATACCTATTTTTTTTCAAATTATATAATGCTAATACAATTCCTTCCATTACTTATAATTAACTGGCATTTTATTAATAAAAAATATAAAAAATTTATTATAACGGGTTTTATTATTGCATGCTTATACACCGTTATTAATTCGGAGCGCTTCTTCCTTTTCCATTTGATGTTCTATCCTGTTGCCTATTTTTTATTTCTATTTTTCAATAAGGTATCAAATCGCATTAAGAATTTCTATAAACTGTCTTTTTTTTTAATAACCATAGGAATTTCTTTTTTTTTTCTTTATAGTGGTGCAGTTTCCAAATTTGTTTCAGACCCTCATATAAAAGAGAATGTCCAGGAATTTGAAAAAAGCAATCTTAATACCGATTCTAGAAAAATGGTTTATGAAGACTTTTTCAAGGACTTTACCACAACGGAAGATTGGATTTTCGGTAGAGGTTTATTGGGATCAACGTTCAGTGAACAATATGGAACCCTTCAAATCGTTAGAGGAATTGAAGCAAATGTATTTCAGTTACCGCTGGGATACAGGTTGGAAGTAGAAGGGGGTTATTTGATGTATATTCTTAAGGTAGGATTAATTGGTCTTGTTTTGCTATTGCTGTTATCTTTAAGGGCTATATTGTTAGCTTTTTTTAGCTCACGTAATCACTTTGTTAAAGCGTGCGCCTTTATAATTATAGAGTGGTTAATAAATATGTACCCATACGGAATCCCGGAATATAATTTTAGCAATATACTATTTTGGTTATGTATTGGAGTTTGTTTAAGTAAAGAGATGCGTTCATACTCTAATCAGGAAATCAAAAATATTTTTTTAAATATAAATGATGTTTCTATTTTCAAAAGACGTTTCAAAGTTTAAAGGCTATTATCTATGAAAATTCTTTGGCTCACCAATACACCTTGTGGAGCAAGCGATTATTTTAGAATCAAGTATCCATTAGGAGGATGGATGTCTTCTTTAGAAGATCAAATAAAAATAATACCTGATGTAACCTTAGCAGTAAGTTTTTTTTACAATAATTGTCGCGACTTCAAATTCATATATAATTCTGTTACTTACTACCCGATTAAGGATAAAAAATCAACGCTAATAGGTAAGATAAGTTCTAAACTGTTAAATAAGTTATGTGATACTAACCTAGTGGCACTTATAAAAGTTATTGAGGATTTTAAGCCTGACATAATTCAACTATTCGGAACAGAATCCGGGTTAGGAGAAATTATAAAAGAAACAAAGATTCCGGTAATTATTCACATTCAGGGTTTGATTAATCCCTGTGTTTCTGCGTGGTTTCCAAAGGGCATATCTCAAAGTACTTTTGATTCCCACTCCAGACTAATTGATATTCTTTCTCTACGAGGATTTGGAGGGACTTATCAGCTTTTTAAAAAAATGGCGCTGCGTGAAGAACAAATACTTAAGAGTGCACATTATTTTTTTGGCAGGACGGAGTGGGATATGCGGACTGTAAAAATATATAATAGTAAATGCAGGTATTTTCATTGTGAAGAGTTATTGCGGTCAATATTTTTTGAACATCAGTGGAAGCCAAATAATACTTCTACCATAAGATTAGTTACAACCATTCACCCAAACACATATAAAGGCATTGAAATAATATTGGAGACTGCAGCAATATTAAAAAAGAAAACAGCATTAAAGTTCGAATGGGTTATTATAGGAGTGAGTAAAGATAGTCAACTGGTTGGAGTACTTGAAAAAATAAAAAAAATGAGGTTCGAAGAAAATTCCGTTGTGATGAAAGGACGCAAAACGGGCAATGAGGTTATTACAGAACTATTAAAAGCTGACATTTTCATTCATCCCTCTCATATGGATACTAGTCCTAATAGTGTATGTGAAGCAATGCTTTTAGGTATGCCAGTCATTGCAGGTAACGTTGGCGGGGTGCCTTCATTAATCCGACACAATGTAAATGGCATTCTGTTTAATTCCCATGATCCATTTGAATTGGCAGGTATTATTTTAGAAAAAGCTGGTAAGCCTTTACAACTTCAAAGGTTAGGAGATAATGCGAGGAAACTTGCTTATACAAGACACAATTCTGAGGCCATAGTTTCCGTCATACTCGCTACTTATAAAAATATTTTATCAGAACAACAATCTTATAGGGATCAACCCGTTTGTGTGTTAAATAATTAGTATTTTTTATCTCAAATGAAAAGAAAATTTACAATCGGGTTGTGTTTCCATTATTCTTATCATTTAAGAATATTGCTTATAACATTTTTTTCCACAACTTACTGCCGCGTTCTGTTCCGCCTAAAAGGAATTGCTCTTGGTAAACGATCAAGATTTATTGGTGTACCAATCACGTATGTCTATCCTGGCTCAAAAATCGTATTAGGAGATAATTTGGAAATCAGAACCGCAGCAATTTCTAATTTTATAGGATTGAACAGGAGATCAATAATTGCTACACACGATGATACTGCGCAAATAATCTTAGGCGACCATTGTGGGCTAAGCGGTGTTGTAATTGGTGCAAAGCAGTCCATAATTATTGGTAACCAGGTAATGATAGGGGCAAATGTATTAATCACTGATTTTGACTGGCATGCCTTAAACCCATCAGAACGAAGTGAAGGCGTTTCCAGCCAGAGCAAACCTGTAAATATAGAAGATAATGTTTTCATAGGTTATTCAAGCACTATACTAAAAGGGGTGCACATTGGCAAAAATGTTGTTATTGGTGCAAATAGTGTAGTCACAAAAGATATACCGGCGAATTCCATTGCGGTGGGCAATCCGTGTAAAGTGATTTCAAAAGTTTTGCAATGTTAAAAGATAATGTTCTGATTTTGGGAGTATCCTGTTTTGAGGGGATGGCTGGTTCTATGCGGGTTAAAAACTTGATTGAGCCCCTTTTAGAAAAGGATATGATTGATGTAAGTAACCTAATCTTCATAAAGGGAGTTTTGCCAACTATAACCGAAGGAACGAGTAAGGGTGTACGGTATAGCCTGATAAATCTCAATGAAAAAGGAATAGGATCTATTCTTAAATTTTTATATCAAGGCTGTGCATTCATAAAAAAAAGTAAGAAAATAAATCAAAAAAATATTCTGTATAATTACGATACTCCTGATTTGAAGACCATTACCTTAATTCTTTTTGCAAAAATGAATGGTTACAAAATTGTGTATGACATTGTTGAGGATAACCGATTCGTTACTTCTTACAGTGGATTTATGAATAAATTGAGGGTGAATAGTTCCCGTTATTTATTAAAAGTAACCCCTTTCATTGCTGATTCCATTATTGTCATCTCCCGCCATCTGGAAGATCGTATGAAGGAGATTTGTAGAAATAAAATACCTGTAACCTTTGTACCAATTACTGTAAATTTTAAATTTTTCGACAAGGAGTATAAGGCTCCGGGAAAGCAGATGAAGATTTTTTATGGAGGATCTTTTGGTGAAAAAGACGGCTTGAAATATTTATTAAAAGGTTTTGAGCTGGTGGCAAAGTATAACGGAAACGTAATCCTTGTGCTTACAGGCAAAGGAGAAGTTAAATATGATTTTCAGGACATAATGAAGGTTATAAACAACTCATCCTATAAAGATCAAATTCATTATAAAGGGTATTTAACTACAGATGAATATTATAAAGTGCTCAACGAATGTGATATTTTTTGTATGACCAGGAATAATTCATTTTATGCAAATGCTGGTTTTCCTTTTAAGTTGGGAGAATTTTTAGCTTCTGGTAAAGCTGTTATAGCTACAGATGTTGGCGATGTTTCAAAATACTTAAAAAATGGTGTCAACTCTATAATAATAAAACCAGAATCAGCAGAAGATATTGCTAAGGCGATAAACGATGTTATTAAAAACCCAGAATGGACCAGGCAGTTGGGTATGGAGGCAAGAAAGACTGCAGAACAATATTTTAATTCTTCCCTTTTAAGTCATCGTCTAAATAAAATCTTTTCAGAGGTATAAGATGAAGAAAGTCCTAATTAACGCATATGCCTGTTCTCCAATAAAAGGGTCAGAGGAAAGTGTGGGCTGGAGTTGGGCGATTAATGTTGCCAGGAAAGGGTATCGTGTATGGTGTATAACGAACTTTGAGGATAAGGAAGCTATTCTTGCCGAAAAGAGCAAATTAAATCTGCCAAATCTCGAATTCGTTTTTGTTCATCTCAAAAATGGGCTTGATAAAATGTTGTTTAATCCTTCTTCAAAAAAAATCTATTTACATTATTACCTCTGGAGAACGAAGGCATGTTCTGTTGCTCTTGAGTTGCATTCAAAAATAAAATTTGATATTGGTCATCATGTATCATATGGAAGTTTCCAACAAGGCACATACCTGTGGAATTTAAAGGGTATTAAAATTATTTTTGGACCTGTCGGAGGCGGGCAGGAAGCAATGCCGGAGTTTAGAGATTGTTTTGGATCAGCCTGGAAATTTGAAAGAATTAGAAGTATAATATCAAAACTTACGCTTAAATACAGCTCCAGTTTAAGAAATACTATTACGAAATCTGATCATATCCTGGTAACAAATTTTGACACAGAGCGTATGCTAAAGGACACAAAAATGCCATTAAGAAATGATTCGTTTTTAGTTCTTGATAATGCTGTGCCGGATAGCATGTTAAATATTAACTATGTGTCTAAAAACCCACGAAGCACTTTGCAGCTTTTATGGGTAGGAAGACTACTTCCTCGGAAAGGGATAAAGCTGGTATTACATTCTCTATCCTTACTTCCCGAAAACTTAAATTATAAGATTACTATTATTGGCGGGGGAGAACAGTTTTCTTTAATTGATGGATGGATAAAGGAATATGGGTTAAATCCTGCACGCCTTAATATTGTTGGTCAAGTTCCATACTCAGATGTTATAAATTATTACCAAAATGCTGATGTTTTTGTTTTTTGTTCGCTACGTGATTCCTGCCCTGCACAATTAAACGAAGCAATGGCATTTGGAATTCCTATAATTACCCTAAATATACATGGCTCAGCTTTTGTTCCTGATGAGTGTGGCATAAAAGTAACTCCTACAACCAGACTTGAAACCGCCTTAAAAATATCAGAAGCAATAAAGAAATTTTATGAAGATTATGAGTATCGAAAGAACTGTTCTATTAATGCATTCAATTTTGCTAAGACAAACACATGGGCAAAAAAGATAGAACTTATTACCTCTAAATTTTATTAATAGTGAATAAAAAAATTCTTATTGGTGTGCCTCCTACAAATCATATTCTATTAGCCCATGATGAAGTCCAGGGATTAACAGAGATAGGT
>JBPCQG010000030.1:0-26875 GCA_050998315.1 Chitinophagaceae bacterium
CTTTAATGCTGAACAATGCACCCACCATCATTGCACCTGTATTGCCTGCACTTATTAATGCATCGGCTTTATCAGTAGCCAGCAAATGAAAACCGATGGCTATGGATGAATGTTTTTTTTCTTTTAAAGCCTTTGTGGGATGCTCATGCATTTCAATAACCTGTGATGCATGGACTTTTTGCAGATTATCAGTTGAAATTTTATGACGGTCAAGCAACTGATTTATAGCAGGCTCATCTCCGATAAGAATTAACGTTGTTTCAGGATTTTTGTTTTGCAGGTACATTTCAATACCCTTTATAGCTTCCAATGGTGCAAAGTCGCCACCCATCATATCCAGTGCAATCTTCATTTAAATAGTTTGTAGTTGGTGATTCTGGTTTGTAGTTCTTGATTACTCTGCTTAATTGGCAGCATAAAAAAATTCCAAAACAAAAGATGAAGTTAATAAATCTTATATTTTGGAACTGAGTCAGTTGTCATTTAACGTTTGTAGGTTCGTTTTTAATAACTACAAACTACCAACTGTCAACTACAAACTAACTACCTGCTTTTATTGGCGCTTTCTCTGCTACCACTTTACCTTTATAGTACAGCTTTCCTTCACTTACATGTGCACGATGACGTACATGAGTCTCTTTAGTTGTTGGGTCAACGCTTAATGTTGGAGCATCTGCTTTATAATGTGTTCTTCTCTTTGCACTTCTTTGCTGACTATGTCGGCGTTTGGGATTTGGCATAATCTAAATTTTAAATATAATTAATTAACATTTTTTCTAAATTTTTCAAGTCCTTGTGATAGGGGATTATTTCCGCTGTTCACATCTTCCATTTTTTTAAGCATGTCTAAAACTTCTATGTTGCATTGCGGACCACCAATCTCATCTTCTTTACAACTCCTCTGCATCGGAATACTTAGACTTATAAATTCATATATCCAATCTGCTACACGAAGATGACTTTCTGTTCTGGAGATGTAATAAATATCCGGGTCTTCTTCAGTTTCATTCATCTCGTCAGGATTATCAACCAGCTTTACCACCATATCGAATTCATCCCATAACTCCATACGCAAATTATTTCCGCAACGGTCACAAACCACATCCACATTGCCACCCACTTCAAATTTCAATATCATGAAAGAAGTGTTTCTCTCCAGCGTTAATTTTATCTTAGCACTACAACCGGAAAAATCTGGTTGCTTATACTCCAGAAAGAACTTATCATCTACCTCAAAATGATATTCATGTAAGCCGGGCTTCAATCCTACAAACGCAATTTCATATTCACGCCGGTTTCCCATATCACAATTTTAAGGTTGGCAAAGGTAAGTATTTAGGGTCATAATTTCGGCCTGAAAATGAAGTTTGTTATATGCCATTATCTTTACCATCCTTATGAAGATGAGCAACAAGGGTACAAAACGAAGATGGATTTGGATTTGTAGTTTAACCCTGGTAATCATATTAATTAAGATCTTTTCTTCGTATTCTCAATTGGTGGAAACGATTTATTCTACTAAGCTTTATAAGGCATTTGCTTCTTTTATAAGACTGATTTTTGGGTGGTTGCCGTTTAGTGTTGGGGATTTATTGTATGTATTGGTGATTGTATGGTTTGTATGGAACTTATGGCGATTTTCAGCGAAACTGTTCAAAAGGAAACTTAGCCACCAATGGTTTGCAAATACTGGTTATAAACTGGTAATTATTGGCATGTTGGTCTATATTATTTTCAATATTTTTTGGGGGATAAATTACAATCGGAAAGAAATTTCAGAGCAATTGAATTTACAACTATCAAAAAGAGACACCACTGATCTTAAAACTATTGAGAGACTGTTATTAATAAAAGTGAATGAAAGTAAACAGGCACTTGTAAATCAAAAAGCTTCTTATCCATCCAATAAAGAATTATTTAAAAGAGCTGTTGTATGTTATAAGCAGGCTGAAAATTTATATCCTTTTCTTTCTTATAAACCAAGATCAGTAAAGTCATCAATGTTTGGTTTATTCGGCAATTATTTTGGATTTACGGGTTATTACAATCCTTTTACGGGAGAAGCACAGGTGAACACACTGGTTCCCAAATTTATTTTGCCCTACACTACTTCTCATGAAATTGCTCACCAGCTGGGTTATGCAAAAGAAGAAGAAGCAAATTTTGTAGGATACCTGGCGGCAACATCATCCACTGATACACTCTTTCATTATTCAACCTACCTGGATCTTTTTGTATATGCTAACAGGCAGTTGTTTTTTGTTGATTCAGTTGCAGCTAAATATTTTACTACGCAATTATTGCCGGAAGTAAAATCGGACATAAAAGAATGGAGGGAATTTTTACGCCGCCATAAAAACCCCCTGGAGCCTGTGATACGCTGGGCATACGGAAATTATTTACGAGCTAACCAGCAACCAAAGGGAATGACGAGCTATGATGAAGTTATAGCTGACCTTATCGCTTTTTACAAGAAGTATGGAAGGATATAGCTGTGAATTATGAGGTATGAGTTGTGAGTTGTGAGTTGTGAGTTGTGATCGTCAATCTTTAAATGACAAAAGTGAGTTTCAAATCCAATAAGGGAACAGAGTTTCTCCCCTATCCACTTGTGGAGAGGGGTTGGGGGTGAGGGATCATCTTCTTACAAGACCATCCACTAATTTTTTTCTGAAATTTTCATCTTTTAAGATCTTCAGTTCAAAATCATGTATCCATGATTGCAGTTTTTTGTTCTCATTAATGGTAAGGTCATTAAAAAAATAAGCCATTTCTATTTTCGTTCCGTCAATCAATGTTGCATACAAAGCTTTAGTAAGTATGGTTGCTGTTGAGCTACCCTTTGCACCCAAATGCTTTAACCATATTTTATTTGCAGGTGTTTCCATCGAGGTTTCTAAAAGCTTACCAAGAACATTGTAGGTTTCTTCATTAAGAATAAGGCGGTTGTTTATGATTCTGCATATCCGGACATATTCTTTAGTTGTTGATGCCGGAAGCCTGTCGTTCCATAGTTTTTGCAATTTTGGTGTAAAATCCTTCGCACGAAAATTCAGTTTATATTTCTCATCAACCTGTAATGCTGTATGAATAGAATAGATGGCTTTGTAATATTCAGCTTCCTCCATTTTTTGTATCTCTTTAACTAATCTATTCGCACTGATATTTCCATTTTGATAAAGCAATAAAGAGGAAACCAAAGGATAAACAGGTGTATGCTGCTTAAGACCGAACATGCGTATATCGCTTTGTATATTTCCAAACCCAAGTAGATCCATTAAATATTCTGCGTTGGCGTTGCTGTTAAACATGATTATTCCTCTTGCTACATCTAATACTCGTACACTTCCATTCTTTATATTACCAAGACTATTTTCATAATTTATCCAGTTCGGATGGGCATCCCCATCTGTATTTTGTATATAATATTTATTAAGATCGGTTAAAAGAATAGCACTGTTAAGGCTGAAAACTTTATAGGCGGCCTGTTTGGCAAATTCAACAGCGATAATAATATTTACCGTGCTGCCCAACGGCATTAATTTATCTTCATTAACCCGGGCCATTACAGAATCGTTTTCTTGTAAATAGAAAGAAGATCTGGTATTATTTTTTACAATAAAATCAACCAGGGAATCTGCAGCAGACTGCGCAGTAGAATATTGAATTATACAACCGCAGATAATGGAAATAAAATATATTTTTTTGTACATACACTTTACTGATGTGTTTTAAAATTTATTCTTCCACATCATACTTTCTACAGGGCGGTTAGGTTGCCCGCTATATTTAGCATCTTTCTTTGCATTATACTTTATTTCAACTTCACCTTCAACAGGAAAGTAGATCAATTGACCGATGGGCATTCCTTTATAAATGCGTACAGGAATCTTACAGGAAATTTCCAAAGTCCAGTTTCCGCAAAATCCCACATCTCCCTTTCCTGCTGTAGCATGTATATCTATTCCCAAACGTCCGGTTGATGATTTGCCTTCCAAAAAAGGAACGTGAACATGTGTTTCAGTATACTCTTCGGTAACGCCTAAATACAATTCGCCGGGTTGTAAAACATATCCTTCTTCAGGAATTTCGAAGTGGGTTATCTCATTGTGTTTTTTGGCATCTAATGTTTTGTCTTTATAAGTAGCAAGATGTTTTCCTAAATGAACATCATAACTGTTGCTGCCTAAAAATTCGCGGTTATATGGCTGAATTTTTATAGTTTCCTTTTCTATTTCTTCAAGAATACGGTGGTCAGAGAGGATCATTCAAAACAATTATTGTGACGAGTGAGTAATTAATCATAAACTGCAACCTGCTAGCCGCCATTCAGGTTGTAAACTTAATGCTGCAAAGATGCCTGTGTTTTATGAGCTTATTAATGATTTTGCAAAAATAGCTATTTGGCATATAGCTGAAGACAAAAACTTTTTTCTTAAGAAGGTACCATTACAAAGAGAGATAACACATCCGCATAAACAACTGCAGCATCTTGCCGGCAGATATTTGCTGCAATATCTTTATCCGGATTTTCCTTATCATTTGATTGCAATTGCAGACACACGAAAACCTTTTTTGCTTAACGAGGAATATCATTTTTCTATTTCCCACTGCGGGGATTATGCTGCAGTAATTGTAAGTAAAGATCATCGTGTGGGTATCGATATTGAACTGGTAAGTCTAAAGGTTGAAAAAATAAAACATAAATTTCTAAATGCAGAAGAGTTATCTAATATTCAAGATTCACAATTCAATATTCAGCATTTAGCCTTGCTTTGGTGTTGTAAAGAGGCCGTCTTTAAATGGTATGGAAGCGGAGGTGTAGATTTTAAAGATGATATCCATTTAAAACTTTTTAATTTAAAGGATGAAAAATCTGTAATTAAATGTGAGTTTGTAAAGGATCAAAAAACTACTTTAGAGATTCAGCATAAATATTTTGATGGTTTGTGTTTGGCGTGGGTGATCAGTTAATCATTTTCTAATGAAATGTCGGTAGCGTAATCTAGTTTATCAATATCAATTGAATCTTTACCCGCGATACCTTCAATGGATCCTATTATATGGTCTGAATTAAGGAGTGCTCTGTCTAATTGTTTCTCTCTATTTTTCCAAAGCTTTTCCATTACCTCTCTTTCTTTTTGGATAGAAGATTGCATATTTTTAAACACGGCTCTGATATTCCTCCATTGCGATGAGAATTCATTGCTGGTCATATATTCATAAAGCATTTGAACCTTATCACCTTTACCCTCATGTTTTTTTGAAACATTGAATACATGAATTATCCCTTCTCTTAATGATGCAGTTAATAATTTAATATCACTAAAGCCACATATCCAAACGCCATCATTATATTCGAAACGGTCTGTCATGGTATCAGGTAATACCTGCGAAACCAGCACAGCAGCATTAACACCTGAATTAACAGCATCTTGTTTTAATTTATCAATCCAATCTTTGCCCCAGCCTCCGGTTCTTTTGCTTTCAAATAGAATTTTGCCGCAATCATTTCCAAATTTATTCTTGATACATAAAATACAATCTGCTCCTTTTTTCCCCTTTGCAACTTCACAAATAACATCATAAGGAAATGTTTCTTGTAATATTTCTTCAATTAAATGTTCTTGTGCTTCACCCTGTGTTTGCATAGACCCTTGATTGGCTTTCTTATTCATTTCTTCAATAAGCTTTTTCTGCTGGGCCATTTGAATTTCAAATTCCTTTCTTTCTAAATCAAATTTTTCATTAGCCTGTTGCAAAGTTTTTTGTTCTACACTTCTTCGGCTTTCAAGTACACGCTTTTCTATTTCATATTCCATCGACCTTTGTTTCTCTTCCAAAGAGGTTTTTTCCCTTAATAGTTCTAATTCTTTCTTTTGAAACAGCTGAAGCTGTAAACTTTTTTGATTGGACTCTTCTTCAAGCGATCTCATTTTTTGCAGCAGCTCTTCTGTTATCTTTTTTTGTGTGGCGGATTGGATCAGTATTTTTTCCCTTTCAAATTCTTCTTCACGTATTTTTATTTCTGAATCTTTTTTATCCTTATAGGCCTGCATTGCCTTCCTTAATTCCTTTTTGTATTCTTCTACTTCAGCTTCTCCAAGTGCGAACAATTTCCCACAGCTTGGACATTTTATATTAGTGTTCATACTTTGACTAAGAAATTTTACAAAATTCATGTAATCTAATGAGAATTTTTATCTTCTTTTTGTTTGGGTAAACCTTTTTACGGCGAAGCAACAAGGTACATGGTCACATCCGCTATTGTTTTTAAAACAAGAAAGATTATAGATGGAAACATGAAGAAATGCCGGGCCTAATATCATTAAATGCTAGGATCCAAAAAGAACGATCATATTTGATTCTTTTAATAAAATTCATAACAGGTATAACATAAAAAAACCTCTCAATTATTTTGAGAGGTTTTGTGCGGCAAAGGAGATTCGAACTCCCACACCCTTTCGGGCGCTACCACCTCAAAGTAGTGCGTCTACCAATTTCGCCATCGCCGCAAAGAATTCAAATTTCAAACTTCAAATTTGAAATAAAAAATGTTATTTCTTCAGAATTACTCTAAATGTTGTGCCCTTACCTGTCTCAGAACGTTTTACAATCAGGTGTCCTTTATGGTATTGCTCAATTATTCTTTTTGAAAGTGATAAGCCCAATCCCCAACCGCGTTTTTTGGTAGTGAATCCCGGTTTAAAAACTTTATTTATATTTTTCCTGCTAATGCCTTTGCCTGTATCTATAACATCAATAATTATATCATCAGTTTCATTTTTTATTTTGATATTAATAGAACCTTTCCCTTCCATTGCATCCAGCGCATTCTTTAAAAGATTTTCAATTACCCAGTCAAACAAAGTACCGGAGATCTTTGCAATAATAATTTCTTTACCTGCTGTATTTAAAGTAAAACTTACTTTATCTGTTGATCTCCTTTTAATATAAGTAACCATGTTTTTAATTTGTTCTACAATATTTTTTTCTTCCAACCTTGGTGAGCTTCCAATCTTACCAAAGCGGTCGCTAATCAGTTTTAACCTGTCAACATCTTTTTCCATTTCAGTTGCTATAACAGTATCAGGTTCTTTCTCTTTTAACATTTCCACCCAGCCTTGCAAAGAGGAGAGGGGAGTGCCAAGTTGGTGTGCAGTTTCCTTAGCCATTCCTGCCCATACCTGGTTCTGTGTTGATGTATTTCTTACAGTAATTGCATAGAGGATAATAAATATAAACAGGGCGACAATAATTAATTGTATAAGCGGATAATATCTTACCTGTTTTAAAAGCAAAGAATCCCCATAATAATATTTATTTTGGATAAGAGGCTCTATGTTTACCTCCACTATTATTGGTGGATGTAACTTTTTAAACTCAATTACTTTTTTTTTCAAATAGTTTGTGTCCGATTTTATTTTCAGCGTGTCCAGGTTTAATCCATCTCCAACTGGATTGTCATATTCATCTGTTTCAATAATGGGTATATCGGTATTTTCTGAAGTAATAATATTGGTGAGATCTAACGCTGATGGTTCCTGCGTTGCAGCCCTGGTTTTTAATGCCTGCACCCATACATTCACTTTTTTTCTCTCTTCAGAAGCAATTTTTTTCGCCAAAAAATTTGAGTAAAAGACAGTTCCTGTTATTATAGCAAGTGCTACCAGGGCAATACCGATTCTCCAATTAAATAATTGACGGATCATCAAATTTGTTATTCATCAAATCTAATTCTAAAAATTAAAATCTTTTATGTTTGTGTTATTATTGATAAAATCTTTAAGCAGTGCCATCTTCGCCATCCGTAGCAATTGTAATTCTAAACTGGAACGGGCAAAAAATGCTGGAACAATTTCTTCCTTTTGTACTTTCTTCAACTTACGATAATTATAAAGTTATCATTGCAGATAATGGCTCAACTGATAGCTCAACTCAGTTTCTTGAAGAATTTTATCCGCAAATGCAAATTTTAAAAAGCGATGTAAACGAAGGTTTTGCAAGAGGGTATAACGGTGCATTAAAAACTATTGATGCTGACTATTATGTTTTGTTGAATAACGATGTAGAAGTGCAACGTGGGTGGATTGAGCCTGTAATAGAACTCATGCAATCAGACATATCAATTGCTGCATGCCAGCCTAAAGTATTAGGCTACATGGATAGAAAAAGATTTGAATACGCAGGCGCATGCGGAGGCTGGATTGATAGCTTTGGATATCCGTTTGCAAGGGGGCGGATATTTGATGTTTGTGAAATTGATACCGGACAATACAATACAATTCAACAAATTTTTTGGGCTACGGGTGCATGTTTTTTTATCAGAACCAAAGCATTTCACTCATTAGGCGGATTTGATGAATACTTTTTTGCCCACCAGGAAGAGATTGATCTATGCTGGAGATTACAACACGCAGGGTACAAGATTTTTGTGCAACCGGCATCTATAGTTTACCATATCGGTGGTGGAACCTTGCCAATGGGAGATAAGTACAAGGTTTATTTAAATTTCAGGAACAACCTCATTATGCTTACTAAAAATTTGCCTGCGGGGCAAGCTTTATGGAAAATTCCATTCAGGATTGGTTTAGATATTATTGCCGGTTTAAAAGGACTATTTACAGGGCGTGCTATTACTTTAACCGCTATTTTAAAAGCCCAGGTACATTATTTAAGATGGCTGCTTTTTGAGAAAAATAAAAATATTTTCAAAGGGGTAAAGAAAACAAAGCTTCAAGGCATTTACAAAGGACTGGTAATATGGCAATACTTTGTAAACAGGAAAAAAGCATTTTCAGAAATTGTAACAACAAAAGATAATATTTAATATCAATCTGTTATTTTTGCACTGCAAAATTTAAAACATGGAACAAGAAGAAGTTTTAGATAATACAGATAAAGATTTTGCCCATAACTGGGTCTCATCTTCAAGATTTTTATTTTATTGCCAGGTGTTTTTATTTGTCGCTTTTTTAACCGGTGGTTGTTACGGACTATACAAACACAGGTATCAAGGTAAACCGGAGGTAACCGTACCCGACAATACTTTGTATAATCCCAAATACAAATAAATTTTGCATAAATAGCTGGCATAAGGTATTTTTGCTGTACATTTTTTAGTTCTTAAATTAAGCGGAAGTAGCTCATTTGGTAGAGCACGACCTTGCCAAGGTCGGGGTGGCCGGTTCGAGCCCGGTCTTCCGCTCAGGTCCCGCACAAGGCGGGAATTTTTTTAGTGTTACCCGGGTGGTGGAACTGGTAGACACGCAGGACTTAAAATCCTGTGGGCAGTAATGCTCGTGACGGTTCAATTCCGTTCCCGGGTACTTAGCGAATTTTCATGAAACTATCATTTTTTGAATCTTACCAATGACCATTACATTCAGTGCACGGTTTTGATACATTTTTTAGAGTATTGATAAAGAAATACCTCTCAGAAGAAATGTGATACATGATCGAATTTCCTTCAAATTTGTGCAACATTTAATTTATTCATCTGTCTAATGCAATAAGTGGATTATAAAATGAAAGTAAATATAACAGTCCGTCATGGTGGACAGAAATAGAAATGAAGTTGCACAACTTTTGTTAACAGAATATCCTCCGGTTTCAGTAGTTAAGGCACAGGGATGCACCGCCGTTTGATAAAATTATCGGGTTATCCTTACATTAGAATTGTGTTTTCCGTTTACGGCTATATGATAAAAAGGTTAAGGATGAAAAAATCGATCATATCATTTCCTGTAGACCGGCGTTCTGTTCACATAATGGAAGGTATTGCCTGGAGTGAATGGGAGCGTAGTACTGATCCTGTTAAAAATATTCACTATTCAATTACGGTAAGAACTTTAAGAAAATAAAAGCTCTGGGCTTTCTAAAAATAATTTAGTACGATTAATTCATGACGTTTACTCTTAGTACTTTTGCAATGGCAATTTTTTAAAAATCTCTATGGCTAAAATATTGGTGATAGATGACGATAAAATGATTCTTGAAGTAGTAAAACTAATTCTGGAAAATCAAGGTTACGTAGTCGAAACGCTTTCTGATTGGCCCGGAGTATTTGATAAGATCAAGCATTTAAACCTGACCTGATTATTCTTGACATTTTTATTTCGGGTTCCGATGGCAGAGTTATTTGCAAAGAATTAAAAAAATCAAAAACGACCACTAATATCCCGGTCATTCTTTCTTCAGCTACTGACAGGTTAGAGTCTTATACAAAGGATAGTAATGCGCAGGGATGTTTACAAAAGCCATTTGAAACTGAACAACTGATAAGCATTGTAAATAAGTATGTGATGTAGTGAAGATCTTAGATGCCTTCATTTATTACCGGTGATTCTCAATATTTGAATCTGGGTAACGAAGGCACTTATGCTCATGGTTTCCATATCTTTTTTAAATTGTTCCATTACCGTTTTGAGTGTGGCTATTCACCATCATCAACCTGCCTGATACCTTTAATAGATTGTACCTGTAGCCAGCTTTTATTTCTACAGCTTCAATGCCTTCAATAACAAAATGATTACGCCTGTACCTGAACCAGATTTCTCCATTTAAATATTTCAATTTTACTTCTTCAGGATAAACAGCATCAAAAGTAAATTTTTCAAAAACTGCATCCTTCCAGTTAATTTTAAGACTATCAGCCTGCCTTTGATAGCTTTTAAATTCTTCTTCATATACTGCTTTAGCCTCACGTTTTCTATGTTCAATCATTTTAAATGCTTTGAAAATGCCTGCACCAAATGCGTTTTCCCTTTCACGACTTGCAGCCTGAACGGTAGCACTGGATGCTGAAATGGACAACTTTGATAAGGAAGTAACTTTGTTGAAAAGACAAGATAACCGACAAGAATAAGAACGTCAATAAGCATCTTGAAAAGGCTGCCCTATAACATTGGTATCCTTGTACCTAATGATATCGCGTTATGGAGTTCATTTATATCCCCACCTGGGTACCGTTTTGATGTGATAAAAATCAGGAACATTGTATTAGATCTGTGTATCTTTTTGTATCACCCCACGATACCCGCCAATTCCAAACTTCTTTTCTTTAATTTTCTTATCTCTATATTTTCAATAATTGCATCAGGTAAAGTAATTAAAGAAAAGCCTTGCTGTTTCCACCAATCATCTTTTAATAATTTGCTGAAATGAATTACCCCTATCAGGTAATTTCTATCTTGTCCATTATAAGATTCTTCTATCCATTCGAATTCCTTTTTGGGAATGTTTTTTATTGTGTCATAACTTATATAAACCTTAAGATAAAAATCATTGGTGAATTCCGACGGTGTATGGTAGCGCAGCTTTTTGTATTCATAACGATAGTCATAACGCAGAGCCGAAATATCACTTAATACAGCAGAAGCAGTGGGCAAACTGCCGGCGCCTTTGCCATAAAAAAATTGCTCATCTGAAAAGCTACTTTCTATCACGACACCATTGTATTCATTTTTAACTGTATATAATTGGGAAGATGGTTTTATAAAGTGGGGTAATACAAAAGCGGTAACCTTACCGTTTTTTAGTTTAACAGCTTTAGCAATCAGTTTAATTTGGCAACCCTTTTCTGCAGCAACTTTTGCATCGCTTAATTCAATGTTCTTAATACCGCTGTATAATAAATCCCCGGGTTTGGATACAATGCCATATGAGTGCACTAGTAAAATGGCTAATTTATTAACCGCATCTATACCCAGTACATCAAGATCAGGATTGCTTTCAGCAAAACCGAGTTGCTGCGCATCCAACAATGCTTTGGAAAAGGTAATTCCATCTTCAAACATTTTGGTAAGAATAAAATTGGTAGAGCCATTTACAATACCACTAATGCTTTGCAAAAGATCATTATCGTAATATTCCTCAAGATTTCGGATTACGGGTATAGATGCACAGGCAGCAGATTCGTATAAAAAAGGAACATCAAACTGAAGCTGCAGGGCAAGTAATTCTGTCAAATGCTCTGCGATCATTTTTTTGCTGGCGCTTACACATGCTTTGCCATTTTTCATTGCAGTAGAAACTATGTCAAATGCAGCATCAGAGTCATCAATTACTTCTACAATTACATTTATTTCTTTGTCATTAAGTAATTCGTTTTTGTCTGTCGTAAATAATTCTGCCGGGGCATTTCTTTTTTTATTTGGATTTTTAATACATACTTTTTTTATAGTTGCATTAAGCGATGTGGTTTGTTGTAATACTTTATACAATCCTTCGCCTACCACGCCAAATCCAAATACCCCTATGTTTATTTTTTTATATGCTGTCATTAGTTTGAAGTTTGAAATTTATAATTTGCTGCGGATTGTTTGGTAAGAAAATCACTGATAATATTTTCAATTTGCTCAAACTCTAATAAGAAACCATCATGTCCATAGTTTGAATGAATAATTTTATACTGGGCACCCGGAATATTATCAACAATAAATTGTTGTTCAGTTATGGGAAAGAGAATATCAGTTGTGATCCCAATCACCAATGCTTTTGCCTGGATTTGTTGTAATGCCATTTCTTTACTTTCTCTGTTTCGCCCAATGTTATGCGAGTCCATTCCTTTGCTGAGAAAATAATAACTGAATGCATTGAAGCGTTTAGCTAATTTTTCTCCCTGGTAACGCTGGTAGGATGAAGTTTTAAAATTGTCAGTTTTATCATTTACATCTTCTGACTGGCTGGCGTTATAAGTAATATAGTTGCGATATGAAATAAGCGCTATACCTCTTGCAACTTTCATTCCTTCTATACCTGCACTGGCTTTTTTTTCTTTCCAGGTTACATCACATTCAATGCTTAGTCTTTGCGATTCGTTAAAAGCTATGCCCCATGCAGAATGAAATGCATTGGTGGCAATTGGAAAAATGAATTCAAATAGCTCCGGCTCTTCTACTGCCCATTCCAATAATTGCTGTCCGCCCATTGAGCCGCCTATACCAACATGAATTTTCCTGATACCCAAAAATTCCCTCAATTGTTGATAAGCCCTAACCATATCTTTTATTGTGAAGAAAGGAAAATCATGGTAGTAGGGTTTACCAGTTTGTGGGTTTATATCAAGTGGGCATAAGCTTCCATAACAACTGCCGGGTATGTTTACGCAAACAACAAAATATTTGGAAGGATCAAATATTTTTCCCCCCCCAACCAAACCAGGCCACCATTCCGTTGCATCGCTATTGGCAGTAAGTGCATGAAAAATCCATACTACATTATCATTCATTTCATTTAACTCCCCATGAGTTGTGTACGCAAGATGAAAGCCCGGGAGTATGCTTCCCTCCTCTAGAGAAAATGGTTTGCCTGATTTGAATATGTTGTAAGCCAAATTTTATTTGTTCAATATTTAACTAATAGAAGAAGTGAGTGACCCATCGAAACTCAGGGTAAACTCCACGATGATGATAGCAGCACAAACTGCCGGCAACCAAAGTTTTTTTCTACACCAAATCTTTTGCAAAAACTTTGTCAAAAGCCTGTTGCAGGTCTGCTTTAATATCTTCAATATGTTCAATTCCTGCGCTTATACGCACCTGGTTAGGTTGCACTCCGGCAGCAATTTGTTCTTCTGCACTTAATTGTTCATGGGTTGTAGAAGCAGGATGAATTGCCAATGTTTTTGCATCACCTACGTTTGCCAAGTGGCTCACCAGCTTTAATGAATCAATGAACTTACTTGCATTTGCTTTACCTCCTTTAACGCCAAAGTTGAGAATGCCGCCGAAGCCGTTTGTGAGATATTGCTTTGCCAGTTTATGATAAGGACTGCTTTTTAATCCCGGATATTCAACAAACTCTACCAGTTCGTGCTTTTCTAACCATTCAGCCAGTTCCTGTGCATTCTCTACTGTGCGTTGTACCCGTAGTGATAACGTTTCCAGTCCCTGTAATAATAAGAATGAATTGAATGGGCTTTGTGAGGAACCAAAATCTCTTAAACCTTCTACTCTTGCCCTTATAATAAATGCAATGTTTGGTAAACCAAGAGGATTGCCTTCTCCAAAAACATCCCAGAATTTCAATCCATGATAACCTTCAGACGGTTCAGTGAATTGAGGAAATTTTCCATTTGCCCAATTATAATTGCCACCATCAACAATAACACCGCCAATGGTAGTGCCATGCCCGCCAATCCATTTAGTAGCTGATTCTACCACAATGTTAGCACCATGTTCCAACGGACGGAAAAGATAGCCTGCAGTGCCAAATGTATTGTCAACAATTAAGGGAAGATCATATTCTTTTGCCAGGTCAGCAAACTTTTTAAAGTCAGGAATATTTAAACGGGGGTTACCAATTGTTTCTAAATAGATAGCCTTGGTATTTTTATCAATATGTTTTACAAAGCTTTCCGCATCATCGCCATCTGCAAATCTTGCTTCAATACCAAGGCGCTTAAAAGCAACTTTAAATTGATTGTGTGTGCCGCCATACAAATAGGTAGTTGTTACAAAATTATCCCCTGCCTGTAAAATATTATTCAAAGCCAGGAATTGTGCCGCCTGTCCGCTACCTGTTGCCAGGGCAGCTACACCGCCTTCCAGCGCTGCAATACGCTGTTCAAACACATCAGTAGTTGGGTTCATAATACGGGTGTATATGTTGCCAAATACTTTTAACCCGAAAAGATTAGCCGCATGTTCGGAATTATCAAAACCATAAGAAGTGGTTTGATAAACAGGTACTGCCCGGGATTTGGTTGTGGGGTCAATTTGTTGCCCCGCATGTAACTGCAATGTTTCGAAACGAAGATTGTTGCTCATGATATATTTTTTAAGTGTTGAAATGAAAAAGAAAAATGTAAGTAATAAATAAATTGAAGGAAGCCGTAAGGGCAATAGAACACATGCCTTACGGCATAATACAGCAATTGCAAATAATGCAGATAGAGAAAATATGTGTTGCTGATGTTTTCGCTGATGTTTTCATTCCTTCACAAACTTATTACTTTTTTCAGATAATGGTTTAAAATATTTTCAAATAAAATTTTACTAATCAAAAAAGACGGCGTGAGAGGTTTGCATACCGTTATTCACCAAAATAAAAAAAGCTCACCCGATAAATCAGATGAGCCTGTTGGTAGAGCCGATATTTGCATACCTCTCTAAAAATCTTTAAGCTTTTTATCTGACTTATCTTTCCCCAAATACCGGGGTTGGAATTAGCACCTTTCGTTGTATTTAAACAATGCGGTTGCTAAGGCGTCATCGGGCCATATCCCTCTGCCTTTCTTGATAAGTGATGTAAAGAACTATGGCAAAAATAATAAGATTTTCCGAACTTAAATAATATTTTAAATTATTAATTAAGTTGGTATCAGAGCAATAGTTATTGTTATTTTAAGAATGTTTCTGCAATGAGTATATACAGGAAATGGGAGGCTATATCATAATGGCAAAGAGTTTTTAAATGAGATGCACTGCAGGGAAAATAATTATTGATTAATTTTAAAGTATGAAATCCCGAAAAAATATACCTGTATTTAATAAGCGCATCTTTTGGGATGTAAATTTTGAAGCGCTCAACTATGATAAGAAAGCCGGCTTTGTAATTGAACGGGTGTTTGAACGTGGTGATGTGGAAGACATCCGCCAGTGCCGCCGGTATTATGGTGATGAAAAAGTGACCGATGTTTTATTGAAAGCAAAATATTTACCAGAAAGAAGACTTCATTTGGCGGCCGCCGTAATTAACAAACCTGTTACTGAATTCAAATGCTACACCTTGAGACAGTTGAACCCAGGACTTTTTCCATATTAGAAGGGCTGATGGACTTAAAAGCCCTTCAGCCTTTTTCATTAGTTGGGGGCACAGCATTATCTCTTCGATATGGTCACCGCACTTCTGTTGATCTGGATCTTTTTTATCATAAAAAATTTGATCACGAACCAATTGTAAAGGCGCTGAAAAAAGAATTTGGGAAAGGGTATAGTATTGAAAGTAAATATGCCCGCTGGGGAATATTCTGCTTTTTGAACGATGTAAAGGTTGATATTATTTATCACCCACATTTACCTATTGGTGAAATTGAAGAAGAAGGTAAAATTAGAATGTATGGCGATAAGGATATTATTGCGATGAAACTTAATGCCATTTTAGGTAGAGGAAAGAAAAAGGATTTTTGGGACATGTATGAATTGCTTCATCACTACTCTTTAAAAGACATGATCGCTTTTCATGAAAAAAAATTTCCTGAGCAAAATCTTTTAATTACCATCCCGCAGGCCATCATTTACTTTGATGATGCCAATGAAAGCGAAGACCCGGTTAGCCTAAAAGGACAAACATGGAAAACTGTGAAAAAATTCATTCAGCAAAAGGTAAGTGATTATTTACGTTGACAAATCATCATTCATTTAATAAAAGTTGGTTTCTGTTATTTGCTTCGAAAAATATGATGCGTGCTTCAATAAAATAAATTTTTATTTGTTTGAATGAATATTCATTACTTACTTTGTATCAATAAATGAAACAATCTGTTCTCATACATCATCATCATTCTCTGCCGCAGGGTAGGCTATGTTGATCTGTATGTTTTAAAACATATTCTCAAAAGGGCTTACTAAAAAGTAAGTCCTTTTTGTTTTTATCAAAGCCGGGTTACACTCTCCGGTTTCCCTCTCCACTTGTGGAGAGGGATTAAGGGTGAGGTATTATGCTAAAAATAGCCATTCAAAAATCAGGACGACTTAATGAGGATTCAATAAAGCTTTTGAAAGAATGTGGCATTGAATTAAATAATGGCAATAAACAATTGAAAACAGTTGCTTATAATTTTCCTGTGGAGGTTTATTTTTTAAGAGATGATGACATTCCGCAATATGTATACGATGGTGTAGCCGATGTTGGCTTCGTGGGCGAAAATGTTTTTCTTGAAAAAGGAAAGGAAATTGACCTGGTCTATCGTCTTGGTTTTGGAAGATGCCGGCTTAGTATTGCAGTGCCAAAAAGTATGATATATAATACTGTTAGCGATCTGGAACGCTTGAAGATCGCTACCACATATTCTTATTTATTGCAAAGATTTCTTACAGAGAAAAATGTAAACGCAGAAATCCATGAGATAAGTGGTTCTGTTGAAATAGCGCCGGGAATAGGATTGGCAGATGCAATCTGCGACCTGGTAAGCAGTGGCAGCACGCTTTTTACAAATGGATTAAAAGAAGTGGAAGTTATTTTACAATCTGAAGCCATATTGTGCACCAACAAAAATTTATCCTTAGAAAATAAAAGCATTCTTGAAAAATTATTATTACGAATAAACGCAGTTAAGACAGCAAAGAATAATAAATACATTTTACTTAATGCACCTAATCATCAGCTCAAAAATATTGCAGCTGTGTTACCCGGCATGAAAAGCCCTACAGTTGTGCCTTTGGCAGAAGAAGGATGGAGTAGTGTACAAAGTGTGGTAAATGAAGATGTATTTTGGGATGTGATCGAAAAATTGAAACAGTTGGGGGCAGAAGGAATTTTAGTAGTACCAATTGAAAAGATGATTGTCTGAAACCCTCTAAAGTCTCCCTAAGGGGAGATTTTGAAAGATAGAAGCCTTATGCAAACTTTTATAAATCCTTTAAGAGAAAAGTGGAATGAAATAATTCAGCGCCCTCAAATTAATAATGCAGCACTTAAAAATGTTGTTTCAGAAATTTTGCTTGACGTAAAACAAAATGGGGATAAGGCAATTACAAAATATTCTTTGCAGTTTGATGGTGTAGAATTAAATGATCTTAAAGTAAGTGATGCAGAAATTACGACAGCTTTGTTAGTTGTAGATAATGAATTGAAAAATGCAATTCAACTGGCAAAAAAAAATATTGAAAAGTTTCATTGCTCACAAAAGGAGGATGTAAAAATAATTGAAACATCTGCTGGTGTAATGTGTTGGCGCAAATCTGTTGCCATTGATAAGGTAGGTTTGTATATTCCCGGTGGAACAGCTCCTTTGTTTTCTACATTGCTGATGCTGGGAATTCCAGCATTGCTGGCGGGTTGCCGTAAAATAATTGTCTGCACTCCTGCAGATAAAGATGGGAAAGTAAATCCCTTGATCTTATATGTCGCTCATCTTTTAAAATTGAAAAATATTTATAAGATAGGTGGTGTACAGGCAGTAGCTGCCATGGCCTATGGTACAGAAAGCATTTCTTCAGTGCATAAAATATGTGGGCCGGGTAATCAATATGTAACTACTGCCAAACAAATGATTAGCAGTGAAGGTATTGCTATTGACATGCCTGCCGGTCCCAGTGAAGTAGCAATATATGCTGATAAAAGCTGCAATCCATCTTATGTTGCATCAGATCTTTTAAGCCAGGCTGAACATGGTGATGATAGCCAGGTACTATTAGTTGGCTCCTCTCAACTAATAGTTGATAATGTAAAAAAGGAAATTGATCTGCAAATAAAATTGTTATCAAGAAGACAAAAAATTGAAAAATCCTTAAGTAACAGTCGTTTTGTAGTTATGGAAAATATCGACAGTGCTTTTGATCTGTTGAACGAATATGCACCTGAACATTTGATAATCGCTGCTGATAATGCAGAGCTGTTGTCAGAAAAAGTTATAAATGCGGGTAGTGTTTTTCTTGGACATTATTCCCCTGAAAGTGCAGGTGATTATGCGTCAGGAACTAATCACACTTTGCCGACAAATGGATATGCAAAAGCTTATTCAGGCGTATCATTAGATACTTTCATTAAGAAAATTACTTTTCAGAAATTGAGTAAAGATGGATTGAAGAATATTGGGAATGCAGTAGAAGCTATGGCTACTGCAGAAGGATTGGATGCTCACAGGAATGCTGTTTCAATACGTTTGAAAAATTTATAAAGTCTAATGAAATTTGAATTGAAACAATTAGTAAGAGAAAATATCAGGAAACTTACTCCTTATTCCTCCGCACG
Source organism: Chitinophagaceae bacterium (assembly GCA_050998315.1). Lineage (GTDB taxonomy): Bacteria > Bacteroidota > Bacteroidia > Chitinophagales > Chitinophagaceae > Ginsengibacter. The sequence continues at coordinate 18,919 of JBPCQG010000030.1, forward strand.
TCATGACTTCAAAGGGGAAGCATCCGTATTTCTTGATGCCAATGAAAATAGTTTTGGTTCGCCTATTATTCTTCCATCTCAGGAAGGCGAAGAGCTGGAGGTGAGCTTTAACCGGTATCCTGATCCGTTGCAATGGCAATTGAAATTCGCGATTCAAAAAATAAAGCAAATCTCTGCAGAGAATATATTTATTGGAAATGGAAGCGATGAAGTAATTGATCTTGCTTACAGGATATTTTGTAATCCTCTTCAAGACAATGTGATAATTTGCCCGCCAACTTATGGCATGTATCAGGTGAGTGCCAATATTAACGATGTTGAAGTGAGGAAGATAAATCTTAATAAAGAGTTTCAATTAGATGTAGATGGTATCTTATCAGCGACTGATCAAAATACAAAGATTCTTTTCATCTGCTCTCCTAATAACCCCAGCGGTAATAATATGAAGAAACAGGATATAGAAATGCTGCTTGATAATTTTCCCGGAATTATTATCATTGACGAAGCATATATAGATTTTTCAAAACAAAAATCTCTTATTCAGGAATTAGCCAAATATCAAAATCTAATTGTAATGCAAACGCTTTCAAAAGCATGGGGGCTTGCCTCATTGCGACTGGGATTGGCTTTTGCTTCTCCGGATATTATTGATCTCTTTAACAAAGTGAAACCACCTTATAATATTAATAAGGCATCTCAGCATTTAGCTATTGAAGCACTGCAAAATACACAGCGGGTTAATGAATGGATAAAACAGATTGTAGCACAAAAAAAATTACTTATTAAAGAATTATCAAACTTTTCCTTTGTAAAGAAAATATACGAGAGTGATGCAAATTTTATATTGGTAAAAGTTAACGATGCCAATATCTTACACAACTATTTGTCAGGTAATAAAATTGTTGTAAGAAATAGAAGCAAAGAAGTGATGTGTGATAATTGTTTACGTATTACAATTGGCACTCCGAATGAAAATCTGGAATTAATTAAAATATTAGAAAGCTATGGACAGTAATTCGCCAAAAGAAAAAAGTGAAAATCTAAATTCTCCCTTTGTGGAGAAAGGAGCTAAACGGGTTTTATTTATTGACAGGGATGGAACATTGATAAAAGAAGCGCCACCAACCTACCAGCTTGATTCATTTCCAAAGCTTGAATTCTACCCACACGTGTTTGAATTTATGACGAAAATCGCAAAGGAGCTGGATTACGAATTGGTAATGGTTACAAACCAGGATGGGCTTGGTACTGATGTATTTCCTGAAAATACTTTTTGGCCGGTGCATGATTTTATAATGAAGAGCCTGGAGAATGAAGATATTCATTTTCACAAAGTATTTATTGACCGCACATTTCCTGCTGATAATGCACACACAAGAAAACCGGGCATCGGAATGTTAATCGAATACCTAAACAATGAAAAGTATGACATTGAAAATTCTTTTGTTATTGGCGATCGCATTACGGATGTGTTACTTGCCAAAAATCTTGGATGTAAAGCTTTGTGGTTAAATAATCATAATGATCTGGGCGCGACAGAGGTAAAGGAATCAAGTGAACAAATAGCTGAAACGATTGCGCTTGACACAATTCACTGGAAGGATATTTATAAATTTCTTAAAGTTCCTGCAAGGAAAATTCAACATGAAAGAAAAACGAACGAAACATCAATTCATGTCGGATTAAATTTGGACGGTTCCGGTAAGGCAGACATCAAAACCGGTTTGGCATTTTTTGATCACATGCTGGAGCAAATAGCCAGGCACGGAAACATTGACCTGGATATTCAATGTAAAGGTGATCTTCACATTGATGAACATCATACTATAGAAGATGTTGGTATTGCAATGGGTGAAGCAATCGCAAAAGCTTTGGGAAATAAAAGAGGAATTGAACGTTATGGATTTTTGTTGCCAATGGATGATTGTCTTGCACAGGTTGCTATAGATTTTGGGGGAAGAAGCTGGCTGGTGTGGGAAGTGGAATTTAAAAGAGAAAAAATAGGAGAGATGCCCACAGAAATGTTCTCTCATTTTTTTAAGTCATTTAGTGATGCTGCAAAATGCAATCTCAATATCGAAGCTGAAGGAACAAATGAACATCACAAGATTGAATCTATTTTCAAAGCATTTGCCAAATCAATTAAAATGGCTGTGAAAAGAGATATAAATAATAAGTCACTTCCCACAACAAAGGGAACTTTATAAAAATTATTTAAACCTCCTTTGGGGTTTAGCGTATGGATATTGCAATCGTAAAATATAATGCAGGTAATGTACAAAGTGTGCTTTATGCTTTGGAGCGATTAGGTTATGATGCCATAGTAACTGATGATCATAATGCAATTAAAGGTGCGGACAAAGTGATCTTTCCCGGGGTTGGAAATGCTTATTCAGCAATGCAAAGCCTTAAAGAGAAAAATTTAGATGTGATAATTAAACAACTTACACAACCTGTTTTGGGTATATGCGTTGGCATGCAATTATTATGTACACATTCAGAAGAGAATGATACTACGGGATTAGGAATTGTAGATCTGAAAGTAAAGAAGTTTGTTTCTGAAAAAAGAAATTTTAAGATTCCGCAGATGGGATGGAACAATATCTATGATCTATCATCATCATTATTTGAAGGTGTTAAAGAAGAATCATTTGTTTACTATGTACACAGCTATTATGTTGAGGCAGGAAGAGAAACAATTGCCACTACTGATTATATTCTTCCATATAGTTCTGTTATTCAAAAGAATAATTTCTATGGAGTTCAATTTCACACAGAGAAGTCAGCCGAGGTTGGCGACAGGATTTTATTAAACTTTTTAAAGATGCCCCCGACCCCTAAAGGGGAGTAAAAATATTATGGAGAATAACATGTTTTATAAAGCCCATCCGCTAATTTTTAAAAGGGCGGAAGAATTAAGGAACAATCCTACGGATACAGAAGCAATTTTATGGAATTATCTTCGTCAATCTCAATTGGGAATAAAATTTAGAAGACAACACCCTGCTGCATGTTATGTTTTAGATTTTTATGCGCATCAGATACGGCTTGCAATTGAAATAGACGGATCTATTCACTCATTAGAAGAAGTAAAAAATAATAATACTGAAAGGCAGACACAACTGGAAGCTTTAGGCATAAAATTTTTACGATTCACCAATATACAGGTAAAGATGGAATTAGAAAAAGTAATCTTTGCTATAAGTGAAAAGTTAAAAGAATTAAATAACTACATAAGTTCCCCTTTAGGGGCGGAGGGGTTTCAAATAATTCCTGCGATTGATATAATAGATGGAAAATGTGTAAGACTTACGAAAGGTGATTTTACAAAGCAGAAGATTTATAATGAAAATCCCTTGGATACAGCAAAATCTTTTGAGGCTGCAGGTTTACGAAGACTGCATATTGTTGACTTGCACGGTGCTAAAGCAGGGAGTATTCAAAATCTAGGGGTGTTGGAATTAATTGCTTCTAATACAAAACTGGTAATTGATTTTGGCGGTGGAATAAAAAGTATTGATGATGTTAGCAGTGTTTTTAATGCTGGAGCTTCTATCGTAACGCTAGGTAGTATTGCTGTGAAGCAACCTGAGATAGTAGAAGAATGGTTAATGGAATTCGGAACTGATAAAATTTTAATTGGTGCAGACGTATTAAATGAAAAAATAAAAATTAGTGGATGGTTGGAGGATGGAGGCATTACTATTCTTGAATTTATTAGCAGAATGCTGGCATTGGGGGCTCAAAATGTTTTTTGCACGGATATCTCCAAAGATGGTATAATGCAGGGACCTTCTGTTGAGCTTTATAAAAAGATCATGCAGCAATTTCCTTCGTTACATTTAATTGCAAGCGGAGGTGTTAGTAATATGGATGACCTTATCGAATTACAAAATATCGGTTGTAGTGGCGTAATTATTGGCAAAGCGATCTACGAAGGAAAAATAACCTTAAATACTTTAGGAGACTTTATGAACTCAGTTACGGAATAGTTTTTAAAACAGTAATGAATAACTAAGGATGAATAATAGTAACAACAAAAGTAAACTTCTCAATCACCCCTTTATGGGGGCAGGGGGCATGGGCCTTACAAAAAGAATCATACCGTGTTTAGATATAAAAGATGGAAGAACCGTTAAGGGTATCAATTTTGATAATATTCGTGATGCAGGCGATCCTGTTGAACTGGCAAAGGTTTATTCAAAGCAGGGGGCTGATGAATTGGTCTTTCTTGATATTACCGCAACAATTGAAAAAAGAAAGACGCTTGTTGAGCTCGTAAAAAAGCTTGCTTCTAATATCAATATTCCGTTTACGGTTGGTGGTGGAATTACATTAATTGAAAATGTATCAGAGCTTTTACAAAATGGCGCAGATAAAGTCTCAATCAATTCTGCAGCTTATAAACGTCCTGAACTTATAACAGAAATAGCTAATGATTTTGGAAGCCAGTGTGCAGTGCTGGCAATTGATACGAAACAAGAGGAAGATGGTGAATGGTATGTTTATTTGAATGGTGGCAGAACAAAAACAGAAACTAAATCAATCGATTGGGCAAAGCAAGCCGTTGATCTTGGAGCCGGTGAGATTTTGCTAACATCAATGAACCATGATGGAACAAAAAATGGATTTGCTTTAGAGATAACTTCGTTATTATCGAACACTCTTCCTGTTCCGGTAATCGCCTCAGGAGGTGCAGGCACAGTTGAGCACTTTAAAGAAGTATTTGAAAAAACCAATGTAGACGCCGCTCTTGCAGCAAGCATCTTTCATTATAAAGGAGTACAAATTCCTTCATTAAAAAAATATCTAAAGGAGAACCATATAAATGTAAGAATATGATTGAGCTCAAACCTGATTTTTTGAAATACCCCGATGGATTAATCCCGGCAATTATCCAGGATGCAGATACCAGGATAGTATTAATGCTTGGATTTATGAATAAAGAGGCTATGCATAAAACTATAGAAACAAAACTGGTTACTTTTTATAGCAGAACAAGAAAACGCTTATGGACCAAGGGCGAGGTTAGTAATAATTATTTACATCTTGTAGAGATAAAAATTGATTGTGATAGTGACACTATTTTAATTAAAGCGAAGCCTGATGGAGCAGTTTGCCATACAGGTAGCGATACCTGTTTTAATGAAGAAAATAAAACTGATAATTTTTTATTGACACTTGAAAAAATTATTTCTGATCGAAAAAAAAATCCCCGCGAAAAATCTTATACAAGTTCCCTTTTTAAAGCAGGCATAAATACTATTGCGCAAAAAGTAGGAGAGGAGGCAGTTGAAATGATTATTGAAGCCAAGGATAATGATGGGGAGGAATTTAAAAATGAAGCAGCAGATCTGTTATTCCATTATCTTGTTTTATTAAGAGAGAAAAATTTTACTTTGAACGACATTATTGCTATTCTTAAGCTGCGTCGTTTAAAATAAGTAAATTATTGCGATAATAAATAATCTTTAAAAGCATCGTATTCTAATCCCATTTTTATACTTTGCTTTTTCATTTTCAGCAGGCCATTAATTGCATTGGGCATAGGTACAGCTTGCTGAATGATTGGTTCAACCACATCATAAAACTTTACTGGATGTGCAGTTTCTAAAAATATTCCCTGTAGAATGGGATATTGCTGCAGATACTTTTTTAATGCCATGTAACCAACTGCCCCATGGGGATCTAATAAATATTTTGAATTTAGATAAACCTCCTTCATAGCTAATCTTGTTTCTTCATCCGAAATAGTATAACTGCTTATCACATTTGTAATTGAAGTAAATTTCTGATGAAACAATTCCAAAAGGCGAACAAAATTGCTTGGGTTACCAACATCCATAGCGTTAGATAAAGTTGTAACTGATTGTTTAGGAATATAATTTTCAGTTTTTAAATATGTATAAACCACATCATTTGCATTACACGCCGCAAGAAAATGTTTTACAGGTAAACCTGAAAGATGCGCCAATAATCCTGCGCAGATATTTCCAAAATTACCGCTGGGCACACTTATTACTGGAAGATCATTTTTATCTTTCCATTGTTGATAAGCAAAGAAATAATAAAACTGCTGAGGCAACCAACGAGATACGTTGATAGAATTTGCAGAAGTAAGAAAGAGCTTTTTATTTAATTCCTTATCCGCAAAAGCTTGTTTTATCAATTGTTGACAATCATCAAAAGTTCCATCAACTTCTAAAGCCGTTATGTTCTTTCCTAAAGAAGTTAATTGTAATTCCTGTACGCTGCTTACTTTTCCTGAAGGATAAAGTATAACCACGTCAACTCCATCTATATTATAAAAACCATTGGCAACTGCTCCTCCTGTATCGCCGGAAGTGGCAACCAGCACTGTTATTTTCTTATTTTGATCCTTTACAAAATAGCCAAGGCAGCGGCTCATAAATCTTGCACCCACATCTTTAAAAGCCAGGGTGGGTCCATGAAATAATTCAAGAGAAAAAATATTTTCTTCAACCTTAACCAACGGAAAATCAAAATTGATAGTTTCAGTTACTATTCTTTCCAATTCATCTTTTGGAATTACGTCGCCCACGTATGGCTGAATAACGGTATAAGCAATTTCTTCTTTTGAATACTGATCTATATTGCTGATAAATTTTTTGGATAGCTGCGGTATTCTTTCAGGAAAATACAATCCTTTATCCGGAGCCTGACCTTTAATAGTGGCTTCTTTAAAATCTACTTTAGATGATATATGATTTGTGCTATGATAAAGCATTTTGTTTTAAATGTTTGTCTATGTCATTATTGTGAGACCTGAGATTGAAACATGAAATGCAGGGCTCACGTTTCACGAATTCTATAACTCTTCAATAATTGTTATCCCGTTATTATTTATTGTTGTTACATAAGTATAAAATGCTAATCCCATGCTACCATAAATATCTTTCATTATTGCCTCAATTTTTTTTGCAGTATTCTCTTCTTTACATAGCATAAATATGGATGGCCCGGAACCTGCTATTCCCCCGCCTAAAGCCCCTGCAGCGATACTTCTTTTCTTTACTTCATCAAAGCCGGGGATCAGCATGCTTCTTACCGGTTCAATAATAACATCTTCCAAAGAGCGGCTTATCAGCCCATAGTCATTTTGCATAAAACCTGCTACCAACCCTGCAATATTTCCCCATTGCTTAATGGCATCTTTTAATAAAACTTCTTTTCGAAGAATTTCTCTTGCATCAGAAGTCTTTACTTCGATCTGCGGATGTACAACCGTTACGAACATGGATGGTGCAGGCAAAGCAATTATATCCAAAGGAAAAATTGAACGTATAAGTGTGACGCCTCCATAAATACAGGGAGAGATATTATCAGCATGTTTAACACCAGACGCAAGTTTTTCCCCCGCCATTGCAAAACGAACAAGGTCTTGTTTAGAGAATTTATTTTTAAGCAAATGATTTGCAGCTACAACAACTCCCGCTGCGCTTGCAGCACTGGAACCAAGTCCACTGCCAGGTTTTATATGCTTCTCGATAATTATATCAAAACCAATGGCATTATCAAGCTCCTGCATAAGTTCTAATAATGCAACACCGGCAACATTTTGTTCAGGAATAAGAGGGAGGTTGTAAATATCGTTATGTTCAATACGAACACCGGGCTTTTCGCTGAGGGTAACCTGCATTACATCCTGCGGCTCATTTAGTGCAAGCCCCAGTACATCAAAACCACATACTAAATTGGCAATAGTCGCAGGTGATTTTATCTTTACTGAGTTCATGATTTAATTAGTAGGAGCTGCAGCTCTTATTATATCTGCAAAAACACCTGATGCTGTTACCTCAGCACCGGCTCCTGCACCTTTAATTACCAGAGGCTGTTCAGTATAACGGTCGGTGTAAAAAAGCACTGCATTATCTTTTCCATACAAATGATAAAAATCATGCTGCGGATCAATATGCAGTAGTCCTACAGAGGCTTT